>JBBJMS010000096.1:0-13220 GCA_037720315.1 Variovorax sp. | reverse complement strand
GGCGGCGCGCTCGTCTTTGCCCCACTTCATCAGCGCGACGATTGTCATGCTGGCCCCCATCGGGCTCGCGATGCTGGCGTTTTCGGAGGCGCGCGATTTCGTTCTCAGTGCGCCTCAGCAGTACCAGGAACTGCTCGACTACATCGCGCGAACCGTGCTCGAACTGCGGCTCAAGCTGCCGCCCCAGATCGGCGCCTACCTGCCCGAAGGCGCCGCGGAGGTGCAGGTCATGGTTGCCGGTTACCTGCGCGCGCAGGCCGGCTCGCTGGCGCTCACCGGCCGGGCCTGGCTAGGTGCACTTCTGTTCGCCTACGTGGGACTGATCGTCGGCGCGCTGGCCGCCGTAGCGCCACAACCCGCCGTACGGCGCCCGCTCTCCGACGCATTGAAGCAGCGCATCACCTTGTTCGGTCAGGCCTTCGGCCAGATCGTGGCGGCGCAGTTCTGGATTGCCGCCTTCAACACCTTCCTGACCGCCATCTTCCTGCTCTTCGTGCTGCCGATGTGGGACTTGCGGTTGCCCTACACGCCGGCGCTGATCACGCTGACATTCGTTGCCGGACTCGTTCCGATCGTCGGCAACCTTTTGTGCAATGCCGTGATCACGGTGGTGGGTCTGTCCGTGTCGCCGGTGACCGCATTGGCATGCCTGGCTTTCCTGATCCTGATCCACAAGGCGGAATACCTGATCAACGCCAAGGTGGTCGGAAGGCGCACGCACATGGGCGTCTGGGAGTTGCTGGCGGTGATGTTCGTGGCCGAGGCGGTATTCGGCCCGGCCGGCCTGGTGGCGGCGCCGCTGTTCTACGCGTACCTCAAGAAAGAACTGCAGGCTGCGCAACTGGTTTGATGCGCTAGAGATAACCGCAAAAGCGCAGCACATGCCCGTCGGGCTCGCGGATCGCGAACTCGCGCAGCCCCCACGGCTGCGACACCGGCGCCTCGACCACGTCGACGCCGCGCTTCACATACGCGGCATGCAGGCCGTCCACATCCTGGCCGACGTGGATCACGATTTCGCCGCGCCACGAGTCGCCCTCGCGCCGGCGGCATTGCCAGAGGCGGATGTAGACCGGATCGCCGTAGCTGCGGTCGCCCTTTTTAACTCGTGCATAACTCGGCGGCTCGCCGGCGATGAAGTCGAGCTCGAAGCCCAGCACGTCGCAGAAATAGCGCGCTGCGCGGGCTGCATCGGCCACCGGCAGCACCGGCTGCACGCCATGAAACTCGTGCAGCGTCCCCAGGCTGACCGACGGAAGCCTGGTGTCGCTCATCAACTTTCCGCGCGCCGCAGCATGGCGACGCGTTCGGCGATGGCGTCGATGTCCAGGGCGTCTTCGGCGTGCGTCAGATAGGTTTCGAGGTCGCGCACGGCCAGCGCGCTGTTGCCCTGTTCGGCATGGGCAAGCCCGCGGTCGCGATGCTCGCCCCACGCATCGGGAAACAGCGCGACCAGCCGGTCCTGCACCGCGATGGCGCGCTGCCAGTCTTCCTGGGCGCGGTGCACTTCCTTCAGGTTGCGCAGCATTCGTCCGATGATTTCGCGTGGCGAGGCGGGCTGGAGATAGAGCCCGAGCGGGACGTCGAAATCGCCCACCAGGCCGTTGCTGCGCTTGTACGGTTCGAGCCGCTCGTTCAGTTCTTCGCGCGACAGCGACTTGCCGGTGAACGGATCGATCACGACCTGACCCTTCGGCAGCGTCACCTTGAGCATGAAGTGACCCGGGAAACCCACGCCGCGAGCCTGCAGGTCGAGCCCTTGCGCGAGTTCCATCCATAGCACGGCCAGCGAAATCGGGATGCCGCGCCGTGTGCGCAGCACCGCGTTGAGATAGCTGTTGTCCGGGTCGTAATAGTCGTTGACGTTGCCGCCGAAGCTCAGGTCGTGAAAGAAGAACTGGTTGAGCGCGCGCAGGCGTTGCAGGGGAGCCGCATCCGCCGGCAGCCGGCGCTTCAGCCTTGCAAGCAATTGGTCGACATCGCCCAGCACCTGCTGCACGTCGAGTTCGGGATACTCGTCCTGCGCAAGGCTCGCGGCGGCTTCGAGCAGCGGGAACTGCTCGTCGCTCTTGACCAGCGAATCGAAGTATTCGAGCGCGGTGGGCGCCCGGAAGCTGAACGTCATGTGTCTTTGTAGAGGAGCGCGTGTGGAGCGTCAAGGCGACGGCGCTGCGGGAACATTCAGCGACGCAAGAAACTGCGCAGCTTCACGCCGGCAACCGCGAGGACCGCAAAGTAGAGCAGCGCCGCGCCCGCAATCAGGCCCGCCAGCAGGCCGATGCGCAGCAAGCGGTCCGAGCGCAGGCCGATCCAGTCGAAATGCTGCGCGCCCCAGACCAGGAGCGCCGTCATCACCAGGGTAGCGAGCGACACCTGCAGCCCGAACTTCCACCAACCCGGCTCGGGCTTGTAGCTGCCGCGGCGAAGCAGGCCGGCCAGCAGCCAGATTGCGTTGACCACTGCGCCAATGCCGATCGTCAGCGTCAGCGCGGCATGCTGCAGCACAGGCACCAGGAAGAAATTCAGCACCTGCGTCAGCACCAATACGCCCACGGCGATCAGCATCGGCGTGCGCATGTCGTGCTTGGCGTAGTAGCCCGGCGCCAGCACCTTGATGGCGACGATGCCGACCAGCCCGACGCCGTAGCCGGTGAGCGCCAAGGTCGTGCGTCGCACGTCGAGGTCGCTGAAGGCGCCGTTGTGGAAAAGCACCGCGACGAGCGGCTTCGAGAACACGAGCAGCGCCGCCGCAGCCGGCGCCGAGAGCAGCACCACGAGGCGCAGCCCCCAATCGAGCAGCGACGAGTAGCGCGCGTCGTCCTTCGCCGCTCGTGCGCCGGCAAGCTGCGGCATCAGCACCACGCCGAGCGCAACTCCCAGCATGGCGGTGGGGAATTCCATCAGACGGTCGGCATAGGTGATCCAGGTCACGCTACCAAGCGCCAGATGAGAGGCGATCTGCGTGTTGATGAGCAGCGAGATCTGCGCCACGCTCACGCCGATCAGCGCAGGAAACATCAGCTTCGTGATCTTGCGCGTGACGGGGTCGGCCCATGCCGCACGTATGGCCCTCCAACTGCCGCCGATGCGCGGCAGCATGCCCACGGCGCGCAGCGCAGGGATCTGCAAAGCAAGCTGCAGCAACCCACCCACCATCACGCCGACGCACTGCGCATAGATCGGCTCGATGCCGTGCCGGCGGAACCAGGGCGCGCCCAGCACGATCGACAGGATCAGCGACACGTTGAGCAGCACCGGCGCCGCCGCCGGCACTGCGAACTTGCGCCAGGTGTTGAGAATGCCGCCCGCCAGCGCCACCAGCGACATGAACCCGATGTAGGGGAACATCCAGCGGGTCATGACGACGGCCGCATCGAAACCCTGGGGGGTCTGCTTCAGGCCGCTGGCCATCGCCAGGACGAGCAGCGGCGCCGCCACCACGCCTGCGATGCACAACAGCACCAGGGTCCAGGTGAGCAGGGTTGCGACATGGTCGACGAGGGCGCGGGCGCCTTCGTCGCCTTGCTCCGTCCGGGTAGCCGCAAGCACCGGCACGAAGGCCTGGCTGAAAGCGCCCTCGCCAAGAACGCGGCGGAACAGATTGGGAATGCGAAAAGCGACGTTGAAGGCATCGGTCAGCGCGCTGACGCCGAATACCGACGCCATAAGCAGATCGCGGATGAGCCCGGTAACCCGCGAGGCGAGCGTCAGGAGAGAGACGGTGGAGGCGGATCTAAGCAGCGACACGGGCGCAAGTGTAGGCGGCAGCACGGGCTTTTCCGCGCAACAGGCAGCGTGTGCGATGGCTCGCCTATAATGGAGGGCTTTGCTGCATCATCCCCAGACACCAAGGAAACTCTATTTATGGCATCCGCCAAGCCCAAGAAAAAGAACCCCCGACTCGCGTCGGGCCGCAAGCGCGTCCGCCAGGACGTCAAGCTCAACGCTGCGAACACCTCGCTGCGTTCCAAATACCGCACCGCCGTGAAGAATGTCGAGAAGGCCGTATTGGCCGGCGACAAGACCAAGGCGGCAGAACTCTTCGCGAAGGCCCAGAGCATCGTCGACACCGTCGCCGACAAGGGCATCTTCCACAAGAACAAGGCTGCTCGCGACAAGAGCCGCCTGTCGACCAAGGTCAAGAACCTGGCACTCGCCCCCGAAAAGGCCGCCGCCTGACGTATTCAGGCAAACAGCCCGGACCGGCTCTCGACATCCAGTCCGCCGTTTGATCGGGGTGCGCTGCAGCAAAGTGGACAAACCGCCTTCGGGCGGTTTTTTCATGGGCTCGCCGCACTGCCCCTACGGCTTGGCGTCCGGCACCAAACAGGCTTCTGCCACCTGCAGGTCGTTGTCCTTGGCGAAGTTCATCACGAAGTCCCAGGCCATGACCTCGGCATCGCGCAGTTGCTGGCTCACGACCACGCACTTGATGCCGTTCACCACGGTCGGCACGCACCAGGGCGAGTAGTTCAGATGGCTCCCCGGCTGCGGTCCGCCGGGCCGAAAAGAGCACATCACGCCCGCCAGCCTCTCCGCCCAATCGCTCGGACGAAAAACCCGGCCATCGCTCGTGATGCCCTGGATGAAAACTTCTTTGGCGGCGGGGGAAACCATCGGTTGGCGGGAGGAAGACACGCACTTGCTGCGCTGCACAACGATTCTATCCGGGGGGGTTCGAGCGAGGCGGTGGCGCATCGCTGTGATGCGCAATCCTCACCGGACGCATCGAACGCGGCGCCTAGAATTCCCGTTTGCGTTTCGGATGAACCGGAGATATTTGCATGAGTGCCAGCGCCCCTTCGTCAACGTCGTCCTCCCACGTCATGAACACCTATGCGCGACTGCCGATCGCGCTGTCGCATGGCCAGGGTTGCCGAGTCTGGGACACCGAGGGCCGCGCCTATCTCGACGGCCTGGGCGGCATCGCGGTCAACACGCTCGGCCACAACCATCCCGAACTGGTGCCGGCGCTGCAGGACCAGATCGCCAAGCTGATCCACAGCTCCAACTACTACAACGTGCCGGGCCAGGAAGCATTGGCCGCCAAGCTGTGCGAGCTTTCGGGCCTGACCAACGCCTTCTTCTGCTGCACCGGTCTGGAGGCCAACGAGGCCGCGCTCAAGCTGGCGCGCAAGTTCGGCCACGACAAGGGCATCGAGCGGCCGGAGATCGTGGTCTACGAAGCCGCCTTCCACGGCCGCAGCATCGCCACGCTGTCGGCCACCGGCAATCCCAAGGTGCAGAAGGGCTTCGGCCCGCTGGTCGAGGGTTTCATCCGCGTGCCGCTGAACGACATCGACGCGCTGAAGTCGGCGACCGAAGGCAACCCGAACGTGGTGGCGGTTTTCTTCGAGACCATCCAGGGCGAAGGCGGCATCCACCCGATGCGCTGGGAATACCTGCGCCAGGTGCGCGCGCTGTGCGACGAGCGCGACTGGCTGCTGATGATCGATGAAGTGCAGTGCGGCATGGGTCGCACCGGCAAGTGGTTTGCACACCAGTGGGCCGGCATCGTGCCGGACGTGATGCCACTCGCCAAGGGGCTGGGTTCGGGCGTGCCGATCGGCGCCGTGGTGGCCGGCCCGCGGGCGGCCAACATGTTTGCGCCGGGCCATCACGGCACCACCTTCGGCGGCAATCCGCTTGCCATGCGTGCCGGCATCGAGACCATCCGGATCATGGAAGAGCACAAGCTGCTCGACAACGCCGCCACCGTCGGTGCGCATCTGAAAACCGCGCTCGAACGCGAATTGGCCGCACTGCCCGGCGTGAAGGAAATCCGCGGCCAGGGCCTGATGCTCGGCGTCGAGCTCGACCGGCCGTGCGGCGTGATCCTCAATCGCGCCTGCGAAGCCGGCCTGCTCTTGAGCGTGACGGCCGACAGCGTAATTCGGCTCGTGCCGCCGCTGATCCTGAGCATCGCCGAAGCCGACGAGATCGTGGCCATCCTCGCGCCGATCGTGAAGGCCTTTCTGGCGGAGCCGGCGCCATGAGCGACGCCCAGCCGATCCGGCACTACCTTCAGTTCTCGGATCTGACGGCCGACGAATACGCGCATGTCTTCGCGCGAGCAGCGCTGATCAAGAAGAAGTTCAAGGCCTACGAACGCCACCAGCCGCTGGTCGACCGCACGCTGGCGATGATCTTCGAGAAGGCCTCGACGCGCACCCGCGTCAGCTTCGAGGCTGGCATGTACCAGATGGGCGGCAGCGTGGTGCACCTGACCACCGGCGACAGCCAGCTCGGCCGCGCCGAACCCATCGAAGACAGCGCCAAGGTCATCAGCCGCATGGTCGACGTGGTGATGATCCGCACCTACGAGCAGACCAAGATCGAAACCTTCGCGGCCCATTCGCGGGTGCCGGTGATCAACGGGCTCACCAACGAGTTCCACCCCTGCCAGATCCTGGCCGACATCTTCACTTTCATCGAGCATCGCGGCTCCATCGCCGGCAAGACCGTCGCCTGGGTCGGCGACGGCAACAACATGGCCAACACCTGGCTCCAGGCCAGCGAGATCCTCGGCTTCAAGGTGCATGTGAGCACGCCCAGCGGCTACG
Organism: Variovorax sp.; assembly: GCA_037720315.1. Taxonomy (GTDB): domain Bacteria; phylum Pseudomonadota; class Gammaproteobacteria; order Burkholderiales; family Burkholderiaceae_C; genus Variovorax. The sequence goes on along the minus strand of JBBJMS010000096.1, from coordinate 6,657 downwards.
AGGTCGACCAGTCGATCGCCGGCATCCGGTCTGCCGACAGCTACAAGGTCTTCAAGGACCCGATGGAAGCCTGCCGCGACGCCGACTTGGTGACCACCGATGTCTGGACCAGCATGGGCTTCGAGGCCGAGAACGACGCCCGTCGCGCAGCGTTCGCCGAGTGGTGCGTCGACGAAGAAATGATGCGCGTGGCGCAGCCCGACGCCCTCTTCATGCACTGCCTGCCGGCACACCGCGGCGAAGAGGTGCAGGCCGAGGTGATCGACGGTCCGCAATCGGTGGTGTGGGAAGAGGCCGAGAACCGGCTGCATGCGCAAAAAGCGCTGATGGAATTCCTGCTCCTGGGCAAGATTTAGGCTCGCCCAACTTGTTGGGAATAACCGACACCACGACCTTGCCCGCGGCGTTAACTTGGCGCCATGAATCAACGCCTCTGGGATATATCTCCGCCGGTGCACGAAGGCGCGCCGGTGTTTCCCGGCGACACGCCTTACCGTCAGCGCTGGGCTGCGACGATCGCGCCGGGCTGTCCGGTCAACGTGAGCGAGATCACGCTGTCGCCGCATGTGGGCGCGCATGCGGATGCACCGCTGCACTACGACGCCGCGGGCGCGACCATCGGTCACGTCGACCTGGCGCCCTACCTCGGCACCTGCCGCATCATTCATGCGATCGGCTGCGGCGCGTTGATCGAATGGGAACACCTGTCCCATGCAGTCGCAAAGCTCCCCGCACGCGTGCTGGTGCGCACCTATGAATGTGCGCCGGTCGATCGGTGGGACGGCGACCTGGCCGCCTTCGCGCCCGCCACCATCGAACGCCTCGCGGCGCTCGGCGTGCAGCTGATCGGCATCGACACTGCAAGCATCGACCCGGCCGACAGCAAGACGCTCGACAGCCACCAGACCATTCGCCGCCTCGGCCTGCGCGTGCTCGAAAACCTCGTGCTCGACGACGTGCCCGAAGGCGACTACGAACTCATTGCGCTGCCGTTGAAGCTCGTCACGGCCGATGCCTCCCCCGTGCGCGCGGTGCTGCGCGAACTCACACTTCAAACACCATGACACTCGACGATTGCCGGCAGCGCGATGCAGCCGACCCGCTGGTCGCCCTGCGCGACCAGTTCATGCTGCCCGCGGGCGTGATCTACCTCGACGGCAATTCGCTCGGGGTGCTGCCGAAGGCCGCACCGGCGCGCATCGCCGAAGTCGTGACGCAGGAATGGGGCGACGGCCTGATCCGCTCCTGGAACAGCGCCGGCTGGTTCGACCTGCCGCAGCGCCTGGGCGACAAGCTGGCGCGCCTGGTCGGCGCGGCGTCCGGCGAGCTGGTGTGCACCGACAGCACCTCGATCAACCTGTACAAGGTACTGTTCGCGGCGCTGTCGCAAATGCAGGGCGGCGCTCGCCGCGTCGTGCTGAGCGAGCGCAGCAACTTCCCGACCGACCTCTACATTGCCGAGTCGCTGTGTCGCGAGCGCGGCTTCACGCTGAGGCTGATCGAGGCGCAAGAGTTGCCGGCCGCGCTGACCGACGAAGTGGCCGTGCTGATGCTGACCCACGTCAACTACCGCACCGGCGCCATGCACGACATGAAAGCCGTCACCGCCGCGGCTCATGCGGCAGGCGCGCTCACCGTGTGGGACCTGGCGCACAGCGCGGGCGCGGTGCCGGTGGCGCTGAATGACTGCGACGCGGATTTCGCGATCGGCTGCGGCTACAAGTATTTGAACGGGGGGCCTGGCGCACCGGCCTTCGTGTGGGTGCACGCGCGGCATGCCGGCCGGTTCGAGCAACCCTTGTCGGGCTGGTGGGGGCATGCAGCGCCGTTCAAGTTCAAGCCGCACTACCGGCCGGCCGCCGGCATCGCCCGCTACCTCTGTGGCACGCAGCCGATCGTCGCACTCGCGGCACTCGAATGCGGACTCGACACGGTGCTCGCGGCCGACGCACTTTCGGCTGGGCAAGGCGCCATGTCCGTGCTGCGCAGCAAGTCGCTGGCCCTCACCGATGCCTTCATCGCGCTGGTCGAGGCGCGCTGCGCCGGCCGCTTCGCGCTCGTCACGCCGCGCGAACATGCCGAGCGCGGATCGCAGGTGTGCCTTGCGATGAGCGACGGTGCTCCGGGCGCCTATGCGATCGTGCAGGCGTTGATTGCACGCGGCGTGATCGGCGACTTCCGCGCCGGCGATTCGCAGATGCCAGACATCCTGCGCTTCGGCTTCACGCCGCTCTACGTCGGGTTCGAAGATGTCTGGAATGCGGTCGAGCATATCGTCCAGCTGCTCGACCACGAAGAATGGAAACGGCCCGAGTTCAACCAGAAGCTTGCCGTGACCTGAGGAGCCGCCATGAGCACTGAAAAAATCGTTCACGACGAGAAGGCGCAACTCGACTTCAGCGCCTCGATGAGCTACAGCGACTACCTGAGCCTCGACACCATTCTCAACGCGCAGCACCCGCGTTCGCCCTCGCATGACGAGCTGCTCTTCATCGTGCAGCACCAGACCAGCGAGCTGTGGATGAAGCTCATGCTTCACGAGCTTCGGGCGGCGATACGCTGCGTCGCGCAGGACGATCTGGGGAGCGCCTTCAAGATGCTGGCGCGCGTCTCGCGCATCATGGAACAGCTGGTGCATGCCTGGGACGTGCTGGCTACCATGACGCCGCCCGAATACAGCGCGATGCGGCCCTACCTCGGCAGCTCCAGCGGCTTCCAGAGCTGGCAGTACCGCTGCATCGAGTTCGCGCTCGGCAACAAGAACGCGGCCATGCTGAAGCCGCACGAGCACCGGCCCGAACTGCTGGCCGAAGTCGACCTGGCATGGCGCGCGCCCTCGCTCTACGACGAGGCGCTGCGCCTTCTTGCGCGCCGCGGCCTCGACGTGCCGGCGGACCATGTGGAGCGCGACTGGACGCAACCGTATGAAGTGAGCGACGGCGTCGAGCAGGCCTGGCTGGTCGCCTACCGCGATCCTAAGGCGCACTGGGACATTTACCAGCTCGGCGAGGAACTGACCGATCTCGAAGACGCTTTCCGCCTCTGGCGCTTTCGCCATGTGACCACCGTGGAGCGCGTGATCGGCTTCAAGCGTGGCACGGGCGGCACCGGCGGCGTAAGCTATTTGCGCAAGATGCTCGACGTGGTTTTGTTCCCGGAGATCTGGAAGCTCCGAACGGATCTTTGAAGCGCACCCAGACCAGGAGACACAGTGACCGATTACCTTTCCGACGACGAACTGGCCGTGCTGCGCGAGCACGGCATCGTGCTCTTTGCAGACCGGGTGATCTTCGATGCCCGCGCGCCGATGACGCCCTCGGAGATCGACGCGGTCCAAGCTGTGTGCGCCGGTCCGATCCCGGAGCAGCTCGCCGCGATGTGGCGGCAAACGGCCGGCGGGCGCATCGACTACGACTTGTCGCTGCGCATGAACGGCAACGAGGAAGCCGTGAGCTGGAGCGCGCTGTTCGGAAACGGCAGCAGTGTCCAGAAAGACCATCAGGAAGACGACGCCGACCTGCAAGGCTGGATCGCGCACGAACTCGAGGGCTCACCGAACGGCAAGCTCACCGCCCTGCCCTTCGGCGGCTTCGAGCACTGCGACCGCATCTATGCGGTGGTCGAGCCCGGCGCAGAACACGGGCACATCCTGGCGTGGAAGCAAGGCCTGCCCGAAGCCTGGACGCACGCTATGCATGAAGACGCGACCACCAGTCTCGCAACCGACCTGCACGGCGCCTTCGCTGCGCTGCACCTGGACGAAGACCCGCTCGAACCGGCTGGCGACTACTTCACCGGACAAACCTTGCTCGAATACCTCGACGAGCGCCACGAGACGCATGGGCTCGCGATCGAACTGATGGACAAGCTGGTCGACTTCTACCGGCGCCGGTCGCCTGGCGCACGCCTTGCCGAAGGCACGCTGGCGGGCGACGCGCGCTCTCGCGCGTGGCCCTGCGTCACGCGGTCGCGACCGACGATCCAGCGCTGGTCGAGCAGCTGGCCGCCACCGGTGTGGCACTCGACGGATCGCTCAAGGCAGCGCCACCGCGACCGATCTGGCGCTCAGCCACGGTGCCCACGCCGCGCCGGCCCGCGCCGGCGCGCCGGTTGGCAGCGACGCGCTCGACCATATCGACAGCGCGGTTTCGCCCGAGCTGGTTGGCCTGCTGCTCGAGCGCGGCGCCGAGCCCAGTCCGACTGCAGTGGCGGAATGCGTGGCCTGCGGCGCGCCAGCGGCCGCACGCCTTATCGCAGGTGCCTACGCCGAAACGCACGACGACCTGCCCACTGCTTACGAGACGGTGAAGAGCAGCATGCTGGCCGAGCTCGAAGTGGCGTTGCTCGAAGTGCGCGGCGGCAACATGAGCCACTACCTCGGTGCGCATGGGCTGGCCGAACGCATCGACCACCTCCAGAGCTTCGTTTTGTAAGCTAGCCGCCGTAGAGCCAAGGCAGGTCGAGCAAGCGCGAGCCCAGAACCCTCAATGCCGCATCGCGGCCGACGCGTATCGGCCCGGTTGCATGGAAGATCTCGCCGTTGCGCCGCGCACGCGCCTGCACCCGCGCATTGCGCTCCCAGCGCACGGCCGCATAACGCGTCAAAGCGGCGGGCACTTCGGGCGAAGCCGCACCGCCGAGCGCATCGGCCAGCGCGACAGCATCCTCGATTGCCATGCCCGCGCCCTGCGCCAGGTAGGGCAGCATCGGATGCGCAGCGTCGCCGACCAGCCCCACCCGATCGGCCGCCATCTGCTCGGGCCCGGTGAGTGGGGGCCGGTCATGGAGCGTCCAGGCACCCCATGAAGGCATCGCCTCGATCAAGGCCTGCAGCGCCGGGGCGCAGCGGCCCGTTGCGGCCTGCAGCGCGGCCAGGCTGCTCGCTCGATTCCAGTCGCGCGCATCGCCTGCCGCGGCCGACTCGGCCAGCACCACCACGTTGAGCGCATCGCCGCGCTGCACCGGATAGGCCACCGCATGCAGACGCGGGCCGAGCCAGACATCGATCTCCCTGCTGCGCAATGCTTGCGGCAGTGCCGACTGCACCACCAGCGCGCGCCATGCGGTGTGGCCGGTGCTGCGGGGTGGGGGCGAATTTTCGATCACTTGCGAACGCATGGCGCTCCAGAGCCCATCGGCGCCGATCAGCGCATCGGCGTCCCAGGCACGGCCGTCGGCGCTCGACACGCAAACGCGGCCTTCACGCCCGACGGCATCGGCGATGCGCACACCGGCGGCAAGCGCCACCTTCCCACCGGCATGCACGGCGTTCAACAGCAGCGCATGTACATCGGCCCTGCGTGCGCAAAGGTAGGGCGCGCCGTAGCGCCTTGCGATGTCGCCGCCCAGCGGCAGGCGGGCGATCGAGCCGCCATGCACCGCGCTGCGCACCACCAGCGCTTCGGGCTGCGCCGCAACGCGCAACAGGTCGTCGAGCAAGCCGAGCGACTGCAGCCGGCGCGTGACGTTCGGGCCGAGCTGGATTCCGGCGCCCACTTCGGCGAATGCCGGCGCCTGCTCGCAAACGTCGACACCGTGGCCGCGTCGCGCGAGGGCCAGCGCACTGGCGAGGCCGGCGATGCCCGCGCCCGCGATCAGGATATGCGCGGCCGCCACTCGATCAGCGCGCGCCCGCTGCAGGCGCTTTGCGCTGCGTCTGGGACGCAGCCGCGCCCTTCCCTGCACAGCTGCTGCGGCTGTCGCATGAACCGCAGCCGCCGGCCTTGCCGAGCGACGCGGCCAGCTTCTCCGCGCGCTGCGCATCGACCAGCCCGGCGCGCCACGTGCCCGCGGCAAGGCGGGCTGCGGCGGCGCGGCGCCAGCCGGCCGGCATCCAACGCCAGACCGCATAGAACGCCGCGAGCGCGACGATCAACCCGACGGCGATTTCCTGCGTCATCTCATCCTCCGGTAAAGGCCAGCGTTACCCGGTAGGTGATCCAGCAGGCCGCATAGGCCAGCCCGAACAGGTAGCCCGCCATGATCCAGACGTGGCGCCAGGAGCCGGTTTCGCGCCGCACCGCAGCCAGCGTCGACAGGCATTGCGGCGCCCGTACCAGACGAGCAGCGACATCGCGCGGCGATAGCTGGCCGCGATCAGCGGCTGCACCGCCGGCCGCGTCGTCGCCGGTGGCCAGGCGCATACACGGTGCCGAGCGCCACCGCGACCTCGCGCGCCGCCATGCCGGCACCAGCGCGATCGCGATTTGCCAGTTGAAGCCGATCGGCGCAAAGATCGGCTCGAGCCCGCGGCCGTCATCCCGGCCAGGCTGTACTGGATGGCCGGCCCCGTCGCGTCCGGCGGCGCGGAAAGGTCGACAGGAACCACAGCAGGATGGTGAGCGTGAGGATGATGGTGCCCACGCGGCGGATGAAGATGCCGGCGCGCTCGTAGAGCCCATGCGCCAGGTTGCGCGGGCTGGGCCAGCGGTAGGCGGGCAGCTCCATCATCAGCGGCGAGTGCTGCTTGTGCCCGCGAAAACGCTTCATCACCCAGGCCACCGCCAGCGCGGACACGATGCCGAACACATACAGCGCGAACAGCACGACGCCCTGCAGGTTGAACACACCGGCAACGGTGCGCGCCGGGATGAAGGCCGCGATCAGCAGCGCATAGACCGGAAGCCGCGCCGAGCAGGTCATGAGCGGCGCGATCAT
>JBBJMS010000246.1:0-3242 GCA_037720315.1 Variovorax sp. | reverse complement strand
GGCGTGCGCGTCGGCATCGGAGTACACGGCGACGGTGCGGATAGCCATGCGACGCGCCGTTGCTGCAACACGGCACGCAATCTCGCCACGGTTGGCGATCAGGATCTTCTTAAACATGAGGGCTGTCTTCCGGGGGTGATTTCTTTAACTGGAACGCGGGCAACACGCCCGGATCGGGCCGGCCGCTGAAGATGCGCGCAACGCGCCCGAACAGCGCCGTGAGGAAGCGCCAGCTCTTGCGAATGAGCCAGACGCTGGCCACCAGCACGACGATGAAGAACAAGCCGAACACCAGCGGATGCGCAACCGCCAACCAGAGCCCGGCCGGCACCATGGCGTCCTCGACCAGCGACGCGCCGACGTTGCTGAACGGCTCCGGCGAGGTGTTGATCGCCGCGCGCGTGGTGGCCTTGGCCGCATGCGCCGTGGCCGCGAAGCCGCCGCCGAGCAGCGCCGCTGCGATTGCCATCACGGCATGGTCGGCACCGAACACGCTGGCCGCGAGCGCCGCGCCGGCCGGTATGCGAATAGCCGTATGCACCATGTCCCACAGCGAATCGAGGCCGGGGATCTTGTCGGCGAAGAATTCGATGAAGACCATGAAGCCGCTGGCTGCCAAGACGACCGGATGGGCCAGCAACTGAAGTCCATTGGGCAGCGGCACCCAGCCGAAGTAGCCGGCCATCCCGGTCAGCAGCACGACGAGATAGAGCCGCACGCCGCTGGCCCAACCGACGGCAGCGGCCAGCGCAAGAAGCTGGGGCGTGTCGAGCGCGGTCATGACGCGCTCCCGAGCCACGACGGCTTGCGCTTCTGCAAGAACGCCTGCACGCCCTCGCGCCCCTCGTCGCTGGCGCGGATGTCGGCAATGCCCTGCACCGTCTTCGCGACCAGCGCATCGTCGATCTCACGGCCGGCGACCTCGGCAATCAACTGCTTGCATGCGCGCACCGCCGCCGGGCTCGCGTCAGTGAAGGCCTTCACCAGCTCGGCCACCTTGGCATCGAGCGCATCGGCCGCCACCACCTCGTGCACGAAGCCGATGCGGTGCGCCTCGGCGGCCGTGAAGCGCTCGGCGGTGAGGAAGTAGCGCTGCGCCGCGCGCGTGCCCATCGCGCGCAGCACGTAAGGACTGATGGTCGCCGGAATCAAGCCGATCCTGACCTCGCTGAGGCAGTACCAGGCCGTGTCGACGGTGACGGCCACGTCGCAAGCCGCGACCAGCCCCATGCCGCCCGCATACACGTCGCCCTGCACCCGCGCGATCACCGGCTTCGGGCTCTCGTGGATCGTGCGCAGCATGGCAGCCAGCCCGCCCGCGTCGGCCAGGTTCTGCTCGTGCGTGAAGTCGGCCGCGCGTCGCATCCAGTTGAGGTTGGCGCCCGCGCAGAAGGCCGGTCCGTTCGCGCCCAGCACGATCACGCGCACGTCCGGCGCGACGCTCGCTTGCGAAAAGGCTTCGCCGAGCTCGCGGATGACGACATCGTCGAAGGCGTTGCGCAGCTCGGGCCGATCGAGCCAGATGCGCGCAACCGCGCCTTCGAAGCCAAGTTCGAGGGTGGTGAACGATGCGCTCATTGTTGACGTGACTCCTGTTGCAGCAAGTAAACCCAGTCGAGCTCGGGCCCGGGTTGGCGCATGGCCGTGAGCGCGGCCGTCAGCTGGCCGCGGTGGTGGGTGGCGTGGTTGAACACATGGCCGAGCGCCGGCGCGAAGGGGATGCACACCTCCTCGCCGTTGTTGCGCGTGTAGGCCAGTTCGCCGTCGAAGCGCTCGGGGGCGAGCGCCGGCAGCCAGAAGCTCCACCGTTCGACCGCCTGGCCGAGCGCGCTGCACAAAGCGGCGCGGTCGGTGTGCAGTTCGGCATCGAGCGGCGTGCGCAACGATTGCCCTTGGGCGAAGCGCGCATACCAGCCGCCGTCGGCCACCAGCAGGTGGTTGACCGTTCCGTGCACCGAACGAAAGAAAAGACCGCAGTCGCGGTGCCATTCTTCGTGCGACAGCAAAGCGAGGTTCGAGGCCAGCAGCTTGTGCGTGGCCCAGGCGTGGTAGCGCGCGAGGCTGGCGAAGTAGTTCGAAAGCACCATGCCACGCGTCCTCACATGCGAAAGATGCCGAACTTCGGTTCGGGAATCGGCGCGTTGCGTGCGGCGGCCAGGCCCAGCGCCAGCACGCGGCGCGTGTCGGCCGGGTCGATGATGCCGTCGTCCCACAGCCGAGCCGTCGCGTAATACGGGTGGCCCTGCACCTCGTACTGCTGGCGGATCGGCGCCTTGAAGGCTTCTTCTTCCTCGGCGCTCCAGGTGCCGCCCCTGGCCTCGATGCCGTCGCGCTTGACGGTGGCCAGCACGCCGGCCGCCTGCTCGCCGCCCATCACGCTGATGCGCGCGTTCGGCCACATCCACAGGAAGCGCGGCGAATAGGCCCGGCCGCACATGCCGTAGTTGCCGGCACCGAAACTGCCGCCGATGATGATGGTGAACTTGGGCACGTTGGCAGTGGCCACTGCGGTCACCATCTTGGCGCCGTGGCGCGCGATGCCTTCGTTCTCGTACTTGCGACCGACCATGAAGCCGGTGATGTTCTGCAGGAACACGAGCGGGGTCTTGCGCTGGCAGCACAGCTCGATGAAGTGCGCGCCCTTCTGCGCCGATTCGGAGAACAGGATGCCGTTGTTGGCGACGATGCCGACGGGCATGCCCTCGATCTCGGCGAAGCCGCAGACCAGCGTGGCACCGAAGCGTGACTTGAACTCGTGGAACTCGCTGCCGTCGACGATGCGCGCAATGATTTCGCGCACGTCGAAGGGCTTGCGGGTGTCGGTGGGTATCACGCCGTAGAGTTCGTCCGCGGGAAAGGCAGGCGCCTGTACTTCGGCACCCGATGCAGCGCCGTCCTTCGATGCGGTCGCCGCATTCAGGTTCGCGATGGCCGAGCGCGCCAGCGCCAGCGCATGCAGGTCGTTCTGCGCCAGGTGGTCGGCCACGCCCGACAGCCGCGTGTGCACGTCGCCGCCGCCCAGGTCTTCGGCCGTGACCACTTCGCCGGTGGCAGCCTTCACGAGCGGCGGGCCGCCGAGGAAGATGGTGCCCTGGTTCTTGACGATGATCGACTCGTCGCTCATGGCCGGCACGTAGGCGCCGCCCGCGGTGCACGAGCCCATCACCACCGCGATCTGCGCGATGCCCTGCGCGCTCATGTTGGCCTGGTTGTAGAAGATGCGGCCGAAGTGGTCGCGGTCG
>JBBJMS010000095.1:0-13386 GCA_037720315.1 Variovorax sp. | reverse complement strand
CTGGTGCTGCGCAAGATCGGCAACGCGGGGCTGATGGCGCCAATGACCGAGGCCGGCGTGCGCTCCTTCGGAAAGCTGGCATGCCTGCAAGGCGTGACGACTGCGACCGACCTAGTCAACAAGCTCACCGAGGAAGATTGCGCGGTGCTCGAGAAGGTGACCGGCGACGCCGGTTTCGCCGTGCGCATCCTGCCCGCGTTCCAGGCCTTCCACGGAACGCACGGCGCGCCGCTGGGCGCCGATCATGTGAAGAGCCTGCTGCCCCGAAACACCGACCGGCTGCGCTACGGCTTGGTGAAGATGATGCTCGACGGCTCGATCCAGGGCTTTTCGGCCCGGCTGCGCTGGCCGGGACATTTCAACGGCGCGCCGAACGGCATTTGGGTCATGGCGCCGGCGCAGTACGAAGCCGATTTCGAAACCTATCACCGCGCCGGCCTCACCATCCACACGCATACCAACGGCGACGAGGCGAGCCAAGTTGCAATCGATGCGGTCGAGCGCGTGCTGACCCGCGCACCACGCGCGGACCACCGCCATACCCTACAACACGGCCAAATGATCGATGCACCGATGTTCCGGCGCATGGCGGCGTTGGGCCTCTGCGCGAACCTTTTTGCCAATCACATCTGGTACTGGGGCGATCAGCACTACGAGATGACGATGGGGCCCGACCGCGCAAACCGGCTCGACGCGTGCGGCAGCGCACTGGCCGCCGGCGTGGCGCTGGCGATCCATTCCGACGCGCCGGTCACGCCCCTCGGACCGCTCTTCACCGCGTGGTGCGCCGTCAACCGCATCACGCCGAAGGGTCGGGTGCTCGGCGCGGCGGAGCGCATCAATGTGCCGCAGGCGCTGCGTGCCATCACGGTGGGCGCCGCGTGGACGCTGAAGCTCGATCACGAAATCGGCAGCATCGAATGCGGCAAGCGCGCGGACTTCTGCGTCCTGGAAGACGATCCTCTCGAACTGGATCCGATCAAGCTGAAGGACGCGCGGATCTGGGGCACGGTGCTCTCGGGGCGCGTGTTCGAAGCCCGTGCGGCCCTTGCCTGAAGCGGCACATGGCGACAAAGGCGCGACTGCCGTTGACTGTCATCGGCGGCTTTCTTGGTGCGGGGAAGACAACCCTCGTCAACCACTGGCTGCGCGAATCGCGCGGGCTGCGCATCGCGGTTCTGGTCAACGATTTCGGTGCGCTGAACGTCGACGCCGAACTGATCGCGAGCGCGAGCGGCGACACCATTGCCCTCACGAATGGTTGCGTCTGCTGCCAGATCGGCGACGACCTGTCGCGCGCTCTCATCGCGGTGCTCGATTCAAGCATCCCTTTCGACGCCGTTTTGGTCGAGGCGAGCGGCGTCTCGGACCCTTGGCGCATCGCTCAACTCGGACTGGCGGACCCCGGCCTCAGCCTCGGCAGCGTAATCGTGTTAGTCGATGCGGGCGATGCTTTGCAGCAGGCGCGAGACCCACTCCTCGCTGACACGCTGGAGCGCCAGTTGCGCGCGGGCGACCTGATCGTGTTGAACAAGGCCGATCGCAGCACGCATGACGAACTCGCGCGAATTCGCGAATGGGTCGTGCGCATCGCTGGCCAGACACCCACTCTCGAAACGACACAGGCGCAACTGCCGATCGCCTTGCTGGCGGACCTGGCGCCCGCGCTCGCTCACACGCTGCGCCATGCCTCGTTGCCGGAGTGCGACTATGAGGGACATGGCGTGCATCCGCCGGATCACGGAGAACTCTTCGAGACCTGGTCTTGCCAACCCCGCAGAGTCTTCGAGGCTGCCGATCTGCGCCAATGGCTTCACCGAGCACCAGTCGGGCTGCTGCGGCTCAAGGGGCTCGTGCAGACCGGCCGGGACGAATGGTCAGAGATCCAGTTTGCAGGCCGGCATGTATCCGTACGCCGCAGTGGGATGAGGTCAGGGGGGGGCGTGGTGGTTGCGATTGGCCTGCGCGGCCAACTGCCGAAATCAGCATTGATCCAAAATTTCAATGATCTTTGATTCGCGCGGCCAAGTGCAAACGACACCCGAGTAGGCGATGCGGGGCAGATCGAATGCGATGCCTCATATCGTACGAAGTCAACTTGGATGAGTCTTGAACTGGTGTGAAATGTCAGGACGGACCTGACTACGGACTAACTAACCGCGAGCGTGTTTGGTGCCGACTTGGGAAGCCAATCTCGCCGGCATGATGACTCCAGCGTGCTTCAACACCATACGGCGCACGACCGGTCGCGGGTAGGTACATGCTCAGCTCTATTCAGTGATCGCCCGCGTAGGCAGCCCTCAGATCTGCCAGCGCTTGAATTCGCGCGTTCTCGTCACCCCCTATAACGATGTCTTCCCAGGTACCGTCCTGGTGGAAGATGCGCAAAGCCGTGCACGCAAGTTTGCCGCCTCGTGCTAGGCGCATTAACTCCTCCAGCTTCCTTGTCATGTCCTCACCTTCCAGGTAGCTCCTTTTCGAATTCTGCATATCGTCTCCTTCGGCAAAGTGTCCGTCACGCCATTTTCACCCGAGCAGAATGCTGCGGTTTTCAACGGAGGGATTTTTTCCTTCCAGCCTCACTGCCTTGGCGAATGCCGCGCGAGAAGATCCTGCAGTGCATGCACAAGCACTTACCTGCGCGTGCCCGTCAGCTTTCACCTCTATCGCGAACACAAGGGCAAAGCCTACCAGCAGATCAACCCCTTCGGCCAGTTGCCCGCGATCGACGACGATGGCTATGTGCTGCGCGATGCTGATGGCTTGGATCGGTGTGTCGCGACGGAAGCCCAGCCTGCGTGAGCTCGCTTCAAACGATCGTTCAAGGTATTCGGAGCAATATCCTCTTCAAAGCATGCGAGTAGTACGCGGTAATGTCCCGGACCACCGAACATCACGTCGCGCGGAACGATCAGGCTCCAGCAATTGCCCGGGAGTTCGAGTGTGAGAGTGATGGGACAGCCCGAACCTGGGACTCGTCACCCGGCCTTTCTCAAAGTCCTTCGCCCTGGCTTCGGCGGGAACAACGCGTTGAGAAAATACAGCTAGCTGACGCTGCTTGGGTAGCTAGTAGTGCGGCGCCGACCGCACGATTGTTTTCCTGGGAGGGCCGAGGGCCGGACTCGCGCTCTTTATCGAATGGGAGCCACAGAGCTGACACTGGGCTTGCCAGGAGCGCCGGCGCAGCCGTAGACGCGTGTCCAGTGGACCTCCAGAGCTTGGCAGCAATCAGTTTGCCTCGCCCGTCACTTCGATCGAGAGGATGCGCGCAGTGCCTCGAGCACACTCTGCAACGCGGGGCTCTCTTCTCTTGCGTCCCAGACCATTCCGACGGGCCCGACGTCGTGGCTGAGCCGCAGCCGCAGCACGGAAAGCGAGCCAAGCGCCTCGTCCCGCATTGCCGCCGCACCGGAGGTCACGCTGAGGCATTCGGTGCGTTGCAGAAGTTCTTTGTTAAGCGCGCCGGAAGCTGATTCGACCCAAGGTAATGGGGGCGGCAGCCCATGGTGCAGAAAGGTGCTGTCAATGGCCCGGCGCAGGGCAGTGTCGCGCGGCGGAAGTATCCATGGATAAGCGGCAGCCCGGGACCAGGTCTGCCTCGCGGCGCGCAGCAATGGGTGAGCACGTCCAACAACCACGCAGTGCGGATCATTAAATAGCGACTCACTGCGCACTTGAGAGCCGAAGGCACGTTCGTCGAGTCGACCGACGATCAGATCGATTTCTCGGCGCCCGAAGCGTGCCCAGAGTCCGGACGCAATGTCTTCCACCACCTCGATCTGCAGCCTCTCGGGCTGACCCCCTATCTGCACCAGCGCGCGCGGCAACAGCCCTGCACTTCCCACCCCCATGCTGCCGATGCGCACCACGCCCATCGAACCGGTCGACACCGACTCGAGCTCGATTTCCAACTGATGCGAATCAGCGACCATCCGGCGCGCGTAACGCAGCGCAACCGGCAGGTAGGCGCTCGGCTGCAACTGCCGGCCGCGGACGAACAGAGGCACGCCGAGGGCCGCCTCTATCTCGGCCAGCCACTGCGACACAGCCGGCTGGCTCACGCCCAGCGCCTCGGCGGTGCTGGTTAGGCTGCCATGCCGATTGAGCTCAAGCAGAATTTCCAGGTGACGAAGGCGAAGCCGCCGAAGGTTGAGCGCGAGTTGCGGGCCGGGTGTTGCCATAAGCAATTGCGATGGATCAAGCTGAAATCAGCGGTGGATCATTATGCGGAGCGGGGCGATCATCCGGCACCCCTAATCGATTCATGGAGCCAAGACAATGATCTTTTCCCAACGAAGCCTGCTTGGCCTGTGCGGCCTCGCACTCAGCCTGGCGTTCGGTGTCGGCCATGCCGACGGCTTTCCCGACAAGCCGATCAAGCTGACGGTGCCTTTCCCGCCGGGTGGTGGCACCGACATCGTTGCGCGTCGGCTCGCCGAGAGCCTGCGCCAGGAGCTCGGACAGGCGGTGGTGGTCGAGAACCGCGCCGGCGCCAACGGCAACATCGGCGCCGAAAGCGTCGCACGCGCCGCTCCGGACGGATACACGCTCATGCTGACGGCCGCGCCTTTGCCATCGCGCCGGCGGTCTTTAAGTCGCTGGCATTCGATCCGGTCAAAAATTTCACGCCCGTGGCACAAGTCGCGTCGGTGCCGCTGCTCATCGTGACCCGCGCCGACTCGCGTTTCAACTCCATCGCCGATGTGATCGCTGCGGCTCGCAAGGACGGCAACGCGCTGAGCTACGCCACCTTCGGCAACGGTTCACCCCCGCATCTGGTCGGCGAAAATATGAAGGGGATGACCAAGATCGGAATGACCCACGTCCCGTACAAGGGTGGTCAGGCAGCACTGCCTGACATTCTTTCGGGGCAGATCGACATCGCGATTATGGATGTCGTGTCGATGACGCCGCTCATCAAGGCCGGCCGCCTGCGCGCGCTTGCCATCACGGGTCCGGCGCGCACGCCGGTGTTCCCGGACGTGCCGACGCTCACACAAGCCGGCGTGCCCTTCGATACCGTCGGCTGGTACGCGGTATTCGGTCCCGCACGGATGGACTCGGCAGTGACGACGCGACTCAATGCCGCGATCAACAAGGTCATGGCCAGACCCGACATGCGCAACTTGCTACTGGACACCGGCTCGATTCCGCTCGAGCCGGCGCTGAGCGCATCCGAGTGGGCCAAGGCGTTCACGAACAACGTGCAGGTCTGGGGCCGCGTTGCGCGCGAATCCGGCGCGACGATCGACTGAAGGGCGACTGTGACGACGATGCACGATGTCGAGATTGTCCGCGACGTGGTCTATGGCCACGGCTTGGTGGGGCGCGCCCGGGACGCTGGCCCGCAATCGCGCCCGCTCAAATTGGATTTGTACCTGCCTGCCGTTGATGGGAGCGGGAGCGCGCGACCGGCGCTGGTGATGGCGTTTGGAGGCGCCTTCCATCGGGGCTCGAAAGAGAACGACTCTTTTGAGGGCGGCACCAATACCTCGGTTTCCGATTACTGTCTTCGCTTTGCGCGCCGCGGCTATGTGGCCTGTGCGATTGATTACCGACTGGCGACCGAAGACCCCGAACCAGGCGCCACGCGGGTAATTTCGTCACCGTCGTCCCTTCCGACTTCGCGTGTGGACGTCGTGCGCCGCATTCTCGACCTGCCGCCAGCCACGCCAGACATGCTTTGGCGCAGCATCGAATCGGCGAGCGATGACATGGCCGCCGCGGTGCACTTCGTGCGTCACCACGCCCGCGACTGGGACGTTGACCCGGCGCGTATCGCGCTGGGCGGCTTCTCGGCCGGTGCGCGCACGGCGCTCAATGCGGCCTTTGGTGAGAAGGCCCCTGTCGCAGCAGTGGTGAGCCTGTCTGGCTTCATCGACGCGAAGGATCTGGCTCACCATGTACCTAAAGGCAGCGGTGGCCCGGCAACGTTGCTCGTGAGCGCTGAAAACGACCTTGCCTATGTACGCGACGCGACACCCGGCATAGCAAGGCATCTGCGCGGCGCCGGCATGCACTGTGACTGCGTGCAAGTGCTCGGTGCCGGTCATTTTTATCCAGCTGAAGCAGCAGCACTGGAGGATCGCGACGGTGCACGAAGTGTCGCCACGACGGTCGAAGCGGCAATGGTGGACTTTCTTTCGCGGACGCTGGCGCCGCCCGTAGACACCGCCATGCTCGAGGCCTTTGCCGACGCATGGAACCGCCACGACATTAATGCGCTCATGACCTACATGACTCCTGACTGCATGTTTGACGCCAGTTTCGGTCCCGATCCCTGTGGCACACGTTACGAGGGCAGCACCGCCGTGCGCGAAGGATTCAGCCGCACCTGGCGAGAGTACCCGGATGCGCAATGGCGTCATGCACGGCACTTCACAGCCGGCACCCGAGGTGTGTCGGAGTGGACCTTCACCGGCACTCGCGCAAGCGACGGAGTGCGTGTCGAAGCCGACGGGATGGACCTCTTCACGTTCGAGGCCGGGCGCATACGGATCAAGAACTCCTGGCGCAAGCAGCGCCCCTGACATCGGACCTGGAGAAAGTGCGCGCTCGGCTCGCTACGCGCTCGAGAAGGCGGGGCTCGAACTGCCAACCCAGTGGTGCGTGGAGCGTCGCTACGGTTGACCGAGGCGCGCGAAGGCTTGCGCAAACTGCTGGCCACGACGCCGGCACCGACCGCCATCCTGTGCGGCAGCGATGTGCTGGCGCACGGCGCGCTCCTCGCGGCGGCGACGCTGGGCGTTCGGGTACCGGAGCAGCTGTCGATCGTGGGCTTCGACGATCTCGAGATGGCGCGCCACATGCAACCCGCGTTGACGACCCTGCGCGTCCCCGCCGAAGAGATGTGGCGCGCCGCCGCAGAACGGCTGCTGGCCGCACTGTCAGGCCAGGCGTGCGCCATGAACACCGTTATAAACGTCGAGCTGGTGGTTCGCGCGTCGACGGGGCCGGCGCCGGATCGCGCGGCCTGTCGGTCAGCCAGCCAGGATCTCGCGCCAGGCAAGGGACAGCGGCGCAACGGACGCGGCAATGCGGGCTGACGAAAGCCAGGGCTCGCCATCGAGCACGAACACCTCGCCGCCGGCCTCGCGCACCAGCAGCACCCCGGCGGCCGCGTCCCAGGGGCCCATCCCGCGCTCCCAGAACACATCGAGGCGTCCGGCCGCCAGGTAAGCCAGCTCCAGCGCCATGCTGCCGGCGCGCCGAACGCCTGCGGTCCGGTCGATGACGCGCGCGAACTCCGCGAGGTACTCGGGCATGAACGCAGCGCCGGGCTTCGGGAACACCGTGCCGGCGACGGCCTGCTCCAGAACCAGCGTCCGCGCGACCTGCAGCCGCCGTCCGTTCAACCAGGCGCCCTGCCCGGCCGCCGCGCTGAAAAGCTCACCACGATTCGGGTCGGCCACCACGCCCGCGAGCGCGTCGCCATGCTGCACCATCGCGATCGATACCGCGTACTGCGGATAGCCTCGCAAAAAGTTCATGCTGCCGTCGATGGGGTCGACGATCCAGGTGGGCGCGCCGTCGACGCCTTCGCGACCGCCGCCCTCTTCCCCCAGGAAGCCGTGCTGCGGAAAGCGCTCGGCAATGCGGCTGCGCAGCGATGCCTCGATCTCTGCATCCAGGGCGCTGGCCCAATCGCCTCTTGCCTTGACGACCAGCGAATGGGGTTCTTGCGCGGCGGTGCGCAGGCGCTGCATGACCTCTTCGGCAAGCACACAGGCAAAGGCGCAGGCCTCGCGGGCCAGCTCCGGATCGACGCGGAAGGCGCTTCCGGTCACTCGGAGCGATTCATGCGCGACACGTAATCGACCTCGCGCGTATCCACCACCGATATACGGAATTCGCAGGGCCGCTGTTCGATCGTGTGGGCGACACGTTCGATCCGCAGCACCGAGGCGCCAGGCTCGATGTTCAACAGCGCCGCGGTTTCTGCCGCGACCGGTTGCGCTCGCAGCCTCTCGTCGGCACCCGCCACAGTGACGCCAAAGGCCGCCTGGTACAGCTCGTAGATCGTGCCGGGCCGCGATTCGAACTGTGCGCGGGTAAGACCGCTGAACAGCTGGGCGTCGATCACGATGTGGTCGTGAATGGTCGGCCGGCCCTTGAGCGACAGCACGTTCTCGATGCGAAAGACCTGCGCCGGCCCCATGAGCCCGAGCGCTTGCGATTCTTCGGTAGTGGCCTTGCCGCGGCTGAAGGCGTGCAGTCGCACGCGAGGAAACTCGCGCACGCCGCTGCGATCCGCGAGCTTGAAGAACTGGAACAGAAATCGCTCGCGATCGAGTTTGCCGACGAAAGTCCCACGCCCCTGCTGGCGCACCAGCACATGGTCGGCGACGAGTTCGTCGACCGCGCGCCTCAGCGTGCCGATCGACACGCCGAAGCGGCGCGCCAACACGCTCTCATTGGGAAGCGCAGCGCCCGGCGGCACCGCCCCGGAAGCAATGTCGCCGATCAACTTGCGCTTGACCTCCCGGTACAGCACCGGACTGGCAACGGACGAATTCGCAAGCAGATCTGACGGCCGGCTCATGGTCACATCAAAGCGGCGATGGCATCCAGGGTCGCTTGCGCGACCTCGATGCCCTCGGCGTCGGCCCTGGCTACGGAGTCGAAGCGGCGCTTGCCTGGAAGACGAACACCCTCGTCGACCAGCATCGCCGAGAGCAGCGCCTCGATGCGTTCGGCATACACCGCGCGACCGGCCAGCGCGCCCGGATCGATCACGATGAAGGCCTGACCCAATCGCGGCTGGTTGCCCTCGTCGACGAAGAAGGTGTCGGCCTCCGCGCCGAAGTGCGCGCCGGTCAGGGTGGTGACCAGCAATTCGACCATCAGGGCCAGCATCGCGCCCTTGACGCCACCCATGGGCAGCATCGAACCTTCCAGGCCCTTCTTCGGGTCGGTGGTCGGGTTGCCGTCAGCATCGACCGCCCATCCGATGGGAATGCTCTCGCCCTTCTTGGCGGCGACCATGAGCTTGCCTCGCGCGACCTCGGACAGAGACATGTCGATGCTCAACGGGTCCTTGCCTTCGCGCGGGAAGATGGCCGCGATCGGGTTGGTGCCAAAGATCGGCCGCTTGCCGCCAGCCGCCGGCATGGCCGCGGGTGAATTGCCGCACGCGATCCCCACCATGCCCGCACCCGCGACCGCATCGAGGTGATAAGACGCCATGCCGAAGTGATGGCTGTTGGTGACGGCGCCGATCGCGATGCCGGTGTTGGCAGCGCGCGAGATGGCTTCTTCGATCGCCAGTAGGCAGGCCGGAAAGGCGAAGCCATTGCACGCGTCGACGAGGACGGCGCCGGGCCGCTCGCTCGCGATCCGGGGCACCGCGTCGCCGACGACGCGGCCGGCCTTCAGGTGCGCCGCGTACATCGAGACCCGCGAGAGGCCGTGCGACGGCAAGCCGCTGGCTTCTGCCATCACGAGCGCGACCGCCGTCGCGCTCGCCTGCCGGGAGGATGCGCCGGCCTTGCGCAACGCGGACTCGACGAGTGCCTTCAGTACATCGCAGGTTTTCAACATGGCGTCATTATTGAAGGGCGCGGGCCACTTCGGCCGCAATCAGGGTGGAGACCCGAACGTTGGATTCGGCGGTAACGCCGGCCACATGCGGCGTGAGGATGACATTGGGGCAGCCTTCCCACGCGCTGCCCTGCTTCAACGGCTCGGGCTCGAACACATCGAACGCGGCACCGCCCAGGCGCCCGGAGCGCAGCGCCTGCGCCAACGCGGCTTCATCGAC
The DNA here is from genome assembly GCA_037720315.1 of Variovorax sp. Classification (GTDB taxonomy): domain Bacteria; phylum Pseudomonadota; class Gammaproteobacteria; order Burkholderiales; family Burkholderiaceae_C; genus Variovorax. Next base: position 3,626 of record JBBJMS010000095.1, on the reverse strand, counting down.
GATGCCGCCGCGTGCCGTGTTGATCACGATGGCACCCGCCTTCATGCGCGCGATGCGCGGCGCCGAAAGCATGTTCTTCGTGTCCGGCGTGAGCGGCACATGAAGCGTCACCACGTCGGCCGTTGCCAGCAGTTCGTCGAGCGACACGCAACGCACGCCGCTCTCCGACCATACCGGGCTGTCGGCAGCCACCATCGGGTCGTGCGCGATCACGTCCATGCCCAGGCAGCGCGCGAGCTTTGCGCAGAGCCGGCCAATGCCGCCGAAGCCGACCAGTCCGAGGCATGTGCCTGCCGTCTCGCGCCCGTTCGACAGCGCCGCGCGCGGCCATTTGCCGGCCGCGACCGCATCGCTCGAAAGATAGACCCCGCGCAGCAGCACCATGGCCGTGCCGATGACGTATTCGGCCACCGCCAGCGCATTCGCGCCGGTGGCGGGAATCACCTTCATGCCGCGTGCCTCGCAGGCGGCCACATCGACGTTGTCCAGGCCTACGCCCAGGCGGCCGATGACGCTCGCCTTGGCGCAGGCGGAGAGCAGGTCGCCGCGCACCTGGGTGCGATTGCGAACGATCAGTGCCTCTGCATCCGACACCGTGGCGGCCAGGCGACCAGGGTCATCGACCAGCGTCGGATCGTAGACAACGTCGAAGGACTTGCGCAACGTTTCGACCGCCGCTTCATCCATGAATTCGGAGATGACTATTTTCTTCATGGCGTTGCTGGTATTCAACCGGGCTGGATGTTGCGTGACTTGACGATGTCGCGCCAGCGCGCGACATCTTTGCGCATGAGCGCGCCGAATTCCGCAGGGCCCAGCCCGGTTGGCGAGAACCCCATGGCCTTGACGCGCGCCGAAACTTCATCGGACTTGACCGACTTGATGGCCTCTGCCGACACCGCATCCACGATAGCCTGCGGGGTGCCGGCCGGCATCACCAGCCCTGTCCAGTTCTCGAGCTCGACGCCGGGCAGCCCCGCCTCGGCGAATGTGGTCACTTCTGGAAGGAGCGGATGGCGGGTGGCCGAAGTCACCGCCAGCGCACGCAGCTTGCCGGACTTCACATAGGCCGAGCATTCCGGAAGGTTCGAGACGATGAAGTCGAGCTGCGAACCCAGCAGGTCGTTGAGCGAGGGGGCGCCACCCTTGTACGGAATGTGTGTCGCTTCGATCTTGGCATTGAGTGCGAGCAGTTCGAGGCCCAGATGCGGCGGCGTTCCATTGCCGCTCGACCCTCCGTTCAGGCGCTTGGCACGCGCCTGGACGAGAAACTCCTTGAGCGTCTTCGCCGGATTGGATTCGTTCACTACTAGAACCAAAGGGCTGGTCGCCAAATGGGCGACGGGCGCGAGGTCTTTTTCCAGGCTGTACGTCAGGTTGTTGAACAGCGACTGGTTCACCGCGTGGGTCAAGGTGATGGCCAGCCAGGTGTAGCCATCAGGAGGGGCCTTGGCAGCCAGGTCGGCGCCCAGGTTTGCGTTGGCACCGGCGCGGTTGTCCACGAGTACGGACTGCTTGAGGGCGATGCCGGCGTGCTGCGCGATGAGACGCGCCATCACGTCCGTGAGGCCGCCTGGCGCAAACGGGACGATGTAGCGGATGGGCTTGGACGGATAGCCGCTCGCGTCTTGGGCAAATGAGAGTGAGGGCAGTAGCGACGCGGCCGCCGCAGATGCAATAGCGTGAATAGCAAAGCGCCGAGTGGTCAATTGAACCTCCGGGTTTGTTGAGAATATCGAGCCTCCCTCGCTGTGAGGGAAAAGAAAACGCGCGCCGTGGCGCGCGTTGCGGATCAGGCGCTTTCGAACAGCCGCGTCATCACGAACTCGCGGTGGCCAAGAGCCTCCGCCGAAGTGAGGCGGCCATTGACCGTCTGCAGCATCATCTCGAGCAGCGAGTCGCCTGCGGCGTCCATCGTCAGCTCACGCTGCAGCAGGCCCGAGCAGTCGACGTCGATGTGCTCGCTCATGAGGCGCACGGTGCGCGGGTTCGCACACAGCTTGATGACCGGCAGGATCGGGTTGCCGATGACGTTGCCCTGCCCGGTAGGGAAGAAGTGCACCACGTAACCGGCGGCCGCGCACAGCGTGACCATCTCGGCGGCGGCGGACGACGAATCCATGAACCACAGCCCGGGCTTCGAGGGCGTTTCGGCCTTGTCGAGCACGCCGTCGATCATGCATTTCTTTCCGATCTTCTGGATGTTGCCGAGCGCCTTTTCCTCGATGGTGGTTAGGCCGCCGGCGATGTTGCCCTTGGTGGGCTGCGAGTCCGACAGATCGGTGGTCGCATGTCGCTTGATCATGTCCTGGTAGCTGTCGAACATCTTCATGAAGTCGGTGCGAACCTTGTCGTCGCGACAGCGTTCGGCCACGAGGTGTTCGCCCCCGGTGAGTTCCGACGTCTCGCCGAAGACGAGAGTGGTGCCCATGTCATAGAGCTTGTCGAAGGCATTGCCGACTGTCGGGTTCGCGCCGCAGCCAGAGGTGGTGTCGCTCTCGCCGCACTTGGTCGACACCCACAGGTCGGAGATCGGGCATTCCACCCGCTGCAGCATCGATGCGGCCTGGAGCAGCTCCTTTGCAGCCTTCGACGCACGCATGATCGTGTCGTGGTCGCCATGGCCTTCAATGCCGAACCCGATGACCGGCTTGCCCGTGGCTGCAATGCCGTCGACGACCTTCTTGGTCCAACTGTCTTCGATCCCGATGACCACCACGGCGGCCACGTTGGGGTTGGAGCCAGCGCCGATCAGCGTGCGGAAGTGGAGGTCGAGGTCGGCGCCGAACTGCAGTCGCCCATAGGGATGGGGGATGGCCATGGTCCCCTTGATCGAATGCGCGACGGCCTCGGCCGCTGAATTGGAGAGGTCGTCCAGCGGCAGGATGATGACGTGATTGCGCACGCCGACGCGGCCGTTCTCGCGGCGATAGCCCAGAAAAGTGGTGCTTTTGTCGATGATGGACATGTGAAAAACCTTGAATGAAGTTCGGTGGGCGGACGGTGGCTTACCAGCGCTTGGTCTTGATGTTGTGGACGTGTGCGTGGTCACCCACCGCGATCGGCGCAACGACTTTGCCGATGTCCGTGCCGTACTTGATGACGGTGTCGCCCTGCGCCATTGCCCTCACCGCCACCTTGTGCCCGATGGGAATGGCGGCGTTGGCCTTGATGGAGATGGTGCGGTCGTCATCAAGGATCAGTGCCGTCATGGACTGTCCGGCTTCGATACCTTCGACGACGACGACAGCGACGCTGTCTTTTTCTTCATGCAGTACGCAATGGATCATTGAGTTGCTCCTTAGAACAGGGTGTGGCGGGCAGGGACTGAAGTGTCCCGAAATTGGGCGTGGGCGATAAGCAGGTCGCGAGATGAAATATATCATCTATATGAATTTTGCGGCGAGGGTTTTCCCGTGAATCAATGGCGCATTGCAGACCGAGGGCCTGATCGTGAAGCTGCACGGAAAAGGTGCTTTCGTCTCGCACCCAAATGCGGCGCAAAGTCTGAAGCGCCTTCAGGGCCTCCACGAGGCAGCGGTTGCTGTCGTGCCACCGCCGGCGTCGGCTTGCAGATCAACTTCGCCACGGTATTTGGGCCGCTGGACATCGGCCTGAAGCGCGTG
>JBBJMS010000245.1:0-3274 GCA_037720315.1 Variovorax sp. | reverse complement strand
ACCTCGTGTGCCCGTTCGCCAAGGGCGGCAAGGTCGGCCTGTTCGGTGGCGCCGGCGTCGGCAAGACCGTGAACATGATGGAGCTCATCAACAACATCGCCAAGGCGCACAGCGGCTTGTCGGTGTTCGCCGGCGTGGGCGAGCGCACCCGCGAGGGCAACGATTTCTATCACGAGATGGCCGACTCGGGCGTCGTCAATCTCGAGAACCTCGGCGAGTCGAAGGTCGCCATGGTCTACGGCCAGATGAACGAGCCCCCGGGCAACCGTCTGCGCGTGGCGCTGACCGGCCTGACCATCGCCGAGTCGTTCCGCGACGAAGGCCGCGACGTGCTGTTCTTCGTCGATAACATTTACCGCTACACGCTGGCCGGCACCGAAGTGTCGGCACTGCTGGGGCGCATGCCTTCCGCCGTGGGCTACCAGCCGACGCTGGCCGAGGAAATGGGACGCCTGCAGGAACGCATCACCTCGACCAAGGTCGGCTCGATCACTTCGATCCAAGCCGTGTACGTCCCTGCGGACGACTACACCGACCCATCGCCGGCCACGACCTTCGCCCACTTGGACTCGACCGTGGCGCTGTGGCGAGATCGCCTCGCTCGGCATCTACCCCGCCGTGGACCCGCTGGACTCGACCTCGCGCCAGCTCGACCCCAACGTGGTCGGCGAAGAGCACTACAACGTTGCCCGCTCCGTGCAGGGGACCTTGCAGCGCTACAAGGAACTGCGCGACATCATCGCGATTCTGGGCATGGACGAACTCGCACCCGACGACAAGCTCGCCGTGGCCCGCGCCCGAAAGATCCAGCGCTTCCTGTCGCAGCCCTTCCACGTCGCTGAAGTGTTCACCGGTTCGCCCGGCAAGTACGTGCCCCTGTCGGAAACCATTCGCGGCTTCAAGATGATCGTGGCTGGCGAGTGCGATCACCTGCCCGAGCAAGCCTTCTACATGGTTGGCGGCATCGACGAGGCGTTCGAAAAGGCCAAGAAGGCCGCCGCTTCCTAAGGAGCCATCATGGCAGGCACCATTCACGTCGACGTGGTCAGCGCCGAGGAGTCCATCTTCTCGGGCGAGGCCAAGTTCGTCGCGCTGCCCGGCGAAGCCGGCGAGCTCGGCATCTATCCGCGCCACACGCCGCTGATCACCCGCATCCGGCCCGGCGCAGTGCGCATCGAAATGGCCGACGGCAGCGAAGAATTCGTCTTCGTGGCGGGCGGCATTCTCGAGGTGCAGCCGACCGGCGTCACTGTGCTGTCCGACACCGCCATCCGCGGCAAGGACCTCGACGACGAGAAGGCCAACGTGGCCAAGGCCGCTGCCGAAGAAGCGCTCAAGAATGCCAAGAGCGACATCGACATCGCCATGGCGCAGTCGGAACTGGCCGTGATGGCCGCTCAGATTGCAGCATTGCGCAAGTACCGTCAAAAGAAGTGATCCTGCGCGGCCTAACTGTCTCGATCCAGCCGCCTTTGGGCGGCTTTTTCATCCGCGAAACATAAGACGCGCGCTTTGGGTCAAACTTGGCCGAAGTTCAATCTTGTTCGGCTGAAGCCAAGCCTCTAGTATTCGGCTCGCACACCGCCCGAAGAGGCATGGTGCTTCCACCGGAGACAAGAACTTGGGCACTTGGAGCGGTCTCACCGCCGACGAGATGCAGCTGCTGGAAACGACCTTTTGGTCGTCCGGCGGTTCGCGTCATGGCATGGCCGAACGACTGTCGTTCTCCAAGAGCAAGGCCAACGGCCTGATCGCCGGGCTGGTCGACCAGGGTTTGCTGGCCGAGGCCGGCCTGCAGCGCTCCTCCGGCGGACGCCGCGCCGAAAATCTTCAACTCCACTCCGGACTCGGCGTGCTGGTCGGTGTCGACATCGGTGCCACCAGCCTCGACGTGGCGGTGCTCGGACCCGACCTGACGGTCATGGCGCAGCATTCCGAACCCGCCGATGTGCGTGCGGGCCCGGGCGTCGTGCTGGCCCGGGTGCGGGTGCTGATGAAGGACCTGCTCGGCCGCTGCGGTGCCGATGCTGCACGGGTCATCGGCATCGGCATCGGCGTACCCGGCCCAGTCAACTTCGAGATCGGGCAGCTGGTCAATCCGCCGCTCATGCCGGCCTGGGACAGCTTCTCCATCCGCGACTACCTGCGCGAGGACTACGCGGCGCCCGTGTTCGTCGACAACGACGTCAACCTGATGGCGCTGGGCGAACTTTGGCGGCTCAAGCGCTCGCTCTCGAACTTCCTGGTGATCAAGATCGGCACCGGTATCGGCTGCGGCATCGTCTGCCATGGCGAGGTGTACCGCGGCGCCACGGGCTCGGCCGGCGACGTCGGCCACATCTGCGTCGATCAGGAAGGCCCGCGCTGCCATTGCGGCAACCTCGGCTGCGTCGAGGCGATGGCGGCCGGGCCGGCCATCACCCGGATGGCGGTGCAGGCGGCGGAAACGGGCGAGAGCGATGCGCTGGCCGAGCGGCTGCGCACGCAGGGCCGCATCGAAGCGGTCGATGTCGGCCAGGCCAGCCGCGCCGGCGACGCGGCGGCCAACGCGATCGTGCAGCGTGCCGGCAGCCTGATCGGACAGATGCTCGCCTCGGTCGTCAATTTCTTCAATCCGTCGCATGTGTACATCGGTGGCGGCATCACCCGCATCGGGCCGCTGTTTCTTGCCGCGGTTCGCCAGAGCGTCTACCAGCGCTCGCTGGCGCTGTCGACGCGGCACCTGGAGATCCAGTACACGCCGCTGGGCGCGCAGGCCGGGTTGATAGGCGCAGGCGTGCTGGCGATGCACGAGACGCTGAAGGTCCGCGGAGTCGCACCGTGAAAAGCAGCGTATCGGTCGAGTTCGACGAGGTCGTGAAGGCCTTTGGACCGGTGCAGGTGCTGCATGGCGTCAGCTTCTCGCTCGAACCCGGGCGCGTGTACGGCCTCCTGGGCGAGAACGGCGCCGGCAAGTCCACGCTGATGAAGATCCTTGCCGGCTATGAGCCGATCACCGGCGGCGTCGTGCGGGTCAACGGCCAGCCGCAGCAGTTTGCGAGCTCGCGCGATGCGGAAGCGCTGGGCATCGTGCTGATCCACCAGGAGTTCAACCTGGCCGAAGACCTGAGCGTGGCGCAGAACATCTTCCTCGGCCACGAGAAGAAGAAGGGGTGGCTCCTCGACGATGCCGCGATGGAGCGCGACGCCGCCGCCGCGCTGGCGCAGGTGGGGTTGACCATCGACCCGGCCACCAAGGTGCGCCGCCTGATCGTGGCCGAGAAGCAGCTGGTCG
>JBBJMS010000094.1:0-13438 GCA_037720315.1 Variovorax sp. | reverse complement strand
GGGACGCCGGCCTCGAGATTGGCTCCAGCGTGCGCACGCTGGACGAATGTCTGGCCGAGGCCGCCAAGGACGTCACCGTCCAGACCTCGCTGCTCGAGTCGCGGCTGGTCGTCGGCGACAAGAAGCTGTACGCCGCGTTCCAGAAGCGATTTTTCGCGGCGGTCGATGCAGAGGCCTTCTTCGCGGCCAAGTCGGCCGAGATGCGGCACCGCCACCAGAAGTTCGACAACACGCCCTATGCGCTCGAACCCAACTGCAAGGAGTCGCCGGGTGGGCTGCGCGACCTGCAGACCATCCTGTGGATGACCAAGGCGGCAGGCTTCGGAAAACGTTGGGACGACCTGGCGAAGAACGGCCTTGCCACCGTGTTCGAGGTGCAGCAGATCAAACGCAACGAGGCGCTGCTGAGCCTCGTCCGCGCACGCCTGCACGTCACGGCGAATCGCCGCGAAGACCGGTTGGTGTTCGACCTGCAGACTGCGGTAGCCGTGACTTTCGGCTACGTTGGCGAATCGCAGCGCAAGTCGAGCGAGGCCTTGATGCGCCGCTACTACTGGGCGGCGAAAGCGGTGACGCAGCTCAACCAGATCCTGCTGCTCAATATCGCCGAACGGCTGCAGCCACGGGCCGAGGAGCCGACGCGCATCAACGAGCGCTTTTTCGAGAAGGCGGGGTTGATCGAGGTGGCCAGCGACGACCTTTACCTGAAAGACCCGCACGCGATTCTCGAGACATTCCTGCTCTACCAGAAGACCGTGGGCGTCAATGGCCTGTCGGCACGTACGCTGCGCGCGCTGTACAACGCGCGCCATGTCATGACGGCGAAGTTCCGCAACGACCGCGTGAACCACATGACCTTCATGCGGATGCTGCTGGAGCCGCGCGGCATCACGCATGCATTCAGGCTGATGAACCAGACATCGGTGCTCGGGCGCTACCTGCGCGTGTTCCGCAGCATCGTCGGGCAGATGCAGCACGACCTGTTCCATGTCTACACGGTCGACCAGCACATCCTGATGGTGCTGCGCAACGTGCGGCGCTTCTTCATCGTCGAGCATGCGCACGAATACCCGTTCTGCTCGCAACTCGCGGCGGGCTGGGACAAGCCGTGGATTCTTTGTGTCGCGGCGCTGTTCCACGACATTGCCAAGGGCCGCGGCGGCGACCATTCGGAGCTGGGCGCGCGCGACGTGCGGCGCTTCTGCCGGCAGCACGAGATCGAGCGGGAAGACACCCGCCTGATCGAGTTCCTGGTGTCCGAGCACCTCGTGATGAGCCAGGTCGCGCAGAAGCAGGACCTGAGCGACCCCGAGGTCATCGGCGCCTTCGCCAAGCGGGTCGGCAACGAGCGCTACCTGACGGCGCTGTACCTCCTTACCATCGCCGACATTCGAGGCACATCGCCGCGCGTGTGGAACGCCTGGAAGGGCAAGCTGCTCGAAGACCTGTACCGCGCCACGCTGCGCGCGCTCGGCGGGCGCATGCCCGATCCGGGCGCCGAGGTCGAAGCCCGCAAGCGCGATGCGCTGGTGCAGCTCGCGCTGTATGCGCAGCCTTCCGATGCGCACAAGGCGCTCTGGCAGACGCTCGATGTCGGCTACTTCATGCGGCACGATGCCTCCGAGATCGCGTGGCACACCAAGCAACTGTCGCGCCATGTTCCGCCCGCCGGGCTGCCGGCCGACCCGCATGCGCCGGCGATGGTTCGCGCCCGGCTTTCACCGGTCGGCGAGGGACTGCAGGTGGTCGTCTACACGCCCGATCAGACCGACCTGTTCGCGCGCATCTGCGGCTTCTTCGACCAGGCATCGTTCAGCATCCTCGATGCCAAGGTGCACACCACCAGCAACGGGTACGCACTCGACACCTTCCAGGTGGTCGCAACCTTCATTCCGGAGCACTACCGCGACCTGATGAACCTGGTCGAAACCGGCCTCGCGAAAACGCTGGACGAAGCCGGCCCCTTACCGGCGCCGAGCAAGGGCCGCGTATCGCGCCGGGTGCGCAGCTTTCCGATCAAGCCGCGCATCAGCCTCGTACCCGACGAGAAGGCGCAGAGCTGGCTGCTCAGCATCTCGGCCAGCGACCGTGCCGGCCTGCTCTATTCGGTGGCGCGCGTGCTGGCGCGGCATCATCTCAACCTGCAGCTCGCCAAGGTGTCGACGCTTGGAGAACGGGTGGAAGACACCTTCCTCATCAGCGGACCCGAACTGCATGGCCAGCGCGCGCAGTTGGCGATCGAAACCGAGCTGCTCGAAGCGTTGGCTGCTTAGTCCCGCCCGGTGCTCAGCCGGCGCTCCAGCCACGCGCTGTAGCGCGAGAGCCCGAAGCACAGTACCCAATACACCAGCGCGATGAACAGGTAGCCCTCGAGGTAAAACGGCCGCCACGTGGGGTCGCCGCCGAGCGCAAGACCCAATGCGCCGGTCAGCTCGAACAAACCCACCACGGTGACGAGCGAGGTGTCCTTCAGCGTGCCGACCACGCTGTTGGTGAGCGCCGGTACCACCATGCGCAGCGCCTGCGGCAAAACGATGTCGCGCTGCACTGGCCAGCGGCCGAAGCCGAGCGCCATCGCGACGTCCGTCTGGCCGCGCGGCACCGCCTGCAGGCCGCCTCGGATGATCTCGGCCAGGTAGGCCGCGACGAAGAGCGACAGCCCGGCGAGCACGCGCAGCAGCACGTCGGGCTGCCAGCCTGCAGGCCACAACAGCGGCAGCAGGAACGAGGCCATGAAGAGCACCGAGATCAGCGGCACGCCGCGCACCAGTTCGATGTAGGTGGCGCTGAGCGGCACCACCGGCCAGCGCGAGCGGCGGCCGAGCGCGAGCAGCAGCGCCAGCGGAAACGCCAGCGCCAGGCCGACCACCGCGAGGCCGATGGTGAGCGGCAGTCCACCCCAGCGGCTGGTCGGCACGTAGGCGAGCCCGAAGACGCCGCCGCGCATCAACAGCACGAACAGCGCAAGCACCATCAGCCACATCGGCAGCAGCCACCAGCGCCAGCTGCGCGGCCAGGCGCTCAGCATCGTCGCAAGCGACAGCACGACGACCGCGATGGCAGGCCGCCATTGGTCTTCGAACGGATAGCGACCGAACATGATGGGCCGCCACTTCTCGGCAATCACTCCCCAGCAAGCGCCATGCCGACCCGCGCGGCACGCTTCGGGATCGGGCAGGAACACCGCCTGCAGCACCGCCCAGTCGAAGGCATTCAGGCCAGCCCAGGCGATCAGCAGCAGCAGCGCCAGCGTCGAGAGCGCCCGCGCAGGCGATCCCCACAGTTCCTTGCGCCACGCGATCGCGGGCCGGGCCGCGACGCTCACTGCCAACCCCGAAGCGCGACGCGCGCGTTGTACCGGTTCATCACGCCGGAGATCAGCAGCGACAGCAACAGGTAGATGACCATGATGATCGCGATGCACTCGAATGCGCGGCCGGTGGAATTGAGCGATGTATTGGCGATCGACACCAGCTCCGGATAGCCGACGGCCACCGCCAGCGACGAGTTTTTCGTCAAGCTCAGCAACTGATTCGTCATGGAAGGAACGATCACCCGCAGCGCCTGCGGCATGACGACGATGCGCAGCTGCTGCAGCGGCAGCAGGCCCAGCGCCTGCGCCGCCAGCTTCTGGCCTTGCGATACCGATTCGATGCCGGCGCGCACGATTTCGGCGGTGAAGGCGGCGGTGTAGAGCGCGAGCGCCAGCACCACCGCCAGGTACTCCGGACTGAGCGCGGCACCGCCGCTCACGTTGAAGCTTCCACGCTCGGGAAACTCGAAGCCCGACGGCCAGAATGCGCCTTCCTCCCGCACCGGCCACGGCATCGAAAGGCCGTCCTTGCTGAGCCAGACGCCAGGCACCAGCTGCATCGCGTCGGTCGAATCCGAAGCAGCTGAGTGAGCGCGAAGTACAGCATCAACAGTTGCACCAGCAGCGGGACGTTGCGCACCGCCTCCACATACGCGGTACAGCCGGCCCGCACCAGCACATGCGGCGCGAGCCGGCCGATGCCGATCAGCGTGCCGAGCACGACGGCGAGCACGGCAGCCGGCACCGCGGCCCGGATGGTGTTGATCAGGCCGGCGAGAAATGCACGCCAGAACGGCTGGTCGGAATCGAAGTCGAGCCAGCCCTCACCGATGCCGAAACCGGCGGGCTGCCACAGAAAGTCGAAGCCCGAGCGAACGCCTCGGGCTCGCAGGACGTCGAGCGCGTGCGTGACGAGCCAAACTGCGCCGCTCAGCAAAACGACGACGAGCAGGACCTGAAGCGCAAAAGCAAGGAATGCCCGGCGAGAGCGCAAACGTGGCGCCACGAAAGAGCGACTAACGCACCGGCGGTGCGTAGATCAAGCCGCCCTTGCTCCACAGGTTGTTGGCGCCGCGCGGCATCTGAAGCACCGATTTCGGTCCTACGTTGCGTTCGAAGATCTCGCCGTAGTTGCCCACCGCCTTGATGGCGCGGTACGACCAGTCCTTGTCGAGCCCGAGCAACTTGCCCAGGTCTTCGCCGCTGCCGACCAGGCGCTGCTGCGCGGGGTCCTTGCTGCCGGCCTTGAGTTCGTCGACGTTCGCTTGGGTGATGCCCGCCTCTTCGGCTTCGATCAGCGCGTTCGGCACCCACTTGACGATGGCGAACCATTCGTCGTCGCCACGGCGCACGGCCGGCGCGAGCGGCTCCTTCGAAATCAGCTCCGGCAGGATCAGATAGTCGTCCGGATTGGCCGCCTCCTTGTTGCGCAGGCCAGCCAGTGCCGAAGCATCGGTGGTGAAAGCCTGGCAGCGCCCGGCGAAGAAGGCCTTGAACGAGGCCTCGAAGCTCTCGAACACCACCGTCTTGACCGGTACCCCCTGCGCCTTCGACCAGTCGGCCACGTTCTTCTCGTTGGTGGTGCCGGACTGGGTGCAGATGGTGGCATTCTTCAGCTGCTTGGCGCTCGTCACCTTGATCTTCTTCGGCACCAGGAAGCCCTGGCCGTCGTAGTAGTTGATGGTGGTGAAGTTGAAGCCCAGCGACGCGTCTCGCGTGAGGTTCCAGGTGGTGTTGCGCGCGAGGATGTCGACCTCGCCGGCTTGCAGCGCCGAGAATCGCTGCTGCGAATTGAGCGGCACGAAGTCGACCTTCTTCGCATCGCCGAGCACCGCGGCGGCAATCGCGCGGCAGGTGTCGACATCGAGGCCCGACCAGTTCCCCTGCGTGTCGGGCGCCGAGAAACCGGCTACGCCGTTGGTCACGCCGCACTTGACGGTGCCGCGTTGCTTGACGGCGTCGAGAGTCTTGCCGGCCAGGGCCGGTGCGGCGACGAAGGCGAGCGACATGGCGGCGGCAGCAAGGGCCGGACGGATCTGTCTGTTCATTAAAAGGTCCTCAGGTTGGCAGCAACGGGCAGTTTACGGGCCGGCCCGGGAGTCTGGCAAAGGCGCAACGGTGCGAAGCGCATTTCGTCGAAAAGGCTTCGTCATCGACCACAATCCCCCGTGTTTTTTTATCTAAGAGGGCTTTCACATGATTCGTTCCGACGACACCGGCAAACTCATCCTCCGGCTGGCGGTGGGGATCCTGATCCTGCTCCACGGCATCGCCAAGCTGGGCGGTGTGGGCTCCATTTCAGGAATGCTCGCTTCGCACGGCCTGCCCGGTGCGCTCGCGTATCTGGTGTACGTCGGCGAGATCGTCGCACCGGCGCTGTTGATCATCGGACTGTTCACCCGGCCGGCGGCCTGGATCGTCGTCGTGAACATGCTCGTTGCGATCTGGCTGGTCCACATGAAGGATCTCAGCGTGCTCGGCAAGAACGGCGGTTGGGCGCTGGAACTGCAGGGCATGTTCCTGTTCGGCGCGCTCGCCATCGCCTTTCTGGGTGCGGGTCGCTTCAGTCTGGCCGGCAACAGCGGCCGCTACAACTAAGGCGCTTCGAACTCAGTCGTCTTCTGCTGCATCGAGCCCTGGAAACAGCACCTCTGTGAAGCCGAAGCGCGAGAAATCGCGCACGCGCATCGGATACAGCATGCCGATCAGGTGGTCGACCTCGTGCTGGACCACGCGGGCATGAAACCCGCTGACGGTGCGCTCGATGCGGTCGCCGTAAGGGTCGAAGCCCGTGTAGCGGACGCTGGCGAAGCGCGGCACCGCGCCGCGCAGTCCCGGTACCGAGAGGCACCCTTCCCAGCCTTCCTCTTCCTCGTCGCTGGTGGGAACAACTACTGGATTGACAAGCACGGTGCGCGGTATGGGCGGCGAGTCGGGATAGCGTGGGTTCACCGCGTCGGTGCCGAAGATCACCAGTCGTAGATCGACGCCGATCTGCGGCGCCGCGAGCCCGGCGCCGTTGACCGCGTGCATGGTCTCGAACATATCGCGCACCAGCAGATGCAACCCGTCGGTGTCGAAGGCAGCGACCGGCTGCGCGACGCGCAGCAGTCGGGGGTCGCCCATCTTCAGAATTTCGTGAATGGCCATAGCTGAATTATCGCGATGGCTCTGATCCGCAATCAGGGCGGGGTGGCATTGCGAGAATCTGGCGAGTTGAGCAGGTTCGGACTGTTACGCGGCGTGCGGACACGAGGCGGTGAAGCGGGCGCTTCGATGCCGCGCGGCGGCTGCGGCCCAGCACCCGATGGGCGGCCAGCTTGACCCGGATTCGGACCGTACCCCGGCTGCGAGCCGTACCCGCCTCGCCGACCGTCGTACCCGCCTCGCCGACCGTCGTAGCCATCTCGCCGACCGTCGTAGCCGCCCTGTGGCCCGTAATGACCCTGGCGGCCGTAGTAGCGCGGCGCAGAGCTATAGCCGTAGCCGCCATCGATATACACCGGGGGCGAGACGATCACCGGGCTCGGGTCCGAGTAGTAATACGGCTCTGAGTACACGCTGCCGTAGGACGGCCCTGTCGGCACGCCGACGCAGCCGCCGACCAAGGCAACGCTTGCGACGGCGAAGCAGGCTCCGATAAAACGATTTTTATTCATGATGGACTCCTTGACGGCCACTGATTCAACGTCCGGTTGTAGGCCCTGTTGACTGCCCTTGTGTGAAGTTGAAGTAACCCACGGTAAAGCGCAGCCGGTCAAACGACATTGGCGAGCATTTCAAGCATCTGCGCTTCGTCCATCACCGCCACCCCCAGATCGTGCGCCTTGTCGAGCTTGCTTCCGGCTTCGGTGCCTGCCACCACATAGTCCGTTTTCTTGCTGACCGAGCCGGCGACCTTCGCGCCCGCTGCCTCCAACTTGTCCTTGGCTTGGTCACGGCTGAGCGTAGGAAGAGTGCCGGTGATCACGAAGGTCTTGCCCGCGAGGGGTTTGGGTGCGCGAGCGGCGGGCTCTCCCTCTTCCCAAACGACCCCGCAGGTGCGGAGCTGCTCGACCACTTCGCGGTTGTGCCGCTGTTCGAAAAAGGTCTTGAGACTTTGGGCGACCACCGGCCCAACGTCGTTGACTTCGAGCAACTGCGCCTCGGTCGCGTCCATGATCGCGTCGAGCTTGCCGAAGTGCTTGGCCAGGTCCTTGGCCGTGCTTTCACCCACATGCCGGATGCCGAGCCCGAACAAGAAACGCGGCAGCGTGGTCTTCTTCGAAGCTTGCAGCGCATCGACAAGATTGGTTGCGGATTTGTCCGCCATGCGCGCCAGACCGGCCAGCGTGCCAAGGCCGAGCTTGTACAGGTCGGGAAGCGTGCGGACCAAGCCGGCGTCTACAAGCTGCTCGACCAGCTTGTCTCCGAGCCCTTCGATATCGAGCGCGCGCCGCGCCGCGAAATGAAGGATCGCCTCCTTGCGCTGTGCACCGCAGAAAAGGCCACCGGTGCAGCGCGTGTCGACTTCGCCCTCCTGCCGCATGGCGTCCGAGCCGCATACCGGGCATTGCTGCGGCATGGTGAACACCGCGCCGCGCTGGCCCGTCGGTCGAGCTGCGCTTTCGGGCACCACGCCGACCACTTCGGGAATCACGTCGCCGGCGCGCCGCACGATCACCGTGTCGCCGACCCGCACATCCTTGCGTCGCGCTTCGTCTTCGTTGTGCAGCGTCGCGTTGGTAACGGTGACGCCGCCGACGAACACCGGCGCCAGCTTGGCGACGGGCGTGAGCTTGCCGGTGCGCCCGACCTGGACCTCGATGGCCAACACCTCGGTCAGTTGCTCCTGCGCGGGGTATTTGTGCGCCACGGCCCAGCGCGGCTCGCGCGAGACGAAGCCGAGTCGCCGCTGCAGATCCAGGCTGTCGACCTTGTAGACCACGCCGTCGATGTCGTAGGGCAAGGCGTCGCGCTGGCGGCCGGTCGCCTCATGGAATGCGATCAGTTCGATGGCACCGCGGGCACGCTGCGTCTGCCGGGCGACCGGAAAGCCCCAGGCATCGAACTGCTGCAACCAGTCGAACTGGGTGGCGCAATCGGGCCCGCCCTGCTCGGTCGGCGTGACTTCGCCCAAGCCGTAGGCAAAGAAGCTCAACGGGCGGCTGGCGGCAATGACCGGATCGAGCTGGCGCACGGCACCGGCCGCCGCATTGCGCGGGTTCACGAACACCTTTTCGTTCTTCTGGCCGGCGGCGATCTTCTCGCGCTGCCGTTCATTGAGCGCCTCGAAATCGGCGCGCCGCATGTAGATCTCGCCGCGCACCTCGACGACTTTCGGCAGGCGCGAAACTTCGCCTCGCAGGCGCAGCGGGATCTGCTGCACCGTGCGAATGCTCTGCGTCACGTCTTCGCCGATCTCGCCGTCGCCGCGCGTCGCAGCCTGCACCAGCAAGCCGTTTTCGTAGCGCAGGTTCACGGCCAGGCCGTCGAACTTCAGCTCGCAGACGTACTCGACCTCCGGCTCGTCTTCGGCCAGGCCGAGTTCCTTTCGAACCCTCGCGTCGAACGCGCTCGCACCGCCTGGGCTGATGTCGGTCTCGGTGCGGATCGAAAGCATCGGCACTTTGTGCCCGACCTTGGCGAAACCTTCCAGCACCTTGCCACCCACGCGCTGCGTGGGTGAGTCTGGCGTTTGCAGGTCCGGGTGCTGGGCTTCGAGCGACTGCAGACGCCCGAACAGCGTGTCGTACTCCGCGTCGGGCAGCTCGGGTGCATCGAGCACGTAATACAGATGCGCGTGATGACGCAGTTGCTCGCTGAGTCGGGCGACTTCGTGCGCCGCATCGTCGCGCCGGGTCATCGTGTCTTCAGCTGAACAGCCTGCGCGCCAGCGGCGAGCCGGCCGAAAGATCGCGCGAATCGAGCGTGTCGTAGAGCTGTTCAAGGTCGGCGCCGATCACGTCCATCGTCTCTTCGCGCAGCAATTGCCCGTCGCCGTCGGTGACCACACCGTCCATCTCGCGTGCCAGCGTCGCAGCGGCTTCGCGCATGCGCTGGAATGGACGTTCGGCGCGGTCGACCTGCGGCACGTCGAGGCTCAGTGCCAGCTCGCGTATGGCCGACTGGGCGGGATCGTCGGCGAGCGCGGCCTGGGTATCGAAGGACAGCCCCAGCGCCGGTGGCAGCCCGGCTTCGCCGGCCGGTAGCACCATGCGTCCCGGAATGATGCCGGCCACGAAGCCCAGCCGCGCGGCGTTCTGCTGCACGTAGCCGGGACTCCAGGCGGCATGCAGCGCACGCAGCACGAAGCTCAACTGCGCATCGTGCGAGCTGGCGAACTGGTCGAGTTCGCGCGCGCGTGCCACTTCGTCCAGCATCTCGGAAATTCGGCGCGCCGTTAACCGCATCGGCGAAGGCCTGCGCCTTGACCACGAACTCTGAGTACTCGATTTCGTTGAGCGCGCCGGTTCGATTGGCAAGTTGCACCCCGACCTGGAAGGCGCCGTAGCGCTGGCCCGGCGCGGCCGACTCCCATTCGCCGGTGCGCTCGTTGAAGCCTTCGACGGCCACCGGTTTGCTGCCGGCGCGCCGCGTGGCGGGCATCGCGGCCAGCGCGGCATCGCCGGAGGCGAGCCCGTCGAGCGAGATCGGCGCGATCACATCGATCAGCGGATCGAGCCCGCCCCGGCGTTCGTTCGAAGGCTGCGGCGAGGCAGCGGGGGCGGGCAGGTCGGGATCGAACAGCGGCTCGTGCCGCTCGTTGCCGGGCGTCGGATGCGGATCGGCGTGCAGCACCGGCTCTTCGCCGCTTCTTTCGCCTTCTCCGCTCGACTGCGCCACCAAAGCTTCAGAAGGCCTGCCGTCTTCCGTTGCGTCGGGTTGCCGCGGCGCATTGCGATGGGAGGTCCAGGCGTTGTAGGCAACGATGCCTGCCAGCACGAGGCCGCCGAGGATGGCGAGTGCGACGGTGAGATTGCTCATCTAGGCTGCTTCGACCATCGAAACCGCGGATTCCATGTCGACCGCGACGATGCGGGAGACGCCCTGTTCCTGCATCGTCACGCCGATCAGCTGCTCGGCCATTTCCATCGCGATCTTGTTGTGGCTGATGAAGAGAAACTGCGTTTCGCGGCTCATCGCGGTCACCAGCTTGGCGTAGCGTTCGGTGTTGGCATCGTCCAGCGGCGCGTCGACCTCGTCCAGCAGGCAGAAAGGCGCGGGATTCAGCTGGAAGATCGCGAACACCAGCGCAATCGCGGTGAGCGCCTTCTCGCCTCCCGAGAGCAGGTGGATGGTCTGGTTCTTCTTGCCGGGCGGCTGCGCCATCACCTGCACGCCGGAGTCGAGAATTTCATCGCCCGTCATCATGAGCCTGGCATTGCCGCCACCGAACAGCTCCGGGAACATGCGGCTGAAGTGCTCGTTGACGATCTTGAACGTTCCGCCCAGCAGCTCGCGCGTTTCGCCGTCGATGGTGCGGATCGCATCTTCGAGCGTGCCGATCGCCTCGTTCAGGTCGGCCGACTGCGCGTCGAGAAAAGTCTTGCGCTCGCTTGCCACAGCCAGCTCGTCGAGCGCCGCAAGGTTGACCGCGCCCAGCGAAGCCACCTCGCGATTGAGCCGATCGATTTCGCTCTGCAGCCCGGTGAGCCGCACCTTGTCTGTTTCGATCGACAGCGCGACCGCTTCGAGGTCGGCTTCTGCGTCAGCCAGCAACTGGTGGTACTGCTCGAAGCCCAGCCGCGCTGCCTGTTCCTTCAACTGGAACTCGGTAATGCGCTGGCGCAGCGGATCGAGTTCGCGTTCGAGCTGCAGCCGACGCTCGTCGCTTGCGCGCAGCTTGAGCGTGAGGTCGTCGTACCGGCTACGCGAGGCGCCGAGTGCCGCTTCGCGTTCGAGCTTCAGCGCCAGTGCATCCTGCAGCCCGGCCTGCGCCGCGGCATCCGAAAGCCGGCCGAGTTCGGCACGCGCGCGCTCTTCCTCATCGGCCAGAGACACGGTCTGCTGGGTCGCGGTCTCGATTGCGCGGTTCAGCTCGGCCCGGCGCGCTTCGAGCGTGCGCTGGGCAAAGGTCGCTTCCTGCGCCTGCCGCTCGAGGCTTCGGTGCTGCTCCCGGCTGGCGGTGAGCGCACGGGCGGCCTCGATCACGCGCTCGTCGAGCTGGGCATGCCGCTCCTGGCTGTCGGCGAGCTGCATGTCGAGCTCCTCGAAGCGTGTCTCGGCAGCAACCCGCTTCTCTTGCAGTTCGTCGAGTTGCGCTTCGACTTCGCCGAGGTCGGCCGAAAGCTGCTCGCCGCGTGCGCGCGTCTGCTCGGCCAATTGCGAAAGCCGCAATGTCTCGACCTGCAGTCCGTGCGCACGCGATTGCGTTTCACCGGCTTCGCGGCGTGCGCCGACCAGACGTTGCGCAGCGTCGCCGTATGCGGCTTCGGCACGCGCCAGCGAAGTGCGCGCCTCGTCGTTGATCAAGGTTTGCGCGCGCAGCTGGCGTTCGAGGTTTTCCATCTCCTGCTGGCGCGCCAGGAGGCCGGCCTGCTCGGAATCCTCGGCATAGAAGCTGACGCCGTGCGCGCTGACCGCGTGGCCGCTTTTGACGTAGATCGCCTCGCCCGGTTGCAGCTTCTCGCGCTGCGCCAACGCTTCCTCGAGCGACACCGCTGTCAGGCAGCCGTGCAGCCAGTCGGCCAGCAAGGCCTGCTGGCTCGCATCGCTCAGCCGCAGCAGATCGGACAGCCTGGGGAGCGCACTCGGGCCGTGCTGCACGCCTGCGGCCGGCGGACTGTAGAAAGCCAGCTTGGCCGGCGGTGCATCGCCGCCGAAGGCACGGACCATGTCGAGGCGGCTGACTTCGAGTGCCCCCAGGCGTTCGCGCAGTGCGGCTTCCAGGGCGCTTTCCCAGCCCTGCTCGATGTGGATGCGGCTCCACAAGCCCTGCAGGCCCTCGAGGCCGTGCTTTGCCAGCCAGGGCACTAGCTTGCCGTCGGTCTTGACTTTTTCCTGCAACGCCTTCAGCGCTTCCAACCGCGCCGAGAACTCGGCATGGCGGGCGCCTTCGGTGTTGACGGCCTGCTGCCGGACGCGACGATCTTCGTCCAGCTGGGGCACCGCTTCCTGCAGTTCATGCAGGCGCGCATCCGCTTCGATGGCGGCTTCTTGCGCTGCCGCCAACTGCTCCTGCATGTCGGCCAGGCGCGCTTCGTCGGGCGCTGCAAGCGCACTCTGGTCGCTGCGCAGGCGTTCCGAGCGCAGCGTCAGCTGGCGGCTCTGCTCCTCGATGTTGCGCTGGTCGGCGGCCAGCACCTGGATCTGCTGCTGCACCTGCGCCACGCCGGTGCGCTGGGAATTGGCTTCGGCCTGCGCGCGCTGCTGCGCGTCTTCGAGCCCAGGCATGCGGGCATCGTGTTCTTCGAGCTGCGCGGCCAACAGTTCGGCCTGCTCCTCGGCATTGACGCCCTGACCGGCCAGCGTCTCGATCTCGGCCTCGGCTTCTTCGCGCCGCGTGCTCCACTGCGCGACCTGTTCGCGCAGCTGAACGAGCCGCTGCTCGACCCGTTGGCGGCCCTCGACCACGAACCTTATTTCGCCTTCGAGCCGGCCGACCTCGGCGCTGGCTTCATACAGCTTGCCCTGGGCCTGGTTGACCTGGTCGCCAGCGGCGTAGTGTGCCTGGCGCACGGTTTCGAGTTCGGCCTCGATGTGGCGCAGATCGGCGGTGCGCGACTCGAGGTCGTTGAGCGCCTTATCGGCATCGGCCTTGACCTTGGCCTGGTCGGCCTCGCTCTCGGTGCGCTTCAGGAACCACAGCTGATGCTGCTTGCGAGTGGCGTCGCCGGTGAGCGTGTTGTAGCGCGCGGCAACCTCGGCCTGCTTTTCGAGCTTGTCCAGATTGCTGTTGAGTTCGCGCAGGATGTCTTCGACCCGGGTGAGGTTCTCGCGCGTGTCGCCGAGCCGGTTCTCGGTTTCGCGGCGGCGCTCCTTGTACTTGGATACGCCGGCAGCCTCTTCCAGGAACAGGCGCAGCTCTTCGGGCTTGGATTCGATGATGCGGCTGATGGTGCCCTGGCCGATGATGGCGTAGGCGCGCGGACCGAGGCCGGTGCCGAGAAACACGTCCTGCACATCGCGTCGGCGCACCGGCTG
>JBBJMS010000093.1:0-13484 GCA_037720315.1 Variovorax sp. | reverse complement strand
GACCGGTGTTGAGCAGCGCCTGGCTGTCGGTGATCATGTGGCCGATGCCGGACGACGAGCCGATCAGCTCGGCCACGATCACGTAGGTCCAGGCCCAGCCGAGCACCAGGCGCAGCGTTTCGGCAATGCCCGGCGCCGCGCCCGGGATGAGCACCCGAGCCACGATGCCGCGGCTGTTGGCGCCCAGCGTGTAGGCAGCCTCGACCAGGTCGCGCCGCGCGCCGCCCACGGTGACTGCCACCATCAGCGTGATCTGGAACACCGAGCCGATGAAGATGACGAGTAGCTTCTGCGCTTCGCCGATGCCGGCCCACAGGATCAGCAGCGGAATGAAGGCCGAGGCCGGCAGGTAGCGGCAGAAGGAGACGAAGGGTTCGAAAAAGGCCTCGACGCCCTTCCAGGTGCCCATCGCGATGCCGAGCGGCACGGCCACGATGGCGGCCAGTATGAAGCCCCCGAACACCCGCCAAACGGTCATGCCGATGTCGTGGATGAAGTTGTACTCGGTGAAGAGCAGCACGCCTTCCTTGAGCATGGTGGGCGGGCTGGCCAGGAAGGTCGGCGACACTAACCCGCCGAGCGTGAAGAAGCTCCACACCAGCACGAACAGCACGAAGAAGCCGACCCCGAGCAGCCAGCGCGCACGCGCGCCGACCGGCTCGAGCGGTGCCAGGGCACGGCGCCGGCGCGGCGCCTGCAGCGCTGGCGCCATGGGCAGCGCCGGCGTCCCCTGCTGCGCCGGTTTCATGACGGGCGTCGCGTCCACGGCTGGGCTCTGCTCTTACTTGATGAAGCGGGTGTCGAAGGTCGCGGCCAGGTCGTCCGGCGCCTTGCGGATCACGCCCGACTCCAGCAGGATGACCTGCGCGTCCTTCATGAAGGCCGTGATCTCGCCGGCAAAGAACTTCTGGTTGGCCGCCTTGTCCGACCAGCGCAGGTAGGCCGACGACTTGGCGAACTGCTCGCCGCTCTGCTTGACGGCCGCGCCCATGATCTCGTTGGCCTTGGCTGGTTCGGCCTTGATCATGTCGATGGCTTCGAAGTACGAATTGGTCAGCGCCTGTGCGGCCTTGGCGTTGCTTGCCAGCCAGGTCGGCGCGCAGCCGACCGTGTCCATCACCATCGGGTAGTCGAGCGTGGTGGCGAGGATCTTGCCGGCAGCCGGATTGGCGCGCACGGTCGACAGGTATGGCTCGTAGGTCATGGCGGCATCGTTCTGGCCGGCGACGAATGCCTGCGCGGCGGGCTGAGGCTCGAGCGAGACCAGCTTCACGTCCTTCATCGTCATGCCGTTCTTGTTGAGCATCCAGGCCAGGCCGAAGTACGGCGCCGTGCCGGGCGCGCTGACGCCGATCGCCTTGCCCTTCAGGTCGGCGAAGCCCTTGACGTCGTTGCGCACAGCGATGCCGTCTGCGCCATAGGACTTGTCCATCTGGAAAATCTGCACGATCGGCACGCCGTTGGCGTTCCAGGCGACATGCGTCTCGACCGTGGTCGCCGCGCACTGGATCGATCCCGAAGCCAGCGCCAGGTGCCGGTCCTTCTGCGGAATCATCTTGATCTCCACGTCGAGCCCGTTCTTCTTGAAGATGCCCGCCTTGTCGGCCAGCGTGAGCGGCGCGAAGCCGGTCCAGCCGGACATGCCGAGCACGATCTTGGTGTCTTGCGCGTGGGCCGCGCCTGCTGCGAACAAGCCTGCTGCGAGCAGCGAAGCGACTTTGACGAACGTCTTGACCATGAGGACTCCTGGAGTGGGTGTGGAATTGTGATCGGCCGCACGATCTTGTATATACAGGGTTAGCCCTTGGGGTGCGATGACGGTGCACTGACTGTGAAGATGCACCAAATCGCTGTCTATACAGGGCGGCGCGAGCCGAACGTTCGAACGTCGCAAACGCCGTGCCAGCGGTACCGGCGGGGCTGAGACAATCGGGGCCGCGCCGCTCCGGTGCGCGCTCGCACTTGAATGTCGTCATCTTGTCCGCCCTACCTTCCACCGCATCCGCCGCCCTGCCCCAGCAGATCCTGCAGGAGGTGTTCGGCTATGCCGCTTTCCGCGGCCCGCAGGCGCCGATCGTCGACCATGTGACGGGCGGCGGCGATGCGCTGGTGCTGATGCCCACCGGCGGCGGCAAATCGCTTTGCTATCAGATTCCGGCGCTCGCCCGCCAGCGCGCGGGACACGGCGTGACGGTGGTGGTGTCGCCTTTGATCGCGCTGATGCACGACCAGGTCGGCGCGCTGCACGAGGCCGGCGTCGATGCGGCGTTTCTCAATTCGACGCTCGACTGGCAGCAGACGCAGGACGTCGAGCGCCGCATGCTGAGCGGCGAGATCACGCTGCTCTATGCCGCGCCGGAGCGCGTGACGACGCCGCGTTTCCTGTCGCAACTCGATTCGCTGAAACAGCGCGGCAAGCTGTCGCTGTTCGCCATCGACGAGGCGCATTGCGTGAGCCAGTGGGGGCACGACTTCCGGCCCGAGTACCGCGCGCTCACCGTGCTGCACGAGCGCTACGCCGGTGTGCCGCGCATCGCGCTCACCGCCACGGCCGATGCGCTCACGCGCGCCGACATCGTCGAGCGGCTGCAGCTGGAAGACGCGCGCCAGTTCGTGTCGAGCTTCGATCGGCCGAACATCCGCTACACCATCGTCGAGAAGAAGGAAGCCACCACGCAGCTGATGCGCTTCATTGAGCGCGAGCACGAAGGTGATGCCGGCGTGGTCTATTGCCAGTCGCGCAAGCGGGTGGAAGACGTAGCCCAGACGCTGCGCGATGCGGGCGTCAACGCGCTGCCCTATCACGCGGGGCTCGACGCAGCGGTGCGGCAGAAGAACCAGGACCGCTTCTTGCGCGACGAGGGCATCGTGATGGTCGCGACCATCGCCTTCGGCATGGGCATCGACAAGCCCGACGTGCGTTTCGTCGCCCATCTCGACATGCCCAAGAACATCGAGGGCTACTACCAGGAAACCGGCCGCGCCGGCCGCGACGGCGCACCGGCCGATGCCTGGATGGCCTACGGCCTGCAGGACGTGGTGAACCAGCGCCGCATGATCGACGAGAGCCCCGCCGGCGAGGAGTTCAAGCAGGTGATGCGCGGCAAGCTCGACGCGCTGCTGTCGCTCGCCGAAGCCAGCGATTGCCGGCGCGTGCGGCTGCTCGGCTACTTCGGCGAGAAGAGCACAGCGTGCGGGAACTGCGACAACTGCATCGCGCCGCCGCAGGTCTGGGACGGCACCGATGCGGCGCGCAAGCTGCTCAGCACCATCTACCGCGTGCAGCAGCAAAGCGGCATCGGCTTCGGTGCCGGACACATCATGGACATCCTGCGCGGCAAGTCGACCGAGAAGGTCGCGCAGTTCGGGCACGAGCGCATCAGCACCTTCGGCCTCGGCGCGGAGTTCAGCGAGGTGCAGCTGCGCGGCGTGCTGCGCCAGCTGATCGCCACCGGTTCACTCACCGTCGACGCCGAAGCCTTCAATACGCTCAAGCTCACCGAAGGCTCGCGCGCCGTGCTCAAGGGCGAGGCGAACGTGAGCTTGCGCGAGTCGATATCGTCGCCCGCCGAGCGCCGCCCCCGGCGCGAGAAGACCGCGCGCGGCGCCCCGTCACCGGCTGCCGCCGCGCTCGACGCGGCGGGCCAGGCGCGCTTTACGGCACTGAAAGCCTGGCGCGGCGAAGTGGCGCGCGAGCACAACCTGCCGGCCTACGTGATCTTCCACGACGCCACGCTCGCCGCCATCGCCGAACGCGCGCCGGCGACGCTCGAAGACCTTCAGGGCATCAGCGGCATCGGCGGCAAGAAGCTCGAAGCGTATGGGGCCGACGTGCTGCGGGTCTGCTCAGCGTTTTAACGCTTAACGGCTATTGGTAGCCAATCAACTGCAACAATCCAAGGCGCAAAGGATTGCTCGGTGCACTTAGAAGCTTAACGGCCAAAGCGGTGCAGACCACCACCAACATCGGTTTTACCAATCGGGGGCCAACACGGACCGCACAGCGCGCGCCTAATTGCGCGCCGGCAAAAGCGGCCGCGGCCATAGCGAGTGCGAGCGGCCAAATGATAACGCCTTTAGTTATGAAAATTGACAACGAGCCAAGATTGCACGAGGCGTTTGCAAGTTTGGTGAAACTCATAGCGCGCATCATTCCCAATCCACACAGAAATACAAATCCAATCATGAAGAACGATCCGACGCCCGGCCCAAAAACGCCGTCATAAAAACCAAGAATCGGCGCAACGATAAACGAGAATAGAAAGATCGAAATCCTCTCCCGTCCTTTTTCTTGGCTGAACCTCGGCGCGAAGGCAAAGTATAGCGCAACGACAATCAGCATGAGTGGCACAAAAGCCTCCAACCACCTTTTATTTATGGTGCTGACCAACAATGCACCGCCCGCGCCGCCTAATGCCCCGAAAAACATCAAAAACTTGCATTTTTGCCACTCAATCAGTCCTCTGCGTGAAAATTCTACAGTTGCAGACACCGTAGCAGAGGCGGCCTGAAATTTATTGGTTGCAATTGCGCTTATTGGCTCTATTCCTGCAAGTATTAGCGATGGCAATGTGATTAGTCCTCCCCCTCCGGCAATAGCGTCGAAAAATCCAGCGCCAAACGCCACAACGGCCAATAAGCAAATTACTTCCCAATCCATATCTTTTTCTGGTGCCAGTTCAATACTTAAATCAATTTAATTTCTTGCAACGAGAACAGCAAGTGAGCGTCCCAGTTATTCTACCCTCGCAGTATCAATGGATCAGCAGAAATTTCGATTGCCTCTGAGTATTTTGAAAGGCCAAACAGACGAACTAACAAGCGTCGATTGTCTTTTAGCGTATCCCGGCAATGTAATGCTCGGTAGTTGTTAATGACGATCGCCGATGTTTGAGTCAAAACATGCTGATAGGAATTGGCGTCCTCAATGCCGTTACAGAGTTCATGAAACGCATCTTTGGCGCTTACCGGCGAATCTTTTTCAGGGGAAAATCGATACGAATTGAACCGAATTGTGAAGCCGAGGTTACCGTCAAAGTTCAGAATCGACACTTTTTGACCAGCCTCTCCCTTTCCGCTCACGAAAGAATCGCTGCGGGTAAAGTTAAAATTTGGGGACGTTAGCGCGAGATTGCTGACCACGCTCAGCTTTTTCAAGACAGGCGGCATTGGAATTACAGTAGTTGGTTCCAAACCAGGGTTCCAGAGCGCCGACAAGATGAGTGCAGAGGGGGCTGGAGAATGGTTTTCTGTTGCCCTAACCGCACACCAGTAAGGAGCTTCGGTATGCGGGCCAAGAGACAGTCCTGAGTGAGAACTTAGCTCAACCTGCTGAGGCTCGGTTCCAATCTTTTTAGAACCACCCCCTTTGAAATTTCCCACTAAACGAGTCAGTTTTCCTTCATTGTCGATATCATAGGCAAACGCGCGATGATCCACGAGCTTGAATTTGGCTGCGAGCAGCCAAGCAAAGGATATCGTGTCGGATTTCAAGTATCGGCAACGAAGGCAATTCTGCTGGCAGTGCGGCACCGGAGAATTCTTTTAGCCCCTCAAAAACCAGCAATGAAAGCGTGCCATCCGAGTACGATTTGATAGCTTGATGTTGCGCGGGCGAGAATGACAGCTTGAGTTCAGTCGCAGCGAGCGCCGCCGCCGCTTGTACACCATTTTTTTGCGGGCCGCCAAGCGCAGCGAGTTGTTCTGAGAAATATTGAAGCAACGCGGCTTGTTGTCTATCAAATTGGATTCTTTTAGTTTCCCCCTGCAGATCATCCAAACTTTCTGCATTGAGAAGGGTATTTAGCTGTGTCATTTTTATCCCTGAATTGACGTAGAGCGGAAGGTCTTTCGGACGACGCAACGCAATTTGCACGTAGACGATGCGCAATGCTGCATTGCAGCATTCGGCCGCCGTCCGGAGCGTAGCGGGTCAACCGCTGACTGCGGAACTATTGTCAGAAATTGCGAGAAAGGCGACGCTCGCATGTGCCTCGGAGAGATTTACCGTTGGGCACAGTCGATGGCATTCACGATTAGCCAAGCTATCTCATCGGGAAATGCTGGCCGGTTTAGCGTCGAGGGCCCGCAGCCGGCAAAAACGACTTCCAACGCGACAGCAGCCGGTTCTCGCGCTGCGGCGCCCGCACCAGGTACGGCTGACCGTCGGCCTCGGCCTTGCGCCGCACGGTGTCGTCGGCCTTGCCGGACCTGCTCGGCGCGGGGCAGGCGCCGCCGCCTTGCAGCGTCAGCGCCGCCGCCAGCCGCGCCTCGGCCGGGTCGCCGAGCGCATGGCCGAAATCGTCGGGCACCGCGCAGGTCGGCGCAAAGCCGTCGCCGTAGTCGCCGAAGCCCTGCTGGTTCACGCCCTGGAACTGGATCGCGAAATAGGTGGTGCCGCAGTTGTCCTGCGGAAAAAAGCCGTAGGGCTTGCCGCAGGTCGTGCCGCCGACCAAGTTGACGGTGACGCCAACGCCGCGCAGGCTGTTGATCACCGACTCGCTGGCGGAGCAGGTGTCGGGGCCGGCGAGCACGGTGACGCGCGAGAGCCCCAGCCGCGGAAGCGGCTGGCCGGCCGGCGTCGAGAGCCCGCGCGAAGTGGCGTGGAAAGGCAATGCCGTCTGCGCCGGCACCAGTCCGAAAGGATTCTTGGCGTTGAACCGCAGCCGCTCGAACACGGCGCCGCCGGTGACGCCGCCGGAGCTGACCATGGCGGCCAGCTCGCTCGCGATGTCGAGCAGGCCGCCGCCGTTGTAGCGCATGTCGATCACCAGATCGACGATGCCGGCCGCCTTGAGCTGGTCGACGGCCGCAATCAACGGTGCCTCGGCGGTGGCCAGGTGATCGTTGAAGAGCATGTAGCCGACCGGACCGCCCGCGGTGGCGATGGTCTTCACGTTCTGCACCGGCGTGCGGTTGATGCGTGCCGCGGTCAGCGTGAGCGTGCGCTCGCTGCCGTCGGGCGCGCGCAGCTTGAACTGGTGCGCCTCGCCTTCGCGCGCCGGCACCAGGCCTGCGTTGAGCTTGGCGGTGTCGGTGCCGCTGACCACATCGACGCCGTCGATCTCGACCAGCCGGGTGCCGCGGCCGAGTGAAGCCTGTGCGGCGGGCGAGCCCGGTTCGGTAAAGGCGACGCGAATGTCGCGCGGCGCCGTGGCGCTCAGAAAGGCAAATTCGGCGCCGTAGCCCACCTCGATGCCTTGCTGCGACAGCGCCCGATAGGAAGCGGTGTTCTGCGTGAAGTGGAAGCGGTCTTTCGGCCGGCCGGACGCGGTGAGCTGCGGCGTCTTCAATACGTTGAAGTACGAGATGGGCGTGGCGTAGTCCTTGGCCGCCAGCGTTGCCGGAACTTCGTCGAACCACAGGTAGGTTTCGTCGATCCAGGCACGAACCCAGCTTTTCTCGCTGTCGAAAGAGCCGGCCGTGTCGGGAAAAGCGGCGCCGATGTCCGCACCCATGCCCATGCGCGGCGCCGCGCACTGGCCCGCGACGCTGGCGGATGCAACGATCGGCTCGTTGACTGCCGCTGCGGCGGGCAACGCGCTGGCGAAAGGGGCGCCGCCTCCTCCACCACCGCCGCCGCCGCACCCGTTCAAGATGGCAACGGCTGCGAGCATGGCAAGCGCCGCCCCTGTCCGCTTCGGGACGCTCATGAAATTCTCCCTTGTGCGCTGTCGCGCTGCTTTGGTCTTATTGAAAGAAGCCCATGCCGCGCGATTCGCGCACTTCGGGCTTGATCCGATGCTCGGCATCGAGCTGGTCGAGAAACTCGTCGGCCGAGAACTCGGCCGCGAGGATATCGGTCTGGCGTTTCACGGCAGCGAAATCGCCGGCGCAGAGCTGGGGCAACCGCGTGAGGCGCCGCGAAATCTCGCTCGTCATGCGCGTTGCATCGCCGCCCAGCGCCTCGGTGACGAACA
The DNA here is from genome assembly GCA_037720315.1 of Variovorax sp. Classification (GTDB taxonomy): domain Bacteria; phylum Pseudomonadota; class Gammaproteobacteria; order Burkholderiales; family Burkholderiaceae_C; genus Variovorax. The sequence goes on along the minus strand of JBBJMS010000093.1, from coordinate 5,565 downwards.
TGCGCTCGCGCTGGTCGCCGGTCAGCGGCATGAACTTGATCTTGAATGTGAAGCGCCGCAGCGCCGCCTGGTCGAGCCGGTCGAGCAGGTTGGTGGTGCATACGAAGATGCCGTCGAAGCGCTCCATGCCTTGCAGCATCTCGTTGACCTCGGTCACCTCGTAGGTGCGCTGCGCGCCGCGGCGGTCCTGCAGGAAGCTGTCGGCCTCGTCTAGCAGCAGCACCGCCTTTTCGGCTTCGGCTTCCTTGAACATGGCGGCCATGTTCTGCTCGGTCTCGCCGACGTACTTGCTCATCAGGTCGCTTGCCTGCTTGATGATCAGCGGGCGGCCGATGGCCTTGGCGATGTGCTCGGCCAGCGCCGTCTTGCCGGTGCCCGGCGCGCCATAGAAACACAGGGTGCCGTGGCCGCGCGCCTTGAGCGCCTCCACGATGCGAGGAATCTCGAAGCGGGTCTCGACGTTCAGCATGTCGAGGTCGTAGGTGGTGACGTTGCGGCGAGCGCCCAGGCCGTCTTGCGTGCCGAGTGCAAGGTCGGCATTCTTGAGCTGGCGCTCGATCAGGTGTTCGACCGAGGCGCCCTCGGTCATGGCGAGCCCGGCGAAGCGCACCGCCGTGCGGATCTGCGCCGGCGTGAGCCCCTTGCGCCCGGCCAGCTTGGCCGTGAAGGCATCCGACACAGAAACACCTTCGAGCGTCTTGCGCACCAGCTGCTCGCGCGCGCCGGGCGGCGGCGACTTCAGCTCCAGGTGGTAGGCGAAGCGGCGGCGGAAGGCGGGGTCGATCTGCTCGATGCGGTTGGTCACCCAGAGCGTCGGCACCGCATTCGATTCGAGGATCTGGTTGACCCAGGCCTTGCCGCTCACGCTGCCGGTCGAAGGCGTCGGCACCTGTTCGGCGCGCGCCATGAGCTGTGCCGCTTCGGTGCTGATGGGCGGGAACACGTCTTCGACCTCGTCGAACAGCAGCGCCGCCTGCGCACTGCCTTTCAGGAACACCTGGGCGATCTGCAGCGAGCGGTAGCGGTCGCGGCCCGACAGGGAGTTGCCGTCGCGATCGGCATATTCGACTTCGAACAGGTCCAGCCCCGCTGCCCGCGCCACCACCTTGGCAAGCTCGGTCTTGCCGGTGCCGGGCGGGCCGTAGAGCAGCACGTTGACGCCTGCCTCCTTGCGCGCCACCGCGGCGCTCAACAGCGTGACGAGCATCTGCGCATCGTCCTGCACGAACGAGAAATCGTCGACCGACAGCGCACTCTTGGCCGAAGGCCGGGTGAACACGGCCATCAGTTCGCTATGGTCGCGGTATTCGCGCATCAGCACCGGCGGCAGCTTCTCGCTGACCTTCATCAGGTCGGCCAGGTCGGTGATGTTGTGCTCGGAGATCAGGTTCTCGATCAGCCCGATGCGCTCCAGCCGCGAGCCCGCGCGCAAGGCCTCGCCGACATCGGTCGCATTGACGCCTGCCACTTCGGCGATCGCGGCGTAGGCCTCCGGCGCGTTGTTGACCTTGAACTCGACCAGCAGCGAGCGCAGGTCGCGCTGGTAGCGCGCCAGCGTGCCGTAGAGCAGCAGCGCGCGCTCGGCCTTGTTGAGCTGCAGCAGGCCGGCGAGCGCATCGATGTTCTTCTCGACCAGCGTCGACTGCTTGCGCAATGCGTGCGTGAGCCAGTCGCGCGTAACCGACAGCACCGAGAGCAGGTCCTTCGGCTGGTCCTTCGCGTACTCGTCAAGGTAGAAGAAGAGCGTGCCCTCTTCGTAGGGTCCGCGCCAGACGCCGTGGCGATCGAGCAATGTGCGGCCGTCGAAGTTCTCGACGCCTTTCCAGATCTCGTTGCCCGCGCAGCGCCGCCCGAGGAACTCGCGCAGGCGAGTGAGCACGGGCAGCGGCCACACCAGGTGCCGGCCGGTGAGCGACAGCAGGCCGTTCAGGTCGCGGCGCACGTTGAAGCGCGGGCCCTGCTTGGCGGCCAGGGTGAGCACGAAGTGCGAACACATGAGTTCGAGCACCGGCGCTTCCTTGAGTCCGGGCGACGGCAACGCGTGACCGCGTGAAGCCGCGGCTACGACATCGACACCGGAACGCTTGACCATGGGGCAACCTCTTGCTAGGAGAATGAGAATGTGAACGCGACCATAGCGCAGACTTTTCGGTTCGGGAAGACCAGGAAACGGTAAAAACCCTGATGTGGCGAATCCATCCACAATGCCGCCCATGGTTGGAATCGATGACATCGAACGCGCCGCGGAGCGCCTGCGGGGGCAGCTGCTCGACACCCCCTGCGTGGAGTCGCGCACGCTTTCGGAGATCGTCGGCGCGCAGGTGTTCCTCAAATTCGAGAACCTGCAGTTCACCGCGTCGTTCAAGGAGCGCGGCGCCTGCAACAAGCTGGTCGACCTTTCGCTGGCCGGCGTCCGGGGCGTCGTGGCCATGTCCGCCGGCAACCATGCGCAGGGCGTGGCCTACCACGCGCAGAGGCTCGGGCTGCGGGCATTGATCGTCATGCCGTGCTTCACGCCGGGCGTGAAGATCGAGCGTACCCGCGGCTTCGGTGCCGAGGTGGTGCTGCATGGCGACACCCTCGACGCGGCCCGCGCCCATGCGCTCACGCTCGCCGAGAGCGAGGGGCTGTCGTTCGTTCATCCCTACGACGACGAGGCCATCATCGCCGGGCAGGGCACGGTGGCGCTCGAAATGCTGGACGCGGTGCCGTCGCTCGATGTGCTGGTGGTGTCGGTCGGCGGCGGCGGGCTGATCGCCGGCATGGCCGTGGCCGCGCGCGCGCGCAAACCCGGCATCGAGATCGTCGGCGTCCAGACCACGCGCTTTCCTGCCATGGTGAATGCCCTGCACGGCACCCATCATCTGCAGGGGCAGAGCACGATCGCCGAGGGCATCGCCGTCGGAACACCGGGCGTGCTGACGAGCGAGATCATCGGCGCGCTGGTCGACGACCTGCTGCTGGTCGACGAGGGCGACATCGAGCAGGCGGTGCTGATGCTGCTCGAAATCGAGAAGACGCTGGTCGAGGGCGCCGGCGCCGCGGGGCTGGCTGCGCTGATCCGGCATCCGGAACGTTTCAAGGGCAAGCGGGTGGGGCTGGTGCTCTCGGGGGCAACATCGATCCGCTGCTGCTGGCGGCGATCATCGAGCGCGGGATGGTTCGGGCCGGACGGCTGGCGCGGGTTCGGGTGAGCGCGCGCGATGTGCCAGGCTCGCTGGCTCAGATCACGGCCACCGTCGCGGAAGCGGGCGCTAACGTCGACGAAGTGCATCACCAGCGCGCGTTCACCATGCTGGCGGCCCAGAACGTCGACATCGAGCTGGTGCTGCAAACACGCGGGCGCGCGCACCTGTCTGCCGTGCTGGACGCATTGCGCGAGGCCGGCTTCGAGGCGGTCGAGCAGCGCTGACGGTCTGGCAAGCCCTATGTGGGGGCGTGACCGTCAGTCGCTAAAATGGCGCCAGTTTTGAGTACCAAAGGAATACCGATGACCCAGCCCACGCCCGTCGAGCCCGGCCACGATGCAATCGTCGAAAACGATGCCGTCGAATCCATCGTTCACCTCATGCCGCTCGTTCTGCCGGCTGTCGGCGGCGTGCTGATGCTGCTGCTGGCCTCCATCGCCGTCTATATGGCCTGACAGCCGGCTGCGGCGGCGGCGCACACAGTGCCGCTCGCCCGCAGCCCATGATCTGTAACCCGCGCCGCCGCCGCGTCTCTCCCTCCAGAGCGGAAAACGTTTTCTCCAACGGACCTTGCCCGACCCGGGCCGAGCCCCGTTCGAAAAGACGAATTTTCAACTTAGGAGACATTGATGAACGCACCCCTGAAGGGCCTCGCCGTGGAGGCGCCCTCTTACGTCAAGAACGCGAAGCTGATCGCATGGGTGGCTGAGATGGCGGCGCTGTGCAAGCCCGATGCGATCCACTGGTGCGACGGAAGCACCGAAGAGTACGACCGGTTCTGCCAGCAGATGGTCGATGCCGGCACCTTCAAGCGGCTGAATCCGGCCAAGCGCCCCAATTCGTTTCTTGCCACGTCCGACCCGAGCGACGTCGCCCGCGTCGAAGACCGCACGTACATCTGCTCGCAGGACAAGGAGGCCGCGGGCCCGACCAACAACTGGATGGCGCCGGCAGAGATGCGCGCCACGCTGCAGCCCCTGTTCGACGGCTGCATGAAGGGCCGCACGATGTACGTCGTGCCCTTCAGCATGGGCCCGCTCGGCTCGCCGATCGCGCACATCGGCATCGAGCTGTCCGACAGCCCGTACGTCGCGGTCAACATGAAGATCATGACCCGCATGGGCCGCGCGGTGTATGACGTGCTGGGCAGCGAAGGCGAGTTCGTGCCCTGCATCCACAGCGTGGGCGCACCGCTTGCGCCCGGCCAGAAAGACGTCTCCTGGCCCTGCAACAAGACCAAGTACATCGTCCACTACCCGGAGACGCGCGAGATCTGGAGCTACGGCTCGGGCTACGGCGGAAATGCGCTGCTGGGCAAGAAGTGCTTTGCGCTGCGCATCGCGTCGAACATGGGCCGCGACGAGGGCTGGCTGGCCGAGCACATGCTCATCCTCGGCGTGACCAATCCGCAAGGCCGCAAGTACCACGTCGCCGCCGCTTTCCCGAGCGCCTGCGGCAAGACCAACTTCGCCATGCTGATCCCGCCGGCCGGCTTCGAAGGCTGGAAGGTCACGACCATCGGCGACGACATTGCCTGGATCAAGCCCGGCGCCGACGGCAAGCTGCATGCGATCAACCCGGAAGCGGGTTATTTCGGCGTGGCGCCCGGAACCAACATGCAGACCAACCCGAACTGCATGTCGAGCCTCGACCACGACGTGATCTTCACCAACGTGGCGCTGACCGACGACGGCGACATCTGGTGGGAAGGCCTGGGCGAAGCGCCGGCGCACGCCATCGACTGGCAGGGCAACGACTGGACGCCCGCCATCGCCAAGGAAACCGACGCCAAGGCCGCGCACCCGAATGCACGCTTCACCGTGGCAGCAACCAACAACCCGGCGCTCGACGAAGCCTGGGACGATCCGAAGGGCGTGGCCATCGACGCCTTCATCTTCGGCGGCCGCCGCTCGACGACGGTGCCGCTGGTGACCGAGGCACGCAGCTGGGTCGAGGGCGTCTACATGGCGGCGACCATGGGCTCCGAAACCACGGCAGCGGCGGGTGGCCAGCAGGGCGTGGTGCGGCGCGATCCGTTCGCCATGCTTCCGTTCGCCGGCTACAACATGAGCGACTACTTCCAGCATTGGCTCGACCTCGGCAAGAAGCTCGAAGCCTCGGGAGCCAAGTTGCCGAAGATCTACACGACCAACTGGTTCCGCAAGGGCGAGGACGGCAAGTTCGTCTGGCCGGGCTACGGCGAGAACATGCGCGTGCTGAAGTGGATGATCGACCGCATCGAGCAAAAAGGCGACGGCACCGATCACGTTTTCGGCATCAGCCCGCGCTACGAAGACCTCAACTGGACCGGCCTCGACTTCACCGCCGAGCAGTTCGACACGGTCACCAGCATCGACAAGGCCGCGTGGCAGGCCGA
>JBBJMS010000092.1:0-13487 GCA_037720315.1 Variovorax sp. | reverse complement strand
GCTGTTTGAAACCGAGTTCGGGGTTCGCATGGTGCGAGCGCAAGAAAAGATTCGCGCCGTGCTCCCCGACGAAGCCCAGGCCGCCCTCCTCGCAATAACGACCGCCACGCCGGTGCTCAGCGTGGAGCGCGTGGCCCACACCTACCACGACACGCCAATGGAACTGCGTCGCGGCCTCTACCGCACAGACACGCATCACTACCGCAATGAGCTGGGTTGAACTGCCGGCCGCGGCGGTGTCGCGACTCGGCCCGTGCACGGTGTCCAATGGTGCATTGCAATAGAATTTTGCGTTGCTTGCATTTCCGACCAGAACCAAGCCGCCCTCGAAAAAACCGAAAGCCCCCATGACAGAGCTGGCCACACCTCCCCGATCGAAGCGGCGCGAGTTCCGCAACATCAACGCCTTCACCGACCTCACCACTTACCGCCTTCCGCCCGCCGGCATCGTGTCGATTCTTCACCGCGTGAGCGGTGCGCTGATGTTCCTGTTGCTGCCTTTCGTGATCTGGATGTTCGACGCCTCGATCTCATCCGAATACTCTTTCGCGCGCTTCAAGGCCGCCTTCAACAGCGGAGTCGGTTTCGTTCCCGGCTGGTTCCTGAAGCTGGTGGCGCTCGCCCTGATCTGGGCCTATCTGCACCACTTCATCGCCGGCATGCGCCATCTATGGATGGATGTGAGCCACGCCGCGGTCAACAAGGATTTCGGCCAGAGCTCGGCCATTGCCACGCTGGCCCTCAGCATCCTGCTCACGGTCGTGCTCGGCGCCAAGCTGTTCGGTCTTTATTGATCTAGGAAACTGACCATGTCTGTCAACTACGGTTCCAAGCGCATCGTCGTCGGTGCGCACTACGGCCTGCGCGACTGGCTCAGCCAGCGCATCACCGGCGCGCTGATGGCGCTCTTCACCGTCATCCTGCTGGCTCAGATGATGTTCACTCGCGGCCCGATCGGCTACGACGCCTGGGCCGGCATCTTCGCTTCGCAATGGATGAAGGTGCTGACCTTCGTCGTGATCGCCTCCTTGCTGTATCACGTGTGGGTCGGCATGCGCGACATCTGGATGGACTATGTCCAGCCGGTCGGGCTGCGCCTCGTCGCCCAAGTCTTCACGATCGTCTGGCTCGTGGCGTGCGCGGGTTGGGCCATTCAAGTGCTCTGGAGAGTCTGATTTTCATGACCTACGCAAAAGAACAAATCACCAAGCGCAAGTTCGACGTCGTGATCGTCGGCGCCGGCGGCTCGGGCATGCGCGCGTCGCTGCAGCTGGCACGCGCCGGCCTCAACGTCGCGGTGCTGTCCAAGGTGTTCCCGACCCGTTCGCACACCGTCGCCGCGCAAGGCGGCATCGGCGCTTCGCTCGGCAACATGAGCGAGGACAACTGGCACTACCACTTCTACGACACCGTGAAGGGTTCCGACTGGCTGGGCGACCAGGATGCGATCGAATACATGTGCCGGGAGGCGCCCAAGGTTGTGTACGACCTCGAGCACATGGGCATGCCCTTCGACCGCAATCCCGACGGCACCATCTACCAGCGCCCGTTCGGCGGCCACACCGCCAACTACGGCGAAAAGCCGGTGCCGCGCGCCTGCGCCGCCGCCGACCGCACCGGCCACGCGATGCTGCACACGCTGTATCAGAAGAACGTCGAATCGCGCACGCAGTTCTTCGTCGAATGGATGGCGCTCGACCTGATCCGCGATGAAGAAGGCGACGTGGTCGGTGTGACCGCGCTCGAAATGGAAACCGGCGACCTGCACATCCTGCAGGCCAGGACCGTGCTCTTGGCAACTGGCGGCGCGGGCCGCATCTTCGCGGCCTCGACCAACGCCTTCATCAACACCGGCGACGGCCTGGGCATGGCGGCACGCGCCGGCATTCCGCTGGAAGACATGGAGTTCTGGCAGTTCCACCCGACCGGCGTCGCCGGCGCCGGCGTGCTGCTGACCGAGGGTTGCCGCGGCGAAGGCGCGATCCTGCTCAATAGCAATGGCGAGCGCTTCATGGAGCGCTACGCGCCGACCGCGAAAGACCTGGCGCCACGCGATTTCGTTTCGCGCTGTATGGGGCAGGAGATTCTCGAGGGTCGCGGCTGCGGGCCCAACAAGGATTACATCCACATGAAGCTCGACCACCTGGGCGCCGACACCATTCACAAGCGCCTGCCCTCGGTGCACGAGATCGGCATCAACTTCGCCAATGTAGACGTTACGCGTGAGCCGATTCCGGTGGTCCCGACCATCCACTACCAGATGGGTGGCATACCAACCAACATCCACGGCCAGGTCGTGATCCCCAAGGATGGCGACGACAACGCGGTGGTGAACGGCCTCTACGCGGTGGGCGAGTGCGCTTGCGTCAGCGTGCACGGCTCGAACCGGCTAGGCACCAATTCGCTGCTCGACCTGTTGGTGTTCGGCCGGGCTGCGGGCAACCACATCGTCGAATTCACGGAGCGCAACAAGGACCACAAAAACCTGCCGGCCGACGCCGCCGATCGCACGCTGGAACGCCTGAACCGGCTGGAAGCCGTTGCCGACGGCGAATACGCGCAAGACGTGGCCAACGACATCCGCGACACGATGCAGTCGCACGCCGGCGTGTTCCGCAGCCAGGACAAGATGGATGAAGGCGTGCGGCAGATCGCCGCGCTGCGCGAGCGCGTAAACGCCATCGGGCTGAAGGACAAGTCGCGCATTTTCAACACCGCGCGCATCGAGGCGCTGGAGGTCGAAAACCTAATCGAGGCGGCGCAAGCCACCATCGAAGGCGCCGCCGCGCGCCATGAGTGCCGTGGCGCGCACCTGGTGCGCGACTACGAACACCCAGCCGATCACCCGCTGCATCCACTAGGCCGCAACGATCAGGAGTGGATGAAGCACACGCTGTACTACAGCGATGGCAACCGACTCGCCTACAAGCCGGTCAAAACCAAGCCACTGACGGTGGATTCGATTCCGCTGGCGGTCCGCACCTTCTGAGCACACGAGTCCACCCACAATGAACCGCACATTCCACATCTACCGCTACGACCCCGACAAGGATGCCAAGCCGTACATGCAGACCATCGAGATCGAACTCGATGGCCACGAACGCATGCTGCTCGACGCATTGATGAAGCTCAAGGCGCTGGACCCCACGCTGTCGTTCCGGCGCTCCTGCCGCGAAGGCGTCTGCGGCTCGGATGCGATGAACATCAACGGCAAGAACGGCCTCGCATGCTTGACCAACATGCTCACGCTGAAGGGCACCATCGTCCTGAAGCCGCTGCCCGGCCTGCCGGTGATCCGCGACCTGATCGTGGACATGACCCAGTTCTTCAAGCAGTACAACTCGATCAAGCCCTACCTGCAGAACGACAACGTGCCGCCCGAGAAGGAGCGGCTGCAATCACCCGAGGAGCGCGACGAACTGAACGGCTTGTACGAGTGCATCCTGTGCGCCTCCTGCTCGACGAGTTGCCCGAGCTTCTGGTGGAACCCCGACAAGTTCGTCGGTCCGGCCGGCCTGCTGCAGGCGTATCGTTTCATTGCCGACAGCCGCGACGAAGCGACCGCCGAACGCCTGGACAACCTCGAAGACCCGTACCGGCTGTTCCGCTGCCACACGATCATGAACTGCGTCGACGTGTGCCCCAAGAACCTCAACCCGACCAAGGCGATCGGCAAGATCAAGGAACTGATGGTGCGTCGCGCCGTCTGAAAATATGACCCGCACGCTCGGCACTGACGTGTCCTCGCTGCCCCCCGACGGGCCCGGGTCCGCCTTGGAAGCGGCCCGGCGGCTGCCGGTCGCGCCCGACATCGGCACAGATGAGCGAATCGGCGAGCGCGCCTTGAGCAAGCTCAAGTGGCGATGCCGGCGCGGCTTGCTCGAAAACGATTTGTTCATCGCACGCTTCTTCGAGCTGCATGAAGCGGATCTGACCTGTGGCCAAGCGCAGGCGATGGAGACATTGATGGACCTGTCGGACAACGATCTGCTCGACCTTCTGCTTAGCAGAACGGAACCCGAGCCCGAACGGGCCGGTGCCGGTGTGGTCGACCTGGTGCAGCTGATGCGTACCGACGGCGCGCAATCCCTATCTTCCTGATCAATCCTTAGAAAGACACTCGCAATGAAAGCATCCGAGACCAAGGCCACGCTGTCGTTCAGCAACGGCGGACAGAACGTCGAGTTGCCGATCTACAAGGGCACTATGGGCCCCGACGTGATCGACATCCGCAAGCTCTACGCCCAAACCGGGATGTTCACATACGACCCGGGCTTCATGTCGACGGCGTCCTGCCAGTCGGCCATCACCTACATCGATGGCGACAAGGGCGAACTCCTGTATCGCGGCTACCCGATCGAGCAGCTCGCGACCAATTGCGACTTTCTGGAAACCTGCCATCTGCTGCTGTACGGCGAGCTCCCGAACGCGGATCAGAAGGGCACCTTCACCAAGCTCGTGACCAATCACACGATGGTCAACGAGCAGATGCAGTTTTTTCTGCGCGGCTTCAGGCGCGACGCGCATCCGATGGCCATCATGACCGGCCTGGTCGGCGCGTTGTCGGCCTTCTATCACGACAGCACCGACATCAACAATCCGAAGCACCGCGAGATCGCCGCGATCCGCCTGATCGCGAAGATGCCGACGCTGGTTGCCATGGCGTACAAGTACACGGTGGGCCAGCCCTACATGTACCCGAAGAACGACTTGAGCTATGCGGGCAACTTCCTGCACATGATGTTCGCCACGCCATGCGAGGAATACAAGGTGAGCCCGGTGCTCGAGCGCGCGCTCGACCGCATCTTCATCCTGCATGCAGACCACGAGCAGAACGCTTCCACGTCTACCGTGCGCCTGTGCGGCTCGTCTGGCACCAACCCCTTTGCGGCCATCGCAGCGGGCGTCGCCTGCCTCTGGGGTCCGGCGCACGGCGGGGCCAACGAAGCCGCGCTCAACATGCTTGGCGACATCCAGAAGGCAGGCGGCGTCGAGAAGATCGGCGAGTTCATCAAGCAGGTGAAGGACAAGAACTCCAACGTCAAGCTGATGGGCTTCGGGCACCGCGTCTACAAGAACTACGATCCGCGCGCCAAGCTCATGCAGGAAACCTGCAACGAAGTGCTGAGCGAGTTGGGCTTGGAGAACGACCCGCTGTTCAAGCTGGCCATGGCGCTCGAGAAGATTGCGCTGGAAGACGAGTACTTCGTCTCGCGCAAGCTCTATCCGAACGTCGACTTCTACTCAGGCATCGTCCAGCGCGCGATCGGTATCCCGGTGCCGCTCTTCACGGCCGTTTTCGCGCTCGCACGCACTGTCGGCTGGATTGCCCAGCTGAACGAAATGATCGGCGACCCCGAATACAAGATCGGGCGCCCCCGGCAGTTGTTCGAGGGCTCGGCCAAGCGCGACGTGCAACCTCTCGCGCAGCGCTGATCAGGCGACGCTCTGCTGCTTAAAGCTGCCTTCGGGCAGCTTTTTTGCGTTTTGGCTTACACGCATAAAGGGTGGGGCTGGGTAAATTACTTCGTGGAGGGTCAGTCCGTCCACTTGTTCAACATCTACTCCAAAGGAGTTCCACATGAAAAAAATAGCCGCTCTGCTCGCCGTCACCTTCGCGTTCATCGTTCCGTTGGCTGGCTGCAACACCATGAAGGGTGCCGGCCAAGACGTTCAAAAGGCCGGGGACAAGATGGAGGACGCTGCCAAAAAGCGCCAGTAATTCGCCGATTTGCTTCGGATGAAGCGGACCTCGGGTCCGCTTTTTTATTCGCCCGACATCGCGCGATGGCAATGATGCCATCGCGCATGGCGACGGCCGATCTGCTCGGAACCAAGAGAAAATAGCGGCCCTCCATCTCCATACGAGATGCCAGCGCCCCATGAACTCTTCTGAACGCAATTTCGCCCGCCGCATCGACCTGACCTCGCTGCAGTTGTTCGTGGCCGTCTGCGAACTCGGCAGCATTGGCAGGGCGGCGGAGCGTGAATTCATCGCGGCGTCGGCCATCAGCAAGCGGCTGTCGGACCTCGAAACCACCCTCGGCACCCCCTTGCTCTACCGTCACGCGCGCGGCGTCGACCTGACGCCGGCCGGCGAAAGCCTGCTGCATCACGCGCGATCGGTGCTGTACAGCCTCGAAAAGATGCAGGGTGAGCTCAGCGAATACGCCGACGGTGTGCGCGGCCATGTCCGGGTGCACGCCAACATTTCGGCCATCGTGCAATTTCTGCCTGAGGACCTCGGCGCGTTCGCTCGCGCGCACGATGCGATCAAGGTCGATCTCGAGGAACACCTGAGCAGCGAGGTGGTGCGCGCGGTCCACGAGGGCGCAGCCGACCTTGGCATCTGCCACCTGAGCGACGGCATCGGCGATCTGCAGAGCCTGCCCTACCGCCACGACGCACTGGTGCTGATAGCGCCCGAGGGCCATGCGCTGGCAGCGCACAGCGCCATCGATTTCGCGGCTTCGCTGGACTGGGACCATGTCGGCCTGCACACCAACAGTTCGATTTACGTGGCAATGCACCGGGCCGCGCTGGCCGTCGAGCGCACCATCAAGCTGCGCATTCATGTGACCGGCCTGGACGCCATGTGCCGCATGATCCAGAACGGGCTCGGTGTGGGCGTGATGCCGCTGCGCGCGTTCGAACTGATGCAGGGCGGCATCGGCGGCGGATTGAAAAGCGTTGCACTGAACGATGCCTGGGCCGCGCGCGAAATCCGCCTCGTCGCCCGAGATTTCTCCACGCTCCCGGTCGCCGCGCGCATGCTGGTGAAGCATCTGCAGCCGCCGGCCACGGCGCCCGCCCAGCTCGCCGCATAAGACAATCCGCTTTCCCACGAAAAAGAGACTCCACCATGCCACGCACGCTCTACGACAAGCTTTGGGACGAACACGTCGTTCACACCGAGGAAGACGGCACGTCGATCCTCTACATCGACAGGCACCTCGTTCATGAAGTGACGAGTCCGCAGGCCTTCGAAGGCCTGCGCGAAGCCGGCCGCAAGCTGTGGCGCATCAGCTCTGTGGTGGCCACCGCCGACCACAACACGCCGACCACGCATTGGGAACTGGGCTACGACGGCATCACCGACCCGGTCAGCCGCGAGCAGATCACCACGCTCAACAGCAACATCGAAGAGTTCGGCGCGGCAGCGTTTTTTCCGTTCCTGAGCAAGCGCCAGGGGATCGTGCATGTGATCGGCCCCGAGTCGGGCGCCACGCTGCCAGGCATGACGGTGGTCTGCGGCGACTCGCACACGTCGACGCACGGCGCCTTCGGTGCGCTCGCGCACGGCATCGGCACCAGCGAAGTCGAGCATGTGATGGCGACGCAAACGCTGCTTGCAAAAAAGGCGAAGAACCTGCTCGTTAAGGTGTCGGGCAAGCTGCCGCTCGGCTGCACGGCTAAGGACATCGTGCTGGCTGTCATCGGGAAGATCGGCACCGCCGGCGGCACGGGCTACACCATCGAATTCGCCGGCTCGGCGATCCGCGATCTCAGCATGGAAGGGCGCATGACCGTGTGCAACATGGCGATCGAAGCCGGCGCGCGCGCCGGCCTTGTGGCGGTGGATGAAAAGACCATCGCCTACGTCAAGGGCCGGCCGCTCGCACCGACCGGCGTCGAATGGGACCATGCGGTCGCCTACTGGAAGACGCTGCAGTCGGACGCGGGCGCTCATTTCGATGCGGTGGTCGAACTCGACGCTGCGCAGATAACGCCGCAGGTAACCTGGGGCACATCGCCAGAAATGGTGGTGGCGGTGGACGGCCGCGTGCCCGACCCGGAAAAGGAAAAAGACGCCAACAAGCGCGGCGCCATCGAACGCGCCCTCGCCTACATGGGCCTCGAGCCGAACAAGGCTATGAACGACATCCGCATCGACAAGGTGTTCATCGGTTCGTGCACCAATAGTCGGATCGAGGACATGCGCGAAGCGGCGGCCATGGTGAAGAAGCTCGGCCAGAAAGTCGCGAAGAACGTGAAGCTCGCGATGGTCGTTCCGGGCTCCGGGCTGGTGAAGGAACAGGCCGAGCGCGAAGGGCTCGACCTGATCTTCAAGGCCGCAGGCTTCGAGTGGCGCGAACCCGGCTGTTCGATGTGCCTGGCGATGAATGCCGACCGCCTAGAACCCGGCGAACGCTGCGCGTCGACCAGCAACCGCAACTTCGAAGGAAGGCAGGGCGCCGGCGGCCGCACCCACCTCGTCAGTCCGGCCATGGCCGCCGCGGCGGCGGTGCATGGCCATTTCGTCGACGTCCGGCAGTTCGTCTGAAGGGAGCCACACACCATGCAGAAATTCACCGTGCACAAGGGCGTCGTGGCGCCGATGGACCGAGAGAACGTCGACACCGACGCCATCATTCCCAAGCAGTTTCTGAAGTCGATCCGCAAGACCGGCTTCGGCCCGAACCTGTTCGACGCGTGGCGCTACCTCGATCCGGGCGAGCCGGGGCAAGACCCGGCGTCGCGCAAGCCCAACCCTGATTTCGTGCTGAACCAGCCACGCTACGCGGGCGCATCGGTGCTGCTCGCGCGCAAGAATTTCGGCTGCGGCTCCTCGCGGGAACATGCGCCCTGGGCGCTCGACCAATATGGTTTCCGGGCCATCATTGCACCGAGCTACGCCGACATCTTTTTCAACAACAGCTTCAAGAACGGATTGCTGCCGATCGTGCTCGGCGAGTCGCAGGTCGCGCAGCTGTTCGACGACACCCTCGCCTTCCCCGGCTACAGCATCACGGTGGATCTGGAACGCCAGGTGATCGTGAAGCCGGACGGCGTCGAGCTGCCGTTCGAGGTCCAGGCCTTTCGCAAGTTCTGCCTGATCAACGGGCTCGACGACATCGGGCTGACGCTGCGCCACAAGGACAAGATCGCGGCATTCGAGGCCGAGCGGCTGGCGAATAAGCCATGGCTCTCGCACCAGCTGATCGCCTGACCTCGTATCTTTACTTTCTCGAACCACAAACCATGAAAATCGCAGTTCTTCCCGGTGACGGCATCGGCACCGAAATCGTTGCCGAAGCCATTCGCGTGCTCGACGTGCTCGACCTTCCGTTCGAGATGGAATCGGCCCTGGTCGGCGGCGCGGCGTACGAAGCTCATGGACACCCGCTGCCCGATGCCACGTTGAAACTGGCGAAGGAAGCCGACGCCGTGCTGTTCGGTGCCGTCGGCGACTGGAAATACGACTCGCTCGAGCGCTCGTTGCGCCCGGAGCAGGCCATTCTGGGACTGCGCAAGAACCTCGGCCTGTTCGCCAATTTCCGTCCGGCGATCTGCTACGAGCAATTGGTCGACGCCTCCAGCCTCAAGCCCGAGCTGGTCTCAGGGCTCGATATCCTCATCATTCGCGAGCTGACCGGCGACATCTATTTCGGCCAGCCGCGCGGCCGCCGCACTGCTGTCGACGGCCACTTCCCGGGCGCCGACGAAGCATTCGACACCATGCGCTATTCGCGCCCTGAGATCGAACGCATCGCCCACGTCGCTTTTCGCGCAGCGCAGAAGCGCAGCAAGCGGGTGACGAGTGTCGACAAGGCGAATGTGCTCGAAACCTTCCAGTTCTGGAAGGACATCGTGACGGAAGTAGGCAAGCAGTACCCGGACGTGGAGCTCGACCACATGTATGTCGACAATGCGGCGATGCAGCTTGTGAAGGCGCCGAAAAAGTTCGACGTGGTGGTCACCGGCAACATGTTCGGCGACATTCTTTCGGACGAGGCGGCAATGCTCACGGGCTCGATCGGCATGCTCCCTTCGGCCTCGCTCAACGCCAGCAACCAGGGACTCTACGAGCCCAGCCACGGCAGCGCACCCGACATTGCCGGCAAAGGGGTAGCCAACCCTTTGGCTACAATCCTGTCCGCCGCCATGATGCTCCGCTTTTCCCTGAACCAGCCTGAAGCTGCCGACCGTATCGAGTCGGCGGTCAAGCATGTGCTCGCCGCGGGCTTGCGCACGGGGGACATCTGGTCTCACGGCACCACGAAGGTCGGCAGCCGCGAAATGGGCGATGCGGTAGTGGCTGCCGTCGCATCGTCGGGCATTAAAAAGACGACCACCGGTTAACTGCGGCCCGCTTCGTCCTGCCCTCCCCGGTGCCGACGAGCCGGGCGCAAAGAGATCACTTTCTTTTTCACAAGGGCATTTGAAATGGCGAACGCAAATCAACCGCTGGTCGGCCTCGTTGGGTGGCGCGGCATGGTCGGCTCGGTACTCATGGACCGCATGCACGCCGAGGGCGACTTCGGGCTGATCGAGCCTGTGTTTTTCTCGACATCCAACGCCGGCGGCAAGGCACCGGCGATGGCAAAGAACGAAGCCACGCTCAAAGACGCGCACGACATCGAGGCGCTCAGAAAGTGCGACATCGTCATCACCGCCCAAGGCGGCGACTACACCAGCGCGATCTATCCCAAGCTGCGCGCAGCCGGCTGGAACGGACATTGGATCGATGCCGCATCGACACTGCGCATGAACGACGACGCGGTGATCGTGCTGGACCCGGTCAACATGCCAGTCATCCAGAAGGCGATGTCCAACGGCGGCAAAAACTGGATCGGCGGCAACTGCACCGTCAGCTGCATGCTGATGGGCGTGGGCGCCCTCTACAAGGCCGGTCTGGTCGAATGGATGACCAGCATGACCTACCAGGCCGCTTCCGGCGGTGGCGCACAGCACATGCGGGAGTTGCTCACCCAGTTCGGCGCGATCAACGGCGAAGTGCGCGCGCTGCTGGACGATCCGAAGTCGGCGATTCTCGAGATCGACCGCAAGGTCCTGGCTCGGCAGCAGTCGCTGAGTGCGGCCGAAACCGCCAACTTCGGCGCACCGCTCGGAGGCAGCCTGATTCCCTGGATCGACAAGGACCTGGGGGACGGCATCAGCAAGGAAGAATGGAAAGCCGGCGCGGAGACCAACAAGATCCTCGGCCAAGGCGCCGCTTTCGGGACGGCGGCAACGCCGGTCGACGGCTTCTGCGTGCGCGTCGGCGCAATGCGCTGCCACAGCCAGGCGCTCACTTTCAAGCTCAAGAAGGATGTGCCGGTCGAAGACATCGAAGCGCTGTTGGCCGCCGACAACGAGTGGGTGAAAGTAGTTCCGAACAACCGCGAGGCGACGCTCAAGGATCTGACCCCGGTCGCGGTGACCGGCTCGATGTCGATCCCCGTCGGCCGTGTGCGCAAGCTGGCCATGGGGCCGGAGTACGTCGGTGCATTCACCATTGGCGATCAGTTGCTGTGGGGGGCAGCCGAGCCGCTGCGCCGCATGCTGAGAATCCTGCTCGAGGCCTGACACCGGGTGCTGGCGCCCAGGGCGCTGGCGTTGCTGTCGCGCAACGGGCAAAGCCCTCCGAAGTTGGTGCGCACTGGGTAGATAAGGCCTGTTGGCTTGTCAGTCTGGGGTGATGATGTTAACGTCCCCTTACACTTTTGGGCAGAGTTGCCCCCTACCCACATGACACGACTTCCGTTGCCAGCGGCCAGCCTCTCGGCCACTCGCCCGACTCCGACGTTTTCAGGTCGGTGTCAACTCTCTCTGCTCAGTGCATCGGTTGCCTTGGGCTTGGGAATGGTGAGCATCGATGCGGCTGCATTCACGCTCGGTCGACTCAACGTCCAGTCGGCCCTTGGCGAACCGCTGCGCGCCGAAATCGAAGTGACCGAACTCACCGCGGCCGAAGCCGGCGGCCTGAAGGTCAATATCGCCTCTGTCGAAGCGTTCAATGCGGCGGGGGTTCCCTATAACGCCGCGTTGGCGGATGTGCGGGTCAATCTGCAGCGCCGCGCCAATGGGCGCTATGTGGTGCAACTCACGAGCAATCGCATGCTCAGCGAGCCCTTCGTCGACCTGCTGCTCGAAGCGAACTCCAACACCGGCCGGATCGTGCGCGACTACACGGTGCTGCTCGATCCGCCGAAGAGCCGGACAGCGACCGCTGCGCCGCTTGCCCCCACGGCGCCGCAGATCAGCGCCGCTGCACCTGTACCGAGCCCGGCGGCCCCGGTGCGCCAGCGCCCTGCACCTGCGGCAGTGGCCACCGTCGTGCCCCCACCCGCCGAAGCCAGCACGCTGCGCACCGGCAACGGCGAACAGCAGGTCACCGTACAGCCTGGCGACACCGCCAGCAAGATCGCGGGAGCCTACAAACCGGCCGACGTTTCGCTAGACCAGATGCTGGTGGCGCTGCTGCGCGCCAATCCCGAGGCGTTCATCAGAGGCAACATCAATCGCATGAAGGCCGGCGCGGTGCTCGACGTACCAAGCGCATCGCAGGCTGCCGCGGTTACGGCTCCCGAAGCCCGGCGCACGTTGACCGCGCAGAGCCGCGACTTCGGCGACTACCGTCGACGTCTGGCCGAAAACGCGCCCACGTCACGCGTTGCCGATGCCGACCGCCAGGCCTCGGGCAAGCTCCAGGCGAATGTCGAGGACCGCAACGCGACGAACGCAGCGGCCGACAAGCTCAAGCTGTCGCAGGGCGGCCCGGTAGGAGGCCAGACCGAAGAGCAGCTTGCCCAGGCCCGCCAGGCGCAAGACACCAGCGCGCGCGCTGCCGAACTGTCGAAGAACATCAACGAACTGAACAAGCTGCAGGCCGCGAGCGGCGCAGCGCCATCGGCAACCGCACCCGCAGCCGCTGCACCTGTCGTGGGCGCAACCGGTTCGCAGCCCACGCCAGCAACTCAACCTGCATCCGCCGCACTGCCGGCCCCGGTGGCCGGCAGTGCCACCGCACCGAAAACCGCAGCCACGGACGCAGCGGCCACGAGCGCTGCCGCTGTCGCTGCTGCCACTGCCGCAGCATCGGCACCGGTCGCTGCTGCTGCGGTTGCAGCCGCAACACCAGCGGCGCTCGTGCCAGCGCCCCCAGAGCGGGGCTTTGTCGAAGAATTGCGCGACAACCCGGTCATGGTGGGCGCCGCGGCACTGGCTGCACTGCTGATCGGCTTTCTGCTCTTCCGCGTACTCGGTCGAAAGCGCCGCGATGCCGGCGACAGCGTGTTCCTCGAAAGCCGAATTCCGAAAGATTCCTTTTTCGGTGCCAGCGGCGGTGAATCGGTGGATACCAAGAACCGGGGCAATTCGGTCGTGTCGTCGCTGTCGTATTCGCCGAGCCAACTCGATGCCGGCGATGTCGACCCGGTTGCAGAAGCAGACGTCTACCTCGCCTATGGCCGCGACCTCCAGGCCGAAGAAATCCTGCGTGAGGCGCTGCGCGTCAATCCTGACCGCACCGCGATCCACCTCAAGCTGCTCGAAATCCATGCCAAGCGGCGCGACCTGCGCGCCTACGAGGCGCTCGCATCCGAAGTGCACAAGCTGACCGGTGGCAGCGGCAACGACTGGAACCGTGTGGTCGAGTTGGGTAGAGACCTGGACCCGGGCAATCCGCTGTACGAATCGGGCGGACGCAATGTATCTGCGGCGGAAACCGCGGCGTTCGCAGGTTCGTTGGCCGCGGCGACGGC
>JBBJMS010000244.1:0-3321 GCA_037720315.1 Variovorax sp. | reverse complement strand
CGGCGGCATGCATCGCAACGTCGGTGCCGGTCGACATGGCGATGCCGACATCCGCGGCGGCGAGCGCCGGCGCATCGTTGATGCCGTCGCCCACCATGGCGACGCGTTGCCCGCCGGCCTTCAACTCGGCCACGATGGCAGCCTTGTCTTCGGGCAGCACCTCGGCACGGACCGTGTCGATCTTCAGCAGCCGGGCCACCGCGTCCGCGCTGCCCCGGTTGTCGCCGGTGACCAGTACCGTCCGGATGCCTTGCGCATGGAGCTGCGCGACGGCCGCGGTGGCGCTGGCCTTGGGCGCATCGCCGAAAGCGAGCAGGCCGACGAGCGCCGGCGCGCCGGTCACATCGGCCAGCCAGGAGACGGTGCGGCCTTCGGATTGCAGCTGCGCGGCACGCTGCTGCAGGCGTTCCGTCGGCACCGACAACTCGCCCATGTAGCGGCTGCTGCCGAGGCGAAGCGCGCGGCCCTCCACGGTCGCCGCGATGCCACGGCCGGCCACTGCCCGCATCTCACTGGCTCGCGCTGGATGCAGGCCGGCCTTGTCGGCTGCCGCGAGCACCGCGCGCGCCAGTGGATGCTCGCTGCCGGCCTGGATGGCGGCGCTGGCCGCGAGCAGCGCGGCGTGGTCGCCGTCGGCCGCCTCGAACGCCACCAGGTCCGGTCGGCCTTCGGTCAGCGTGCCGGTCTTGTCGAAGGCGACGACCTTCACGCCGTGCGCGACTTCCAGCGCCTCGGCGTCCTTGATCAGGATGCCGTGCCGCGCCGCCACGCCGGTGCCGGCCATGATTGCGGTCGGCGTCGCCAGGCCGAGCGCGCAGGGGCAGGCGATCACCAGCACCGCCACCGCGTTCAGGATGGCCGCTTCCCAGTTGCCGGTGGCGAGGCCCCAGCCCAGCAGCGTCGCAAAGGCGATGCCGATTACCACCGGCACGAAGACGCTGCTGACCCGGTCGACCAGCCGCTGGATCGGCGCCTTCTTCGCCTGCGCCGACTCGACCAGCCGCACGATGCGCGCAAGCGTCGACTCGGCGCCGACCGCCGTTGTGCGCACCAGCAGCAGGCCCTGGCCGTTGACCGAACCGCCGGTCACCGCGTCGTCCGCGTGCTTGTCGACCGGCAGGCTCTCGCCGGTGATGAGGGATTCGTCGATGTCGCTCGCGCCTTCGAGAACCACCGCATCGACCGGTACGCGCTCGCCGGGGCGCACCACCACCCGATCGCCGACCCGTACCTGATCGATCGCTATCTCTTCCTCGTTTTCGCCGCGGCGAACCCGGGCGCGCTCCGGTCGCAGCGCGTTCAGCGCGCGGATCGCCTGCGTGGTCTGGCGCTTGGCCCGCGCCTCGAGCCATTTGCCCAGCAGCACCAGCGTGATCACCACCGCCGAGGCCTCGAAGTAGAGGTGCGGCATGCCGTGCCCGGCGTGGGCGAAGAGCAGGTAGACGCTCAGGCCGTACCCGGCCGAGGTGCCGAGCGCGACCAGCAGGTCCATGTTGCCGGCGCCGGCCTTCAGTGCGCGCCAGCCGGCCTTGTAGAAGCGGGCGCCGAGCCAGAACTGCACCGGCGTTGCCAGCGCCAGCTGCAGCCAGCCGTCGAGCATCCACTCGCGGCCGAAGAGCGCGCCGAACATCGGCAGCGCGAGCGGCGCCGAGAGCACCGCTGCCAGCGCCACCGGCCACCACTCGGGCAAAGCGGGTGCGGGGCCGGCTATCGGCCGCGCTGCGTCTTCGATGCCGCGCGCGTCGTAGCCGGCTCTCTTGACCGCGTCGATCAATTGCGCGAGTTCGACATTCGCCGCAGTCAGTGCAACCTCCGCCTTCTCGGTCGCCAGGTTCACCGATGCCGAGGCCACGCCCGGCACCTTGGCGAGCGCGCGCTCGACCCGCGCAACGCAGGACGCGCAGGTCATCCCTTCGATCTGAAGCGTCGACGTGAGCGTCGTACTGTTGTTCATCCAAGACTCCGAAAAAAGCTGCGGAGTCGGAAGTGTCAACCTTCCTATCGTGGGAGAGTCAAACCCCCTCTGTGTCCCTGCTCGAAAAGGGGCAATGCATCAGCGGAGAGTGACGACCGCTTCGAGGTACTCGCTCGGCACCACCAGCGACCCGGCGCCGCCCTTGTTCGCGCCGTTCAGCAGGTCGGTCAGGTCGCTGTCCAGCGCCGCCGCCTTGTCGGCCGGCAGCGCGGCAAATGCCTTGTGCACCGGCCCGTACCAGGTGCGGAACACCTCGATGAAATGCGCCGCCGAGCGATAGCGGAAGTTGAAGATGCGCGGCGTCGCCGCAATGGCGCCGGCCCGCTCGCCGAAGAGCGCATGCAGGTTCGCCTCCACGCCCCAGCGCGAAGGCGGCTGCACGCCGGCCGGCGGCGGCACATGGCGCCCGAGCGTCTTGAACAGCTGGCCGATGAAGCCTTCGGGCGTCCAGTTGGCCAGGCCGATGCGTCCGCCCGGCCGGCAGACCCGTGCCATTTCGGAAGCGGACTTGGCCTGGTCGGGCGCAAACATCACGCCGAAGGTCGACAGCACCGCATCGAAGCTGGCGTCGCCGAAAGGCAGCGCCTCTACGTCGGCCACCTGGAAGTCGATGTCGAGGCGTTCCGCGGCGGCGCGCTCGGCGCCGCGTTCGAGCAGCGTGCCCACGTAGTCGGTGGAGGTGACCTTGCAGCCCCGGCGTGCGGCGGCCAGCGTGGCATTGCCGTTGCCGGCTGCGACGTCGAGCACGCGCTCGTCGCAGCGCAGGTCGCAGGCTTCGGCCAGCAGCTCGCCGACGAGCTGCAGGGTGGTGCCGATCACGGCGTAGTCTCCGCTCGACCAGGCGGCCTGCTGGCGGCTCTTGACGGCGGCGAGGTCGATGGTGGGTGCGTCCATGGTGTGGCTCCTTCGGTTCGGTTTCGGTGGAATGGGAATGCGTACTGGACCACCGCGGACCCTGTCTCGTCCTGCCCCTGCGTCGCCGAAGACTGCCCGATCGTCCATCGGCCTACCTCTTCGCGGCGCTTGGCCCGACGCGCCGGCGCACCCACAATCGCGTTCTTCGAGGCATTCCGGAGCAACCATGACCATGCAGGACATCGCGGCGGCATTGCAGCGGGTGGAGGCGGTGCTGCAGCGCCGGCCCGAGACCGGTCTTCACGACGACGCGCCGGCCGCCGCCCGCTGGGAGCGCGGCACCCGCGTCGTGACGCACCATGCCAGCGGCGCACAGATGGCGACCGACATGCCGGGCGAACTCGGCGGCAGTGGCGATCAGGTCACGCCCGGCTGGCTGTTCCGCGCCGGGCTCGCATCCTGTGCGGCCACTTCGATCGTGGTGAGCGCTG
>JBBJMS010000091.1:0-13594 GCA_037720315.1 Variovorax sp. | reverse complement strand
GGCGGCGTCGGCGATCGGGTCCTGCTGGTCGTCGCCTTCGGAGAGCACGGTGTAGATGGCGGTGATCGAGCCGCCACCGCCTGCCTGGCCGGCCGCTCGGCCGTTGCCGCTGCGCTCGACGAGCTGCGGCAGCTTGGCGAAGCAGCTCGGCGGGTAGCCCTTGGTGGCCGGCGGCTCGCCCACGGCGAGTGCGATCTCGCGCTGCGCCATCGCATAGCGGGTGAGCGAATCCATGATCAGCAGCACGTCCTTGCCCTGGTCGCGAAAGTATTCGGCCAGGCAGGTGGCATAGGCCGCGCCCTGCAGGCGCATGAGCGGCGAGTTGTCGGCCGGCGCTGCAACCACCACCGCGCGCGCCAGGCCTTCCTCGCCCAGCGTGTTCTCGATGAAATCCTTCACCTCGCGGCCGCGTTCGCCGATCAGGCCGACCACGATCACCTCGGCGCTGGTGTAGCGCGCCATCATCCCGAGCAGCACGCTCTTGCCCACGCCGGAGCCGGCGAACAGGCCCATGCGCTGGCCGCGGCCGACGGTGAGCATCGCGTTGATGGCGCGCACGCCGACGTCGAGCACGGAATCGATCGGCGCGCGGGTGAGCGGGTTCACCGGCTGCGCAGCCAGCGGCACGCGGCGGGCGACGTCGAGCGGCCCCAAACCGTCCAGCGGCCGCCCGGCGGCATCGACCACGCGGCCCAGCATGCCTTCGCCGACCGGCAGCCGCTTGGTGTGGGTGTCGCCGCCGGCGCCCGGGCCGCCATCGCTCGGCCGCGCGAACACGCGCGCGCCGGGCAGCAGGCCGGCCACTTCGCTCTGTGGCATCAGGAACAGGCGCTCGCCGGCGAAGCCGACCACCTCGGCCTCCGCATGACGCTGGGGGTATCCGGGCGGCAGCTCGATCAGGCAGTCGCTGCCGACCGGGAGCTGAAGGCCGACGGCTTCGAGCACCAGCCCGACCGCGCGCGTCAGGCGGCCCGAGTGGGTGCTGGTCGGCGCGCGGCTGACGTCGCTGCGGGCTTGCGCCAGCGTGCCGAGCCAGGACTGCAGATGGGGATTGGGTGCGGTGACTGGCATCGGCTTCATGCGCCTAGTGCATCTACGTCGCGGTGCAATGCAGCGGTCACGCTTTTCCATCGGGTTTCGAGACTCGCGTCCATTTCGCCGCTGGCGGACTGCACGCGGCAGCCGCCGCGCGCGAGCGTGTCGTCGGGGCGCACCTGCCAGCCGGCGATCTGAAGTTCGTTGCCGAGGCTCGCCTTCACCAGCGCCACGTCGTCCGGGTGCAGCAGCAGGCGGGGCTCGCCCTGCAGCGCGGGCTCGGCATGCAGCAGGTCCTGCACCAGCGGCAGCACCCATTCGGGCTCGGCGCGCAGGGTGCGGTGCACCACCTGCCGCGCCACGTCGTGCGCCAGCGTGAGGATGGCGTCGGCCAGTTCGGCTTCGGCGCGGCGCAGGGCGTCCGGCAGCGACGCGGCCAGTGCGCGCAGCTGCTCGGCGTGCGCGGTGGCTGCGGCCAGTCCGCTGGCCAGGCCTTCGGTGTGACCTTCGGCATGGCCCTGATCGAAGCCTTCGCGGTGGCCTTCGGCCATGCCTTGCGCGCGGGCTTCGATGCGCTCGCGTTCCAGTTCGGCTTCGCGCGCCAGCGCGGCGGGGTCGCGTGGGGCCGGTGCCGTTGCGGTGCTTGGCTCGATAGTGGGCGTGTCGATCGTGCCCATCTCCCAGCGCTGCCAGGCCGACAGAGTCGGCTTGCTGGCCGCCTTGGGCGCCGCCGCCGCGCGCACCGGCGCATAGGAGGCGGCCAGGCGCGCGCGGGCGCCGAAGGGGAGGGGCGCTCTAGACGAATTCATCGGTGCCGGGCGCGGAAATTACGATCTCGCCGCTGTCGGAAAGACGGCGCACGACCTGCAGGATCGCCTTCTGTTCGGTCTCGACCTGCGACACCCGCACGGGGCCGCGCAGCTCGATGTCCTCGCGCAGCGTTTCGGCGGCGCGCTGCGACATGTTGGCGAGGAACTTGTCGCGCAGCTCCGGCGGCGAGCCCTTGAGCGCGATGATGAGCGAGTCGGCTTCGACGTCCTTGAGCAGGCGCTGGATGAAGCGGTCTTCGAGTTCGAGCAGGTTCTCGAACACGAACATCTCGTCGATGATCTTCTGGGCCAGCGCCTCGTCGTGTTCCTTGACGTGGGCGATGGCTTCTTCTTCCTGCGCGGTGCTCATGAGGTTGACGATCTCGGCCGCGGTGCGCACGCCGCCCAGGCGGCTGCGCTTCAGGCCCACGCCGGAGAGCATTTCGGTCAGCACATCGGTCAGCTCGGCCAGTGCCGCCGGCTGCACGCCGCCGAAGGTCGCCACCCGCATGATCACGTCGTGGCGCAGGCGCACCGGCAGCTTCTCCAGCACCTCGGATGCCTTCTGGCGATCGAGGTGGATCAAGAGCGTGGCGAGGATCTGCGGATGCTCGTCGCGGATCAGTTCCACCACTTCGCCGGCTTCGAGCTCATTGAGCCGCTCGATGCCGCCGTGCGGTTCGTCGGGCTGCAGGATGTCTTCGAGCAGGTTGCTGGCGCGGTCGTCGCCCAGCGCCTTGTGCAATACCGCACGGATGTAGCTGCCGGAGCCCAGGTGCAGGGCCGAGAGCTGTTCGGTCTCGAACCGGAACTCGGCCAGCACGGCCGTCAGCTCCTCTTTCGACACCTGGCTCAGCTTGGCCATTGCCATGCCGAGTGCCTGCACGTCGGAGGTGGGCATGAGTTGCAGCGTCGCGGCCGCGCGGTCCTCGCCCAGCGACATCAGCAAGATCGCGCTTTTGCGGATTCCCTGTTCGTTCATTTGGCGTTCATCCAGTGCTGCAGCAGCGTGGCGACCAGCCGCGGGTCTGCGTCCGCGGTCTGGTGGGCGTAGTCCATGTCGGCCTTCTGGCGCTCAAGTTCACGCATGCGGGCGCTGTCTTGGGCCGCAGTCGACTGCTCCGGCATCACGGCGATGGCGCTCGTCGCATCGGCAGTGTTCCCGATAGCCTGCTGCGCTGAGCCGGGCGGCGGCCCCAGGTGCTTGCGCAGCAGGGGGCGCAGCACGGCGAACCATGCGAACAAGGCCAGGCAGAACACGAGCAGGTACTGGCCGGCCGTCTTGGCCAGGCCCAGGTTGGCCGGGTCGCGCCAGACCGGGAGCACCGGCGCCTCATCGGCCGCGTCATCGCGGGCGAAGGCGCTGGCCACCACGTTGAGCGAGTCGCCGCGCTCCTGGCTGAATCCCATGGCTTCCTTCACCAGGCTGCGGATCTGTTCGAGCTCGGCCGGCGTCAGTGCGCGCGGGCCGTTCTTCGCTGCGCCGTCGGTCGCTTCGCGATGGTTCACCACCACCGCCACCGACAACCGCTTCACGCCGCCGGCACTCTGCTGGATGTGGCTGATGGAGCGGTCGACTTCGTAGTTGGTCGTCGAGTCCTTGCGGGCGCTGCCGGGTGCACCGGGCGCCGAGGTGGCGGTTGCGGTGGTCGCGGCAGTCGGGGGCGGGGCCGGCCCGGCGCCGGGTGCTGTTGGCGGACGCGGCGCGACGATCGGCGCGGTCGGGTTGGTCGGCGCCTGGTTCGACAGCGCGCCGGGCACGCCGCCGGCCGGCGTGGCGCCGGTCTGGGTCGATTCGCTCGACTGCTGGCTGCGCACCGCGGCAATGCGCGGGTCTTGGTTGGGGCTGTACTTCTCGTCTGTGCGCTCGATCACCGCGAAGTCGATGTCGGCCGCGACTTGCGCGCGCACGTTACTCGCGCCGAGCAGCGGCGTCAGGATGGTTTCGATGCGACGGATGTAGCCCTGCTCGATCTCCTGCGCATATTTGAGCTGGCTCACGTCGAGCCCGCGCGCGCCGGCATTGGCCGCCGACAGCAGGTTGCCGCGCTGGTCGACCACCGTCACGCTCTTGGCACTGAGCTCCGGCACGCTGCTGGAGATCATGTGCACGATGGCGCTCACCTGGCCTTCGTCGATGCTGCGGCCGCGATGCAGGCTCAGCACCACCGAGGCGGAAGGCTTCTTCTGGTCGCGCACGAAGAGCGAGGGCTTGGGCAGCGCCAGGTGCACGCGGGCCGACTCGACGGTGCCGATGGATTCGATGGAACGCGCGAGCTCGCCTTCGAGCGCGCGCTGGTAGTTGACCTGTTCGGCGAACTGGCTGGTGCCGAACTTCTGGTTGTCCATCAGTTCGAAGCCGACGCCGCCGCCCTTGGGCAGGCCCTGCGACGCCAGCTTGAGGCGCACTTCAGGCACCTTGTCGGCCGCCACCAGGATCGCGCCGCCGCCGTGGGCGAACTTGTAGGGCACGTTCATCTGCGCCAGCGACGCGATGATCGCGCCGCCGTCGCGGTCGGACACATTGGTATAGAGCACCTTGTATTCGGGCCCGCGGTTCATGAGCGTGAAGGCCGCGATGGCCGTGACCAGCGCCGCCGCGCCAATGATCAGCGGCAGCTTGGGCTGGGCGCGCAGCCGCTCGACCATGGGCGCGAGGTCGGGCGCCGCTGGCGCGGCACCGGCGGAGGCAGCCGTGCTCATCGGGCAACCCCGGCGGTCAGGTAGGAGAGTCTTCGATGTTCTGGAGTCATGCCGGGAGGCTGTAGGTGTCGAGAGCAGGGCTTTGCGGTTCGCAGACGATTCTCTGCAGCCGGCCCGGATTCGATTGGCCGAACAGCCGCGGTTTTCTCCATCAGTTGGCCGCATGCGCCTGCCACCTCCGCTGCTACGCTGAAAACACGCGGGAGAGCCTCGTGCCTCCTATTGCAACGCCGAATCCACAGAACAGAAAGGTTCTCCATGTCCATATCCGCCATCGAATCCGTCCTGCAGCAAATGCGCGCGACCTCGCTCCAGAGCGGCGTTTTCGCGCCTGCCGCCGGCGCGCCCGAAGCCGCAGGCTCCGGCGGCTTCGCAGCCGAACTGAAGCGCTCGCTCAACAGCATCAGCAGTGCGCAGAACAGCGCCTACAGCCAGGCCGAGTCCTTCGAGCTGGGCAAGCCCGGCGTGGCGCTCAACGACGTGATGGTCGACCTGCAGAAGGCGAACGTGGCCTTCCAGACCGGGCTGCAGGTGCGCAACCGGCTGGTGTCTGCATACCAGGAAGTGATGAATATGCCCGCCTGAGCACGGGGGTTGGGGAGCCGCGCATCTTTTTTGCGCCGTGCCCTAAAGGTTGATGGGGGCCTGCCGATAACAAATCAACGATGGCTTGAGTCTCAATCGGGAAGCGGGTCCAGCGTTACGGCGAACAGCCGGAATTCACAACCTTTTGTAGTTACCAGGAGTCGAACATGGCACAAGTCATCAACACCAACAGTCTTTCCCTGCTCACGCAGAACAACCTGAACAAGTCGCAAGGCGCGCTCAACAGCGCGATCGAGCGCCTTTCGTCGGGCATGCGCATCAACAGCGCCAAGGACGACGCAGCCGGCCAGGCCATCGCCAACCGCTTCACCGCCAACATCAAGGGCCTGACGCAAGCTTCGCGCAATGCCAACGACGGCATCTCGCTGGCCCAGACGACCGAAGGCGCGCTGACCGAAGTCAACAACAACCTGCAGCGCATCCGCGAACTCGCAGTGCAGTCGGTCAACGGTTCCAACTCTGCCGAAGACCGCGATTCGATCCAGGCTGAAATCAGCCAGCGCCTCGGCGAAATCGACCGCACCTCGGCGCAGACCGACTTCAACGGCGTCAAGGTTCTCGCATCGAACCAGTCGCTGACGATTCAGGTCGGCGCGAACGACGGCCAGACCATCTCCATCGGCCTGCAGAAGATGGACAGCGCTTCGCTGGGCCTGAGCGACTTCAGCGTGAGCGGCGTCGGTGGCGCGATCACTTCGCTGACCGACTCGTCCGCCGCCGGCGTCGTGACGACGACCGACCTCGACGTGACTGCTGTCGAAGGCATCGCTGGCGCAGGCAAGTTCACCGTTCATGGTGTGGGCGATGCTGCTGCGGACGGCACCTTCAGCGACTACGTCATTCGCACGGACAACGGCAAGCAGTACCAGGGTGCGGTGGATGCCGCAGGCGCGGTGACGTTCTCCGACGCAGGCATCACGGACCCCGCTACGCTCGCAGCTGCGACCGAATACACGCCAGCCGGCGCAGCCACCGCTTCGCCGCTGGCCGCCATCGACGCCGCTCTGAAGCAGGTCGACACGCTGCGCGGTTCGCTCGGTGCAGTGCAGAACCGTTTCGACTCGGTGATCGCCAACCTCGGCACCACGGTGACCAACCTGTCTTCCTCGCGTTCGCGCATCGAAGACGCGGACTACGCGACGGAAGTCTCGAACATGTCCCGCGCGCAGATCCTGCAGCAGGCTGGTACCTCGGTGCTGGCACAGGCCAACCAGACGACCCAGGGCGTGCTGTCCCTGCTGCGTTGATCGAAGGAGAAAGCCGGCCGGCGTTGCAAGCGCCGGTCCCTTGATCCACCGGCGCAGGTGTTCGGGCGAAAGCCCGGACGGCCTGCGCTGTCCCCTGCGGCCTGATTCGAATCGACCCAGACCGCAGAGGACAGCGAAACAGCCAGGAGTGCAAGCATGTCAGTACCCGCCATCTCGGCAGCCGACGGTCAGTGGTGGAAGCAGTTGCTTCCGGCCGGCCCGACCGCGAGCGACGCGACCGTTGCGGCCGATGCCGTCGGTGCAGCGGCCGAGCCGGTTGCAGAGGCGACGCCGGTGCAGGTGCGCAAGGCGGTGAGCGAAGTCAATGCATCGCTGCAAAGCCGTTCGATCGGCATGCAGTTCGAAGTGAACCGCGACATACACCGGGTCATCGTAAAGGTCGTCGACCGCAAAAGCGGCGAGGTCATCCGCCAGATGCCGAACGAGGAAGTGGTGCGTTTCGCCATGGCGCTGGGCCAGGCGTCCGGCGTGCTGGTGAGCCAGAAGGCCTGAGGCCGCGTCATTCAAAGAACAAGGAATCAAACATGGCATCCCTCAGCAGCCTGGGCGTCGGCTCCAATCTCGACCTGAGCGGCCTGCTGGTCAGCCTTGAAAAAGCCGAAAGCCAGCCGCTCGTGATGCTGCAGCAGCGGCAGGTGAGCTACACCACCAAGCTCTCGGCCTACGGCACGTTGCAAAGCTCGCTCAACACGCTGAAAGCGGCGGCCGACAAGTTGTCGGCGCCGGCGTTCTTCCAGGGCGCCAAGGCGACCTCCAGCGCCCTGGACGTGCTGACCGCGAGCGCCGGTGCGACGGCTTCGGCCGGCACGTACAACGTGAACGTGACCCAGCTTGCGCAGGCGCAGTCGCTGGTGGCCACCGGGCAGGTCAGCGCAAAAACGGCGGTCGGCAACGGCGTCGTCACGATCGATTTCGGCACCACCAGCGGCGCGGTGTTCACGAAGGATGCGGCTCGCACGGCAGTGCCGATCACCATCGATGCTTCGAACAACACGCTCGAAGGCATTCGCGACGCGATCAACAAGGCCAAGGGCGGCGTGACGGCGAGCATCGTGAACGACGGCAGCGGCACGCCGCATCGGCTGGTACTGACTTCGACCGAGACTGGCGAAGCGTCGAGCATGAAGGTTTCCGTTGCCGGCGACCCAGCGCTCCAGAACCTGCTGAGTCACGATCCGGCGGGCACGACGAACCTGCAACAGACCGTGGCAGCGCAGAACGCCCAGCTCACGGTCAACGGCATCTCGGTGAGCAGTGCTAGCAACACCGTCAAGGAATCGGTCCAGGGCACCACCCTGACCCTCCAGAAGACCGGCACCAGCACGCTCGGCGTGCAGCGCGACACCGCGTCGGTCGAATCGGCAATCAACGATTTCGTGAAGGCCTACAACGGCCTGCAGAGCACGGCCAAGTCGCTGACCGCCTTCAACGTCGACAAGAACACTGCTGCAGCGCTGGTTGGCGACTCGACGCTGCGCAACCTGCAGACCAGCGTTCGGTCGACCTTGACCGCGCCGCAGGCCCTGGGCCTCGACCAGATGAAGACGCTGTCGGAAATCGGCGTCAGTTTCCAGAAGGACGGCACGATGGCGGTCGATGCGGACAAGCTCAAGACCGCGCTCGCTGCCGACATGGACGGCGTCGCGCGCCTGTTCTCGAGCGAGACCGCCAGCACGGCCGGCTACGGCAAGCAGCTGAGTGCGCTGGTGGACCGGGCCACCGCCACCGGCGGCGCGTTGAAAACGGCGACCGACGGCATCACCACGTCGCTCAAGCAACTGGACGACCAGTACACCGCCATGCAGTCACGGGTGGAGGCCAAGGTGGCCCGCTACCGCGCGCAGTTCACCCAGCTCGACCTGATGGTGAGCCGCATGAACAGCACCGCCAGCTACCTCACGCAGCAGTTCGACAGCATGAGCAGCAGCAAGTAACAGTCACAGCGAGCCATTCCCATGTACACCTCCCACACCCACCGCACCGGCGCCGGCGCCTACGCACGCCTCGGCGTCGAAACCAGCGTCATGAGCGCATCGCCGCACCAGCTGATCGTGATGCTGTTCGACGGCGCGGCCATGGCCATCGGCATGGCGCGGCACCACATGGCGAGCGGCGATGTCGCGGCGAAGGGCGCCGCGATCTCGAAGGCGATCGGCATCGTCGACAACGGGCTCAAGGCGAGCCTCGATGCCGGCGGGTCAGGCCCGGCCGGCACCGAGCTGGTCGGCAATCTCTCGGCGCTGTACGACTACGTCTCGCGCCGGCTGATGCAGGCCAACCTGCGCAACGACGCGACGGCCCTCGATGAGGCCGAGGCGTTGCTTGCAAACGTCGGGTCCGCATGGCGCGACATCGGCGGCGCCGTTGCGGCCAACTGAATCGACTGAAGAAGAAAGACAGAAATGGCAGCCAGCAGCGAAGTCGTTCATTGCTACGGTCAACTCGCCTCGACGATGTCGTTGATGGCGCAGCTGGCCCGCGCAAAAGAGTGGGAACGGCTACCCGAACTCGAGGCGCAGTGCGCAACGGTCGTCGAACAGCTCAAGGGCATCGCGCCATCGCCGACGCTCGACCCGATGCAACTGGCGCAGGCACAGCGCCTGCTGATCAGCATCCGCGCCGATCAGGACCAGGTGCGCAGCCTGGTCGAGCCGCAACTGAAGCGGCTGGTGTCCACGATGGGTCATCTGCAGAAGCAGAACGACCTCGGCAAGGCCTACGGCCTGCCGCGCTGAACGACAGCGGCAGCGCAGTTTCGTCATGAGCAAGCTCACCGGCCCGGTCGACGCGCTGCTGGCCGCCAGGCTGGCGCCGCGGCTGGAGTCGATCGCCCTCGCGGCGGGCATGGCGACCGGCGTGGCGACCAACGCGCCGACCGGGCCGGTGGTGAAGGTGGCGGCTGTCGAGAACGATCCGCGCCTGCCTTCCGGCACCGTGCTCGAGCGGCAGCTGCCGGCACGGTGTCGGCCGGCGCGATGCCGCTGGATCCGGCATCGCCCTCGGCACCGCGGCTGTCGGCGGCGGCGCGCGTCATCGGCGCACTGCTTGCAGAACTGCACGACGCGGGGCCGGTGCGAGGCACGCCGCCGCTCGCTTCTTCTGCACAGATGCCGGTGCGGTCGGTGCTCGCCAGTGCGCTGGCGCAGACCGTGGCCGACAGCGGGCTTTTCTACGAGTCGCACCTGCGCGAGTTCGTGGCGGCACCCGAACGCTCGCCCAACTGGCGACCGAGCCGCAGTCGCGGTTTGCGCCAACGCAGATCCCTGCTCCGGCGCAGCCCCGACCGCGGGCCACATACCGCAGGCGCTGCCCGTCGTCGCGGCTTCCATGCACACCGCGCAAACCGGCGAGGGCCCCGACGCACCCGATGCGAACGTGCAGCCGGCGTCCGACAAGGGCGACGGCGTGGCTGCAAGTGCGACCACGCCCCCGTCCGCAGCAGCCACCGACGCGATGCGCGTGCAGGCGGCCTACGGCTGGAGCGCGCCGGCGCCGCCTGCGCCGAGCGCTGCGGCGGCATTCGCGTCGGACGCTGCGCCTGCGCAGCTTGCCGACGAAGCAGCCCGATCGGGCGCCTCATCGGCTGCTGCGCCAGCGCCCGCGGCTGCCGAAGTCATTCATCCCCAGGGCGCCACGGTGGTGCATCAACAGCTCGATCTGCTCGCGACCGCGGTTTTCCGATGGAGCGGCCATGCCTGGCCCGACGTGCCCATGGACTGGTCGATTCGCGAGGAAGCGGACGACGCGCATGCCGACACGGACGCATCGGACGCGGAGCGCCCAAGAAGCTGGAGCACCACCGTGTCGCTCGTGCTGCCCCGGCTGGGCGCGGTCGACCTTCGCCTGAGCCTGACCGGCGCGGTCGTCCAGGCCCAGGTGACGGCGCTCGAGACCGCGACGCTGTCACGCCTGCAAACCGGACGGGGCGGCCTGGCGCGGCGCCTCGAGGCCGCCGGCCTGCATCTGCAGGCGCTGCAGATCGATGCAATGGCTGCCGCAGCAAGCCGTGAGGCGCATGCGTGACCAACGAAGCCGCCGATGCCCGCCGCAGTGCCGTCGCGCTGTCGTATGCGGACAAGAACAAGGCGCCGGTGGTCGTTGCCAAGGGCTACGGCATCGCGGCCGAATCGATCATGCGCCAGGCCCGCGACAGCGGCCTGTACGTTCATTCGTCGCCTGAACTGATCAAGCTGCTGATGCAAGTCGACCTGGACCAGCAGGTTCCGCCCCAGCTCTATCTGGCGGTTGCGGAGGTGATGGCGTGGGTCTGGCGGCTGGAAAACGACGCCAGCGGCGCCGATGCGCGCGAAATCGCGCCGCGCGGTAATACGTTTTGATTCGTTTGAGTACTTTCTAATTCGATTCGTTTTCATTGATCAGCTAATTCGACGGCCACGGCACATAAAGGGAAAGTGAATAAATAAGGTTTACCCAAGTGGCACCCGAGCATCAGTTTCACTGGGGGCGCGAGGGGTCGATGTCATTTATTCCTCAGTTTCACAGTCATAGAAATGTCTTGAGTTACGAATGTTAAATACTGTGTCTACACTCGCATCAAGCAATGAATGGAGTGCAATAAGTGGAACTGGATTACGTGAAGAACGCGGGCAGCAACGAGACCTCGAAAGAGATCGGCGACCTGAACCTGGCCTACATGCTGCTGGCCCAGCGCCTCGTCAAGCAGGACCGAGCGGCTGCCATGTTCAGGCTGGGCATCAGCCGCGAACTGGCCGACATGCTCGGCACCATGTCGCTGGCCCAGGTCCTGAAACTGTCGGCATCGAACTTTTTGCTGTGCAGCTTCCGGATGGACGACCATCCCTCGATGGCGGCCGTGGTCAGCGAGGGCAAGGACACCTCGCTGCAGCTGGCGCACATGTCGATTCTCGCGTCGGCACAGCGGCCGCAAACCCGGGCAGTCGGCATTGCAGCATGAGCAAGAACACGGTTCTCGGCGAGGTCCGTGAGGTCCAGCTCGCGATCGAACTGATCGAGCTCGGCGCGCGGCTGCAGTTCCTGGAGGCGGAGGTGGGTCTGAGCCGCGAGCGGCTGATCCGCCTCTACAAGGAACTGAAGGGAGTTTCGCCGCCCAAGGGCCTGCTGCCTTTTTCGACCGACTGGTATATGACCTGGATGGCCAACATCCATTCGTCGATGTTCTACAACATTTATCAGTTCATGTTGATTAATGCTGATGAAAGCAAACTTCAATCGCTGATAAAGAGCTATAGGCTTTATCAGGAGCAAATTGAGTCCGCGGGCGGCGAAGTCGTGCTGGATTTCACGCGCGCCTACACGATGGTCCGGTTTTTCGACAGCGACATGCTCCAGCTGAGCGGCTGCACCCGGTGCTCCGGCAAGTTCGTCGCGCATGCGCACGACAGCAAGCATGGGTACGTGTGCGTGCTGTGCCGTCCGCCTTCACGCGCCGGCAAGGCGCGCGGTGCCAAGCGCGCCGGGGAACCCGCGGCCGGCCCGCCGGTGGTGGAGGACGCGGGATTCGCCGTGCCGGAGACGCGCGCCGGCGCGCTGCACTGATCAAGGTTCCTGTCCGTTCGACAGGTTTTCAAATTCGATGCCGAAAGGCAAATAGGGGAAGCGCGTGCTCGTCCTGGTGGGTTATCTGGTGGTCCTCGGCGCCGTGTTCGGCGGCTACGGCCTCATGGGCGGGCATTTTGGCGTCCTCTTTCAGCCGGTGGAACTGCTGATGATCGGCGGCTCGGCGCTGGGCGCCTTCATCGCCGGCAACAACGGCAAGACCATCAAGGCGACCTTGAAGGAGTTGCCGCTGCTGCTGCGTTCGTCCAAGCACAACCGGCAGCTCTACATGGACCTGCTGGCGCTGCTGTACGAGCTGCTGGCCAAGGCGCGCAAGGAAGGGATGATGAAGCTGGAGTCCGACGTGGAGGACCCGGCGCAGAGCGAGATCTTCGGGCGCTACCCGAGCATCCTGGCCGACGCGGGCGTGATGGAGTTTCTTTGCGACTACCTGCGGCTCGTCATCAGCGGCAACACCGACGCCTTCGAGATCGAGGCGCTGATGGACCACGAGATCGAGACCATCAAGCACGAGGCCGAGGTGCCGGCGCACACGCTCGCCCGGGTGAGCGATGCGCTGCCCGCACTGGGCATCGTCGCGGCGGTGATGGGCGTGGTGCATGCGCTCAGTTCCGCCGACCTGCCGCCTTCGGTGATGGGCGCGCTGATCGCGCATGCCATGGTCGGCACCTTCCTCGGCGTGCTGCTGGCCTACGGCTTCGTGTCGCCGATGGCGTCGCTGATCGAGCAGAAGGTGAACGAGAGCATGAAGGTCTACCAGTGCGCCAAGGTCACGCTGCTCGCCAGCCTGAACGGCTATGCGCCGCAGCTGGCGGTGGAGTTCGGGCGCAAGGTGCTGTTTTCCACCGAGCGGCCTTCGTTCGCCGAGCTAGACACGCACGTTCGCGAAGTCAAGGCCCGCTGAGCGGGTCGGGGCGAAGTCAATGAGCGCAGCAAAGCCCCATATCGTCGTCAGGCGCGCGGCCCCGAGCGGCGGCGGCCACCACGGCGGCGGATGGAAGATCGCCTACGCCGACTTCATGACGGCGATGATGGCGTTCTTCCTGGTGATGTGGCTGCTTTCCAATGCGTCGCCGAAACAGCGCGAGGGCATTGCCGAGCACTTCCGCATGCCGCTCAAGGTGGCGCTCAGCGGCGGCGAGAAAAGCAGCACCAGCGCCAGCGTGATCCCCGGCGGCGGCATGGACCCGAGCAC
Organism: Variovorax sp.; assembly: GCA_037720315.1. Lineage (GTDB taxonomy): Bacteria > Pseudomonadota > Gammaproteobacteria > Burkholderiales > Burkholderiaceae_C > Variovorax. The sequence continues at coordinate 419 of JBBJMS010000091.1, read as the reverse complement.
CAAGATCGACGGCGAAGTGCAGCGCGCCGATGCCGACGAAGAGGCCGACGCCGACCGGCTCGCGAGCATGAAGGACCGGCTCGACCAGCTGATCGAAAACAGCCCCGCCTTCAAGCAGTTCCGCTCGCAGATCTTGATCGACATCACGACCGAGGGCCTGCGCCTGCAGATCGTCGACAGCGAGAACCGGCCGATGTTCGACCTGGCCAGCGCGCAGCTGGTGCCGCACATGCGCGCCATCCTGCGCGCGATCGGCCCGGCGCTCAACGAGCTGCCGAACCGCATCACGCTGTCCGGCCACACCGACGCGATCGTCTACACCAACGGCGATCGTTCCTATGGCAACTGGGAACTCTCGGCCGACCGCGCCAATGCATCGCGGCGCGAGCTGGTGATCGGCGGCATGGCCGAGCGCAAGG
>JBBJMS010000090.1:0-13623 GCA_037720315.1 Variovorax sp. | reverse complement strand
GAACGGACAGCCCCGTCAGCATCGGGCACCATCACCACCAGCCGGTCCGCCGTAATCAGCCAGTGCGTACTCGACTGCACGACGTACTGCAGCGTCTTGTACGTGACCAGGGAGCGTGCCGGGTCGGCATGCGAAAAGCAGGCGGACAAGCCGATCTTGAGACGACCGGAAACGGTTTGGGACATCGCATTCAGGGGCGGCGCGCGAACCGCCAACCCCGGGTAGACAGCAGAGGCGCCATTGTCCGGCCTTCGGATGACCTTCGCACTGCCGCGGCCACCCCGCGCGCGCGTCGGACAGCGCCGCAGCGATAGGATCGCCCTCTTCGCGATCAGGAGACCCGCATGCAGACCATCAAGGGCCCGGCCATTTTTCTGGCGCAGTTCGTCGGCGACGACGCACCCTTTGACACGCTCGACGGCATCGCCGGCTGGGCTGCCGGGCTTGGCTTCAAGGGCGTGCAGATACCGAGCTGGGATGCGCGCCTGTTCGACCTGCGCAAGGCGGCCGAAAGCACAACCTACTGCGACGAGGTGAAGGGCACGCTCGCCCGGCACGGCATCGAGATCACCGAACTGTCGACCCATCTTCAGGGCCAGCTGGTGGCGGTACATCCGGCCTATGACGCCGGCTTCGACGGCTTCGCGGCGCCGGAGGTGCGCAACGACCCGGCGAGGCGCCAGCAGTGGGCGGTCGAGCAGCTGCACTTTGCCGCGCGGGCCTCGGCCAACCTCGGCCTCACCGCGCACGCGACCTTCTCGGGTGCGCTGGCCTGGCCGTATCTCTACGCGTGGCCGCCGCGCCCGCCCGGCCTGATCGCGGAAGCCTTCGACGAACTCGCGCGACGCTGGCTGCCTATCCTCAATGCCTTCGACGATGCCGGCGTGGACGTCTGCTATGAAATCCATCCCGGCGAAGACCTGCACGACGGCGTGAGCTACGAGATGTTCCTCGACCGCGTGGGCCAGCATCCGCGCGCGTGCCTGCTGTACGACCCAAGCCACTTCGTGCTGCAGCAGCTCGACTACCTGGCCTACATCGACCACTACCACGCGCGCATCAAGATCTTCCATGCGAAGGATGCGGAGTTCAATCCGACCGGCAAGCAGGGCGTGTACGGCGGCTTCCAGCCATGGATCGACCGGGCCGGGCGCTTCCGCTCACTGGGCGACGGGCAGGTCGGCTTCGCGGCCATCTTCTCGAAGCTCGCCGCCTATGACTTTCCGGGTTGGGCGGTGCTCGAATGGGAGTGCTGCATCAAGCACCCGGAAGACGGCGCGCGCGAGGGCGCGAAGTTCATCGCCGAGCACATCATCCGCGTGGCCGACCGGGCATTCGACGACTTTGCCGCCGGCAGCATCGACGCCGCCGCCAACAAAAAGATGCTCGGCATCTCTTGAGACCCAGCGCTAGATGCCTGCCGGCTTTCGAAGCGTCTGCATGCGGTCGACCGCATTGAACCTGATCTTGCGTGTTTCGGCGCCCTGCAGCACGGTGAGTTCGACCTCCGCATCCGGCGACGGCAGCGCCCAAAGCTGCTTGTAGAACGCTTCGAGCGTGCCGACCTTTATGCCGCCGACCTCCAGCACCACATCGCCCGGCTGAAGCCCCGCGGCCAACGCCGGGCCCTGCCGGTCGACCCGCACGATCTGCACCTTGCCGCCCTGCTCCGACGACGAGAGGCCGAGCCACGGCCGCACGCTCGCACGCGTCCTGCCGGTGGACTGCATTTCGGCCAGCACCGGGCGCAGCAGTTCGACCGGCACGAACATGTTGCCGGGCAGCGCGCGCTCGGGCCCGGCCGCTTCCATGACGAGCAGGCTGCCGATGCCCACCAGCTCGCCGTCGCGATTGAAAAGCGGCGCACCGGTGTGGTTGGCAACCGGTGGGCTGGTGAAGATCGCCGCCTCGATGTGGTACTCCCAATAGCCCGAAAACGGCCGCGTCGCCACCAGGCGCGTGAAGCCGACCTCAGTGCCGGTGTTGCTGCCGGTGGCGACCAGCAGCGGCTCGCCCGGCTTCAATGCGGCGACGCCGGCCAGCGGCACCGGTTCGATGCCGCGCAGCGGCACCAGCGGGCGCAGCAAGCCGAAGCCGGTGGCCAGGTCGTAAGCCACCTGTCGGGCCGGGAGGCGGCGATCGTCCTGCGTGACGACCTCGATCGTCTCGGCTTCGAGCAGCAGGTAGCCGATGGTGAGAATCAGCCCGTCGGACCCGATCACCACGCCCGAGCCGGACCGGCGCACGCCCAGGGTGTCGGCCGACGTGGCGCCCTCGGTGGCCGTGACGCGCAAGGAGACGACCGCATCGCCCGCACGCTGGAGCGCCTGCACCTGGGCATCGCGCGGAGGAGTCACCGTGGCTGCGAGTGCGCCCGGGAGCACACCCAGCAAGGCGCTGCCGAAGATCGCCCAGAACCTCCATCGCGAAGAAGCGCTGCGTCGGTTCACGGACCGCGGGAAAAGCCGGCAGGGCGATGCGAGAACTTGCATGACCGCGCTCCTTGAAACGATGGAATCGACCATGGTGCGCCGCGAGCGCCGCGGCCGCAAGCGGACACCGCGCATGGCACCGATCCAATCCGTGGACGCCACCTCTGCGCGTCACGCAACAGTCATGCCACTTCGGATACAATAACGGGTTCGTTTCGATACAACGACGAAGCATTTCGTCATATCGCCGGCTGGCCTGGAATTTCCAGGCCGCAAAAGAGCCAAGCCGGCCTTCACAGTGTGTTGGTGCACCAGACCGGGTGCCCCTGCTTGCCACCACTGCCTTCGTACATGTTGAAGCGAACAGCGCGCTGTCCGCTCCGGTGGGCGCCACATCCGGCCGGCCTGCGCCCGTTTCACTTATTTTTTTCAGCACCATGCGGCGCCGCATGGTGCCCAGGTTTTCATGGACATCATTCAGCACAGCATCGCAGTGGGCAAGTACCTCGTTTCACCGCTCATCAAGAACCTCGACGACGGCCGCTTCGCTGCGTCGGTCTCGATCCGCTCAGGCCGCGGAAGCGGCACGCACGACCGCGTCATGCGTTTCACGCCGCACTTCGCCAGCCATCCGGCAGCAGTCAGCTACGCGCTCGACCAGGGTCTGGGCTGGGTGCGCGAACGCACCGCGCCCCGCGGCGCTCCAACGCGTTGCGCGGCCTGACATGGCGGCTCCCGTTGCACACATCCCGACAATCATTCAGAGGTAAACCATGGCCAAGGAAGAACTGATCGAAATGAACGGCGCAGTGACCGAAGTGCTGCCCGACTCGCGCTACCGCGTCACGCTGGACAACGGTCACCAGCTCATCGCCTACAGCGGCGGCAAGATGCGCAAGCACCACATCCGCATCCTGGCCGGCGACAAGGTGTCGCTGGAGCTGTCGCCCTACGACCTGACCAAGGGCCGCATCACGTTCCGCCACCTGGAACGCCGCGGCCCGCCGCCGGTCAACAGCGGCAACAACGCTCAGCGCCGCTGATTGCCCGCGTGACCGGTCCAGCCGCCACCGACTTTGCCGCGCTGCCGCTCACGCCGCAAACGCTGGCGAACCTGACGCAGCTCGGCTACGTGCAGATGACGCCGATCCAGGCGGTCAGCCTGCCGCCCGCGTTGCTCGGGCGCGACCTGATCGCGCAGGCCAAGACCGGCAGCGGCAAGACAGCCGCCTTTGCGCTGGCGCTGCTGGCCAACCTGAATGCACGCCGCTTTGCGGTGCAGGCGATGGTGCTGTGTCCCACGCGCGAACTCGCCGACCAGGTCACGACCGAGATCCGCCGCCTGGCGCGCGCCGAAGAGAACATCAAGGTCGTCACGCTGTGCGGCGGCGTCGCGCTGCGCGGGCAGCTCGCAAGCCTGGAGCACGGCGCGCACATCGTGGTCGGCACGCCGGGCCGCATCATGGACCACCTGCAGCGCGGCAGCCTCGATCTGGGCGCGCTCAACACCCTGGTGCTCGACGAGGCCGACCGCATGCTCGACATGGGCTTCTTCGATGACATCGTCAAGGTCGCCAGCCAGTGCCCGAAGGAGCGGCAGACCCTCCTGTTCTCGGCCACGTACCCCGAAGGCATCGCCAAGCTGAGTGCGCAGTTCATGAAGAACCCGCAGCAGATCACAGTGCAGGCTCAGCACGAGGAGGGCAAGATTCGCCAGCGCTGGTACGAGGTGAAGAACAGCGACCGGCTGCATGCGGTGAGCTTGCTGCTCAATCACTTCCGTCCGCTCAGCACGCTCGCCTTCTGCAACACCAAGCAGCAGTGCCGCGACCTGGTTCAGGTGCTGCAGGCGCAAGGCTTCAGCGCGCTGGCGCTGTTCGGCGAGCTGGAGCAGCGTGAGCGCGACCAGGTGCTAGTGCAGTTCTCCAACCGCAGCTGCTCCGTGCTGGTCGCCACCGACGTGGCCGCCCGCGGGCTCGACATCGCGCAGCTCGAAGCCGTGATCAATGTCGACGTGACGCCCGATGCCGAGATCCACATCCACCGCATCGGCCGCACCGGCCGCGGCGACGCGGAAGGCCTCGCCCTGAACCTCGCCAGCATGGACGAGATGGGCAGCGTCGGAAAGATCCAGCAGTTGCAAGGCCGCGAATCCGAATGGCATCCGCTGGCCGAACTGAGCGCCGACGCAGCGCACGCGCAAGGCCCGCTGCAGCCGCCGATGGCAACGCTGCAGATCGTCGGCGGGCGCAAGGAAAAGATCCGCGCCGGCGACGTGTTGGGCGCGCTGACCGGCGACGCCGGCTTTGCCAAGGAACAGGTCGGCAAGATCAACGTCAACGAATTCTCGACCTACGTGGCGGTCGACCGGCGTATCGCGCGCGAGGCCATGCACAAGCTTTCCACCGGCCGCGTCAAGGGCAAGTCCGTCAAGGTACGGCTGCTCGACGATGTGGCCTAATTGCGCCCTTCCGAATACTTTCAACCGAGCTTTCCATGCCCAACAAAATCCGCACCGAGGCAGACCGCATTGCCACCCCCAAGCCCGTTCCGATGGCCGGCTACAACGTGCCCAAGTCGGGTGGCGGCCAGAAGGTCAGCCTCGAGCGCGGCAGCGCCACGCGCAGCAAGAAGAACCCGGGGAAGCGGCCCAAGAAGGGCGGCTGAGCGCACGGGCTTCCTGCACGACGCGCCTTCGGGCGCGTTTTTCTTTGCTGCGTTCGGCCTACGATGACGCGCATCCAAGCCCCTGAAGGACATGCCCATGAGCAACGAGCTGCGCAAGAAACTGCATGAGCTGCAGGAACTGACCAACAACGCGCCCGACCCGCAGACGCGCGCCATCATCGAGGCGCTTCGCCTTCAGACCGCCATCCTCAACGAGCGGCTGTTCGCCATCGAGCAGCAGCTGAGTGAATCCCACAAGCGTCCCGGCGCCCCGCGGCCGGAGGCCTGAACTCAGGTGATGGCAGGGTCGACCGCCAGCGCCGCGGCGGCCACCACCGCCAGCAGCGTGTCGCCGAAGCCGCCGCGCGCCCGTGCGTTGGTGCGCGCGCTGGTCGTTACGCGTGGCGCGGCACTGAAGGCGATGCGTGCGCCCGATGTCTGCAGCGCAGCGACGAGCGCGACGTCTTCGCTGCAGGCCAGCGGCGCGAACCCCCCGACCCGACGGTAGGCCGCGGCGCAAACGCCGAGGTTGGCACCATGCACATGGCGATGGCCGTCGGCGTCGGTATAGGTGCGCGCGAAGTGCTCGCGCAGGAATTCGCCATTGCGTCCGTGTGCGCTCCAGTCGTCGATGCCGATGGAGCCGCACACGACGTCCGCGCGCTGTGCCAGCTGCTTGACCAGCCAGTCGGGCGACACCAGCGTGTCGGCGTCGGTAAACGCCAGCCAGCGTGCGCCGGCTTCGACCAGCACATCGGCGCCCGCCCCGCGTGCGATGCCGACGTTGCGCGCCTCGATCGACAGTGTTAGCGCGCCGTGCCGCGCCGCGATGGCGCCGGTCGCGTCGCTGCAGCTGTCGAGCACCACCATCACCACCACCTCCTCGCCAGATAGCGCGGGATGGATCGCTGCGCGCATCGCCGCGGCGAGCGCGTCGCCGATGTGCTCGGCCTCGTCGTGCGCAGGGATGACAATGCCGATCAACGGATACCCTCGCGCACGGCAACCGGACGCGCGTCGCGCGACCATACCTGCAGCAGAAAATCGTCTTCCTCGTGGCGCGCGATGCGTGCGAGCCCGATGCCGACCAGCGCGGCGTGCACGTCGCGCGTCGGCATTGCGCGCTGCGGAAAATCCGGCAGCCAGTCGCAGGCGACCAGCGTGCCGTCCGCATCCAGCGAACGAGCGCAGCCGCTGGCGACCTCGCGCATCGCCGCCTCATCGAGGAAGTAGCCGAGCTCGCTGAGCACGATCAAGTCGAACCCGCCGTTCTCGCGCGGCCAGTCGCCGGGCAGCACCTGCTGCTCGATGCGGACGTTGTGCAGCCCGCGATTGCGTTCCTGCGCGATCGCCACGGCACGCTGCGACGCGTCGCTGGCAAACACCGCGTCGCACCGAGCGGCCAGGCCGATCGTGAGTTCGCCGGCGCCGCACCCCGGCTCGTAGGCGCGCCGGTAGCGCCGCGCCGGCAGCGCGGCCAGAAGCACGGCGCGCTTGCGCTCTTCGTACCAGCGGGTGCGCAGCCCGTAAGGGTCGTTGCTGGCGCCGTACATCGCGTCGAAATAGCCATCGCGTTCCTGCGTCATGTGAAGAACACCTCGTAGGGCCGCGCGGCGCGTGCCACCGTGGTGCCGCGCAGGATCGGCCCGGCCCCGGTCGAGGCGTCGGGATGCAGCTGGCTGATGTAGGCCTGTACTGCGCCGCGCTTGCGGCTCGCCGCGTCGCAGTCGAGCGGCAGCCGAAAAGCGCGCTGCCACGGCAGGCGCGCATCGCCCGGCGCCGCCCAGTGCCAGGCCCACACCGGTACCTCGATCAGCCGCGCGCCGGTGCGCAGCGCTGCGGATGCACACGCATCGCCCGTCGCCTCGTGGTCCGGATGGCCGTCCTGGCGCCAGGTCGTGAACACCACGTCGGACCGGTCGAGCAGCCCCGACAGTCGATCTGCAAGCTCGGCGCGCAAGCGCGCAAGGCCGCCGTCGGGCAGCCCCAGCCGCAGCGGTGCGTGTGCCATGCCGAGCCGACGCAGCGCCTCGCGACTTTCGCGCGGCCGCTCGCGTGCGAGACGCTCGGCCGGCCATGTGCTGGAGCCGCGGTGGCTCGCGGTCCCGTCGGTGACGGCGATCAGCTGAACCGGTGTCGCGGTCCGCGCCAACTGCGCGAGCAGCCCACCGACCGACAGCACCTCGTCGTCCGGATGGGGTGCGACCACGACCGCGCGGGCGCCAGGCGGCACCAGCGCATCGTGCGCGATGACCGGCAGGCGCGCGAGGCCCGGCCAAGCCGCCCACTCGGATTCGGTGGTGCCCTCGCCCTCGATGGCACGCTGCGGCCGCATTGCATTCACAACGTCCACGGCGCGTCCTCCGAATCAAGAACCCACTGCCCGAGCGCCGCCAAGTCCCGTTCCGCGTGGCTCTGCCGCAGGAACACTGGCAGATCGGCCATCGCGCGGCCAAAGCGCGCATCGCGGCACAACGGCCCCGCCCCCAGAGCGCGGCCCGCATGCGCCATCACGTCGTTCGCACACTGCTCGACCGCGAGCCGCGCCCGCAGGGCGACATGGCGTGCGTCGGCCTGGGGATGCAGGTCGATCCACGCCGCGGATTCGCGCAGCAGCGACGCCGCACCTGCGAGCGCGATGTCGATGGCGCCCATGTGGGCAAGCCGATGGGGGTCCGGCGCCGTGCCCGCGGCATCGCGTGCCATGCGTGCGATCCCGAGCGCGCCGCCGAACCAGCAGGAGGCGATGCCGGCGCCGCCCTGCCAGAAACCGGGCCGCCGCACGTAATCGCCCGGGTTGCCGATGCGCATCGCCTCTGCGTGGTCGAAGCGCACATCCACGCTGGCGCTCGCGGCCATGCCGACGGCATGCCATCCCTCGCCGGTCACGGTGACGCCGGGCTGGTCGAGCGCGACCGCGGCAAGGCAGGGCTCGCCGGCGGCATTCCAGCAGCTCACGACGGCGTGGCTGACTTCGACCGCGCCCGAACACCAGGCCTTGGTGCCATCGAGCCGCACGGACCGCGCTGCCGCATCCGCGCCATCCGACGTCATCGAGAGCCGCGCGCCCGGCGGCTCGGCGCACCAGGTGCCCCACCGCGCTCCGGCGTGCGCGCAGGCTGAGTCGAGTTCGGCAAGGATGGCGAGCGCGTCGGTGTGGCCCTCGAACAGCTTGGCCAGTGACAGGTCGTGCGCCGCCACTTCGGCAAGCACCTGCCAGCGCAGCAAGGTGGCGCCGCCGCCCGGCAATGGCACGCGATCGATTCCGGCGGCAACCAGATCCGGAAGCGCGACGACGCTACCCTCCTGGCATCGAAGCCAGGTCAGGGGGTCGTTGTCGGTCGCGGGAACGTTTGCAAAAGCCATCGGCGGCAAACATAAGCGCGATCGGGGAGCCAGCGCCGTCAGCCGACGGAGCCGTGCGCTGTAGGTTGGCTGGCGAGAGAACGATGTTTCAACCTACAGGCCTGCAGATCGCCGCTGAGCAAACTCGGGCAACGCGTTTGCAACCAAATCAAGGAGCTTGCATGAGCACGACCAAGCCGAAGGTCAAGGCCGAACCCTCGACCGAGCCGTTCCCTTTTCCCACTGCCGAGAACCATCCGCCGGCCGACCCCGAGCAATACAAGACCGTGGCCGAGGAGCCGACCGAGATGGCGCTGGACCATGGCGTCGAGGAATCCTTTCCGGCCAGCGATCCGGTTTCGGTGACCGTGACCAAGGTGGTCCCGCCGAAGAAGAAACCCGGCTAGATGGAGTGGCTCGACGCGCTTCAATGGCCGGCAATGGCGTTCACGATCGGTGCTGCGTGGCTGGTGTCCTCCGATTCCGAATACCGACGAAAACTCGGCTTCTGGCTGTACCTGGTCAGCAACGTTGCATGGGTAACGTGGGGGCTGCACACGCAGGCCTACGCGCTGATCATGCTTCAGTTCGCGCTCGCCGCGATGAACATCCGCGGCGCGCGAAAAGCATCAAAGAAAGCTTGAAGCGCCCGGGGCAAGCACGAGCCGCCACCACGCGGGCAGCAACCTGCGTATGTCTTTCCGCGCGAAGCGGTCGTCCAACAGGTACAGAACGCCCGCGTCTTCCTCGGTGCGAATGACGCGCCCGGCCGCCTGCACCACCTTCTGCAGCCCGGGGTAGACATAGGTGTAGGCGTAGCCGTCGCCGAACAACGCCTGCATCCGCTCGCGCATGACCTCGTTGGGCGCGTCGTGTTGCGGCAGGCCGAGGCTGGCGACGAAGGCGCCCACCAGCCGGTCGCCGGGCAGGTCGATGCCTTCGCCGAACGCACCGCCCAGCACCGCGAAGCCGACGCCGCGCCCGCCATGCGCGAAGCGGGCCACGACCGCCTCGCGCTCGGGCTCGCGCATGCCGCGCGACTGCACCCAGCACGGCACGCCCGGATGCCTTCGCGCGAAAGCGTCCGACGCGCTGCGCACGTAGTCGAAGCTGCTGAAGAAGGCGAGGTAGTTGCCGGGTCGTCGCTCGAACTGCGCCCCGATGATGTCCACCAGCGTGGTCAGCGAGCCGTCGCGGTCGCGAAAACGCGTCGATACGTCCGTGGCGACGCGCACCGTCAGCTGCTCGCTCTTAAACGGCGATCCGACCTCCAGCGTGGCCGTGTCCGCTGGCAGGCCCAGCGTGTCGCGGTAGAACGAAAAAGGCGCGAGCGTGCCGGAGAAGCAGGTACTCGACACGCTGGCGGCAAAACGGCCTTTCAGAAAGGGCGCCGGCACCAGGTTGCGGATCGCCAGCGCCGTTGCGCCGCCATCGGCCGGCGCGGTGCACTCGAACACCGAATGCTCGCCGAAGGACTCGGCGAGCCGCGCGAAGTGCAACAGGTCGAAGAACTGCTGCTGCAATGCGCCCTGCGCATCCTGCGGCTGGGCGGTGAAGTGCTCGCCCATCGCAGCCACTGCGTCCTGCAGCGCGCGGGCAAATCGTTGCGGGATCGCATCGAGCGCGCGGTACGCCGCATCGCCATCCGACTGCACCAGTCGCCACTCGCGCTGCAGGCCGGCCAGCATGCGCTGGATGCCGGGCGGCGCTGTGCGGCGCACGCCACCGAGCGCCGCGGCATCGAGCCGGGCGGTGTACATGCCCCGGGCGCGGTCGAGCAGGTTGTGCGCTTCGTCGACGAGCAGCGCAACGCGCCATTCCTCGTCCCGGGTCAGCGCGTAGAGGAACGCGCTGGCATCGAAGTAGTAGTTGTAGTCGCCGACGATCACGTCGCTCCAGCGCACCATTTCCTGGGCCAGGAAATACGGACAGACCTCATGCGCCAGCGCCACGCGCCGGACTTCGGCCCGGTCGAGCCAGCCCGATGCGGCGGCTTGCGCGCGGGCGGCAGCAGGCGGTCGTAGAAGCCGCGCGCCAGCGGGCATGCGTCGCCGTGGCAGGCTTGGCCCGGGTGCTCGCAGACCTTTTCGCGCGCGGCGAGTTCGAGCACGCGCAGTGGCGCACCGGCGGGCGCAAGCAGGCGCAGGCTCGACAGCGCGACCGCGCGGCCGGAGGTCTTGGCGGTCAGGAAGAAAACCTTGTCGAGCTGCTGCGTCTTCCACGACCGCAAGAGCGGGAACAGCGTGGCCACGGTCTTGCCGATGCCGGTGGGCGCCTGGGCCAGCAGGCAGCGTTTCGATGCCGTCGAGCGATACACCGCCTCCGCCAGTTCGCGCTGGCCGGAGCGGAAGCCGGCATGCGGAAACGCCAGGTCGGTCGATGCCGCATCGCGACCGTCGCGGTGTGCCGCCTCCTGCTCGGCCCATGCGACGAAGTGGCCGCAAAGCGCGTTGAAATGCTCGCGCAAGGCCTCGCGCGCCCAGGTTTCGACGAGCGCCTCTTCCTTGTCGAGGTCGAGGTCGAGATAGACCAGCGCGACATCGATGGACGCCAGGCCACGCTGCTCGCACAGCATCCACCCATAGACGCGGGCCTGCGCCCAATGCAGCGCGCGGTGGTTGGCCTTGACTGCGTCGAAGTCGCCGCGAAAGGTCTTGATCTCTTCGAGCAGGTTGCGCGCCGGATCGAAGCCGTCGGCCCGGCCGCGTACAAGCAGCCGGCCGAAGCGCGAGGACAGCGCGACTTCGCTCTGGTAGCCAGCGGCGCGCCGCCCCTGCACGAGCCGATGCCCGGCGATGCCCTCCTGCGCGCTGGGTGCCGGAACGAAGCGCAGGTCCAGATCGCCGGCCTTGGCGCCGAAGGCACACAGCGTCTTCACCGATACGGTCAGCGCCGGTGCGGCTGCGTCGCGTGCTTGGGAAGAGGCGTCTGCGGGGGACATGCGACAGGGAAATCTGGATGAATATACAGCTGCGCTGTTACGTCCTACAGTGCCCGCCGTGCGCAGCGGACAGGAAGCCCCAATGCGCCTGCGTAGCGTGAAGCACATTCTTCAACACGCCCTTGGCGACCTCCCATGGAACCCTCCGAATTTCGGTCTCACGAGAACAGCGCATGACCGCCGCAACCGAGGCTGGCCCCAACAAGGCGACGGCCGATTACCTGAGGGCGCATTCGCTCATGGTCGTGACGGCCGAATCGTGCACCGGCGGCTTGATCGCCTCGCATCTTGCCGCCGTGCCAGGTGCCGGCACGGTGCTGGAGTCGGCCTTCGTCGTGTATGACCCGAAAGCCAAGCACCGATCGCTGGGCGTGAAGGCCGAAACCATCGAGCGCAACAACCTGACCAGCGAACCGGTGGCACTCGAAATGGCGCGCTGCGCACTCGCCCGCAGCGACGCGGACGTGGCCGTGTCGAACACCGGCGTGACCGACGATTCGGACCCGGACGTCGCGTCCGGCACCCAATGCTTCGCCTGGGCCTTTCGCAGCGGCAGCCGCGGCGGCTGCACGCAGACTTTTACCGAAACGCGGGTGTTCCAGGGCAGCCGCAACGAGATCCGCGAAGCCGCCGCCGACCATGCACTGGAACGCATCGCGCACTACCACCGGCGTGTTCAGTCATGAGCGACAGCCTGCCCCCACAGGAAGAGATCAACGATGCGCTCGGCGTCGTCGGCGACTTCGATGCCGCGGCCGAACTCGAGCGGCGCGTGCAGTTCCTTGCCGACTATCTGCGCCATGCGCAGCGGCGCGCCTATGTGCTGGGCATCAGCGGCGGGGTCGATTCGCTGGTTGCCGGATCGCTCGCACAGCGAGCGGTCTTGCGGCTGCGCAGCCATGGCTATGCGTGCCGCTTCATCGCGATGCGCCTGCCCTACGGCGCACAGAAGGACGAGGCGGATGCAGCGCGCGCTCGACGTGATCGCGCCGGATGAGCGGGTCACGGTCGACATCCGGCCCGCGGTGGATGCCATGCACCGCAGCCTTGTCGACGCCGGCGTCGACCGGGGCGACGAAGCCAAGGCCGACTTCCTGGTCGGCAACGTCAAGGCGCGCTCGCGCATGGTTGCGCAGTACGCGGCGGCCGGCGCGGCCGACGGCCTGGTGATCGGCACCGACCACGCCGCCGAAGCGCTGATGGGCTTCTTCACCAAGTTCGGCGACGGCGCCGCCGACCTGCTGCCGCTGGCGGGCTTGTCGAAGCGGCGCGTGCGTGCCATCGGCTTGTCGCTCGGCGCGCCGCACGACCTGGTGCACAAGGTGCCGACGGCCGACCTCGAAGCGCTGCGCCCTTTGAGGCCGGACGAAGAAGCCTTCGGCGTGAGCTACGAAGAGATCGACGACTTTCTCGAAGGCAAGCCGATCCGCCCGAAGCGCAGCAGATCATCCTGCGCATCCACGCCGCCAGTGCTCACAAGCGCGACCCGGCCGCGGTGCCGCCCGCCGCGCGCGCCAGGTAGCGGCCGGTCGGGCTGTCTGCCATGCGGACGATGTGCTCCGGTGTGCCGGCCGCGACGATGCGCCCGCCCTGTCGCCCGCGCCCGGCCCCATGTCGATGATCCAGTCGCTCGCGGCAAGCACGCGCAGTTCGTGCTCGACCACGATCACCGTGTTGCCCGCATCGACCAGTCCGTCGAGCTGCGCCATCAGCTTGTCGACGTCGGCGGGATGCAGCCCGGTGGTCGGCTCGTCGAGCACGTACAGCGAATCGCCGCGCTGGGCACGCTGCAACTCGGTCGCAAGCTTGATGCGCTGTGCTTCGCCGCCGGAGAGTTCGGTGGCGGGCTGCCCGAGCCGCAGGTAGCCGAGGCCGATGGCCGCCAGCAGTCCGAGCGGCCGCTGCACCGCCGGTTCTTCCGCGAAGAAGGCGCAGGCCTCGTCGACCGTCATGCCGAGCACCTGGGCGATGTTCATGCCGTGCCAGGCGATCTTGAGCGTCTGCTCGTTGTAGCGCGCGCCGTGGCAGGTCGGGCAGGGCGCGTACACGCTCGGCATGAACAGCAGCTCGACGCTGACGAAGCCCTCGCCCTCGCACGTCTCGCAGCGCCCCTTGGCGACGTTGAATGAGAAGCGGCCGGCGTCGTAGCGGCGGGCGCGTGCGGCGGGTGTGGCGGCGAAGAGCTTGCGAACGCCGTCGAAGAGGCCCGTGTAGGTGGCGAGGTTGGAGCGCGGCGTT
>JBBJMS010000014.1:0-38705 GCA_037720315.1 Variovorax sp. | reverse complement strand
CAGATAGCTGCCCGGAATCCACACCGGAAGCGCTACCCCCTGCTGCGCGGCGGGTAGCTCGACGGTGAGCGTGACGGCGAACAGGTGCGCCCGGCGGTCCGCGCACTCGACGCGGTAGTGAACGGCCGCGTCGGCCATCAATTGGCGGCGGCGAGCTGCTTTTCGACCTGCGCCGCAGGAATGGCGCCCGGCGCCCGCGTGCCGTCGCTGAAGATCAGCGTCGGCGTGCCGGTGATGTTGTACTTCTGGCCGAACTCGCGGTTGCGGGTGATGGCGGCCGTATCGCACTCCGCGGCTTCGGGCACGACATTGCGCAGCATCCAGTCGTTCCAGGCCTTGGTCTTGTCCTTGGCGCACCAGATGTTGCGCGACTTGGCGACCGAATCGGGTCCGAGTACCGGATAAAGGAAGAGGTGGATCGTGACGTTGTCGATGCTGGCCAGATCACGCTCGAACTGCTTGCAATAGCCGCAGTTCGGGTCTTCGAAAACCGCCAGCCGGCGCTTGCCGTTGCCGCGCACGATCTTGAACGCGTCCTTCACCGGCAGCTTGTCGAAAGCCACTTCGCTGAGCTTCTCGATGCGTTCTTCGGTGAGGTTCTTGCGGGCCTTTACGTCGATCAGACTGCCCTGCAGCAGGTAGTTGCCCTGCTCGTCGGTGTAGTAGATCTCGAAGCCGTTGATGCGCACCTCGTAGACGCCCGCAATCGGCGACTTGTTGATCTCGTCGATCTTTGCGAATTGTGGGATGCGCGCCGCAAGGTTCTTGCGGATGTCTGCCTCGCCGGCGGTCGCTGCCAGGCCGCAGCCGAGCACCGATGCAGCGAGCAGCGCGGCACGGAAGAAAGCAGATTTCATGATGGTGTCATTCCGAAGTTCATTGAAGGCCCATGGCCTGTTTGGCGAGCCAGTTCTTGACGAAACGCGTGCGATCGAAGCCGCGCATGCCCCAGTTGCGAAGCGCCGGCAGCGGATCGGCGCTGTGCGAGAAAAGCTGCTGCAGGCCATCGGTGGCGAAGCTCATCGACAGCACGTCGGTGCGGCGCTGCCGCTCGTAGCGGCGAAGCAGGCGGGCGTCTCCCACGCTGCGCCAGTACTCGCGGTCCTTGATCACGCCCGCGAGTGCGGCGGCGTCGGCCAGGCCCAGGTTCAAGCCCTGGCCCGCCAGCAGATGCACGGTGCGCGAAGAATCGCCGGCCAGCGCCCAGGCACCGCCGCCGGCGAACTGGCCGGTCCAGCGGTCGGCGATGGCGCGCTGGCGGCCACGATGCGCGCTCGCTCGCGAGCCGCAGCCGCCGAGCGCGCGATGGCTGGCCTCGTCGAGTGCAAGGTTGAACGTCGGCGCCAGCGCCAGCAGCGCCGGCGCGCGAAGCTGGTCGACCGACCACACCAGCGCGAGTTGCTTGTCGGCGAGCGGCAGCAGCGCCAGCACCTCGCTGTCGTTGAACCATTGGCGCGCGGCGCCGTTGTGCGGCTCGTCGCATTCGAGCCGTGCTGCAATGGCGTGCTGCGGATAGCGGGTGACTTCGTAGCGCACGCCCAGCGTCTCGCGGCTGATGCTGGCGCGGCCTTCGCAGACCACCGTCAGCGCCGCCGACACCGGCTCGCTCACGACATCGATGCGCGGCTGGAAGCGAACTGCGTCGCTCAACCGCTGTTCGAGCGCAGGCACGTCGACGATCCAGGCCAGCGCCTCGACCTTCTGGTGTGCGGCGGTGAACTGAACCCGCCCGTTTTCGTCGCCATGCACCAGCATTTCGCGCACCGGCGTGGCATGCGCGGCATCGGGCCAGGCCCGCAACGATTCGAGCAGCGCCTTCGATGCGGCATTGAGCGCGTAGGCGCGCACGTCCTGCCGGGCCGGGTCGGTTGCGGGCTGAACCAACGCGACGCGCACGCGTTCGCGTGCGAGCAGCAGCGCGAGCGTGCGGCCAACGATGCCGGCGCCGCGGATGCAAACCTCTGGGGGGAGAGCCATCTGCGGATTGTAGAAGTGTGGCCCCACGCTCCGTCATTGCGTGTACTCGCTGCCCCCCGAGGGGGCCACAGGCCGCGTTGGGGTGGCCCGGCGCCGGCCCATTGCTCCGATGTGTGCGGGACAATCAGCCGCTTCAGCCAAAGGACCTTCCGTGACTGCTTCCGCCTTCGACATCGACGCCACCATTTCGCGGCTTTTCGTCTACCCGATCAAGTCTTGCGCCGGCGTCGAGTTGCCTGAGGTGCTGCTGACCGAAACCGGGCTGGAGTTCGATCGCGCGTGGATGGTGGTCGACGCCGAAGGCACCTTCGTCACCCAGCGCCAGCTCCCGCGCATGGCGCTGATCCGGCCGCAGTTGAAGCATTCCGAGATGGTGCTGCGGGCACCCGGCATGCTCGCGCTGCACATCGCCTTCGACCGGGTGGAACAGCCGGTGCGCGTGCGGCTCTGGGGCGACGAGCTGCCGGCCTACGACATGGGCGACATCGCCGCCCAGTGGTTCAGCGACTTCCTCTCGCCGCCCGGCGACCCGCAGCGTCTGCGCCTGGTGCGCTTCGATCCAGAGCACCGGCGGCTGTCCAACCTGAAGTGGACCGGCAACGTCGAGGCGCCCAACCAGTTTGCCGACGGCTATCCGGTGCTGGTGCTCGGCGAAGCCTCGCTCGCGGAATTCAACGCACGGCTGGCTGCGGCTGGCCATGACCCGAGCGGCATCGAGCGCTTCAGGCCGAACATCGTGCTCGTCGGACTCGATGCGCACGACGAGGATCGCGCGGACCGCTGCACATCGCCACGGCCGAAGGCGAGGCGCAGTTGCAGCCGGTCAAGCCCTGCGTGCGCTGCCCGATCCCCGACATCGATCCGGCATCCGCCGAAACCAGCCCCGAGGTCGGTGACCTGCTGCGCAGCTACCGCGCCGACCCCCGCGTCGACGGCGCCATCACCTTCGGCATGAACGCGATCGTGTTGCAGGGCGTGGAGCACATGCTGCGGCGCGGGCAAGCAGTCGGCGCAAACCTGCGCTTCGAGTGAGCTGCAGCGCACCGGCGCCTAAAATCCCGGTTTCCCCCAAGCATTCCTGAAAGTCCCCGCCATGAGTCTCCAGTGCGGCATCGTCGGCCTGCCCAACGTCGGCAAGTCCACCCTTTTCAATGCGCTGACCAAGGCCGGCATCGCGGCCGAGAACTACCCGTTTTGCACCATCGAGCCGAACGTCGGCGTGGTCGAGGTGCCCGACACCCGCCTTGCCGCCCTGAGCGGCATCGTCGAGCCGGAGCGCGTAGTGCCGGCGATCGTCGAATTCGTCGACATCGCGGGGCTTGTGGCCGGCGCGAGCAAGGGCGAAGGGCTTGGCAACCAGTTCCTCGCCCACATCCGCGAAACCGATGCGATCGTCAACGTGGTGCGCTGCTTCGAGGACGACAACGTGATCCACGTGGCCGGCAAGGTCGACCCCATCTCCGACATCGAGGTGATCCAGACCGAGCTCTGCCTGGCCGACCTCGCCACCGTCGAGAAGGCGCTGCACCGCCACACCAAGACCGCGCGATCGGGCGACAAGGAGGCGATCAAGCTGGTCGCGCTGCTCGAAAAATGCGAGGCTTCGCTGAACGAGAACATCCCCGTGCGCGCGATCGAGTTCACGAAGGAAGAAAAGCCGCTCATCAAGCAGTTCTCGCTGATCACGGCCAAGCCCGCGATGTTCGTTGGCAACGTGGCCGAGGACGGCTTCGAGAACAATCCGTTCCTCGATCGTCTGCGTGAATACGCCGACGCGCAAAAGGCGCCCGTGGTCGCCATCTGCGCCAAGATCGAAGCCGAGCTGGCCGACATGGACGAGGAAGACAAGAAGATGTTCCTGGCCGAGATCGGGCAGCAGGAGCCCGGCCTCAACCGGCTCATTCGCGCGGCCTACACGCTGCTTGGCCTGCAGACCTACTTCACCGCCGGCGTGAAGGAAGTGCGCGCCTGGACCATCCATGTCGGCGACACCGGCCCGCAGGCCGCAGGCGTGATCCATACCGATTTCGAAAAAGGCTACATCCGCGCCCAGACCATCGCGTTCAACGACTTCGTCGCCTTCAAGGGCGAGCAGGGCGCCAAGGACGCCGGCAAGATGCGCGCCGAAGGCAAGGACTACGTCGTGAAGGACGGCGACGTGATGAACTTCCTGTTCAGTTCCTGAGCGCAGTACCTCAAGGCCGATCCAGCCCCGCCAGCACCTTGTCCAACGTCAACGGAAATTCCCGAATCCGCACACCGGTCGCGTTGTAGACCGCGTTCGCCACCGCGGCTCCGGCGCCGCAGATGCCGAGTTCACCCACGCCCTTGATCTTCAGCGGATTGGTCTTGTCGTCGACCTCGTCGATGAAATAGGCCTCGATCGCCGGGATGTCCGCATGCGCCGGTACGTGGTATTCGGCCAGGTCGTGGTTGACGAAATAGCCGTAGCGCTTGTCGACGACGGCGTCCTCGTGCAACGCCGAGCCGACGCCCCAGATCATCGCGCCCGTGGCCTGGCTGACGGCGGTCTTCTGGTTCAGTATGCGGCCCGCAGCGAAGACGCCCAGCATGCGGCGTAGGCGGATTTCGCCCGTGTCCATGTCGACACCAACTTCTGCGAAATGCGCGCCGTAGCCCTGTTGCGAAAACTTCTTCTCCATGTCGCCGGTCTTGATCTGGCCGTCCGCCTGAAGACCGAGCGTGCCGGCCAGCGCGGCCATCGTCTCGGAACGGCCGCCCGCGCTGATCTTGCCGTCCGCGAACGTGGCCTCACTCGCCTTGACGCCCAACTTGCCGGCCAACTTTTCGCGCAGGTTGACGCAGGCGTCGAACAGTGCGGAGCCGGCACTCGCTGCGCCCCACGAGCCGCCCGACCCGGGTGTTTCGGGGAAGTCGCTGTCGCCCAGTTCCATGCGGACCTTGTCGAGCGGCAAGCCCATCGTTTCGGCGGCCACCTGCGTGAGAACGGTGTAGCTGCCCGTGCCGATATCGGTCATCGCCATGCGTGCCGTCAGCACACCCTGGCGGTCGAGAAGCACCGTGCATTTGGCGTCTTGTAGAAGATTGCCGCGCGTGGCTGCCGCCATGCCGATGCCGATAAGCCAGCGGCCTTCGCGCACGGTGCCGGGCGTCGCTCTGCGCTTGCTCCAGCCGAAGCGCTCGGCGCCGTCCTTCATGCACTTGACGAGTTGCCGGGTCGAAAAAGGAACGTTCCTCTCCGGGTCCATGGCCGGTTCGTTGCGCATGCGAAGCTCGATCGGATCGAGCTTGAGCTTCTCCGCCAGTTCGTCCATGGCGCTTTCCAGCGCCAGCATGCCCACTGCCTCGCCGGGCGCTCGCGTGGAGTCCGAGACGGGCAGGTCCAGCTTGGCTGCGCGGTGTGCCGTCATCCGGTTCGGCGCGGCGTAAAGAGAGCGGGTCTGCTCGCTCGCGTTTTCGTAGAAATTGTCGAAGCGCGCGCTGTGCGACCAGCTCTCGTGCCCGATCGCGCTGAGCTTTCCGTCGGCCGCGGCACCGAGGCGCACACGCTGAATGGTGTCGCTGCGGTGCGTGGTGAAGTGAAACATCTGCTGGCGCGTGAGCGCCGTCTTGACCGGACGATTCAGCTGGCGCGATGCCATCGCGGAGAGCAAGACGTCGCCATAGATTGGCAACTTGCCGCCAAAGCCCCCGCCGATGTAGCGGCTGACGATGCGTACCTTGTCGGGCGCGATCTGCAGCGTGGCGGCGACCGCGTTCTGCGCACTCTCGAGCAGTTGAGCGGCGCAGTGCACGATGACGCGGCCGTCCTTCCAGTAAGCGAGCGTGGCGTGCGGTTCCATCTGGGCGTGGATGTGGTGCGGCGTGGTGTAGGTGGCGTCCACGGTGACGGCGGCAGAAGTAAAGGCCGCCCCGAAATCGCCCACGGCGGTGTCGGCTTTTCGGCCCTCGCCGTCCTTGGGCTTTTCCGCGCTCTCCTTCTTGAGTTCGTAGTCGCCGGGTTGCGCTTCATAGCGAACGTCGACCAGGCTGGCCGCGGCGCGGGCTTCTTCGAAGCTCTCCGCCACCACGAAGGCGACGGCCTCGCCGTAATGGCGCACGCGGTCGTTGCCCATCTGCGGCGACGAGCGCGCAAAGCGGTCCTTGGCGTCCACCGGGCCCCAGGCCGCCTGCTTCGGCGCATTTTTATGCGTCATCACCAGCAGCACGCCCGACGAGCGCTCTGCGGCCGTGGCGTCGATCGCGCTCACCCGGCCTTTTGCGATGCTCGCCTCGACGATGAAGCCGTAGGCCGGCTTGCCGCCTTCCTGCACTTCGTAGGCGTAGGGCGCGCGGCCGGTGACCTTGAGGCGGCCGTCGACGCGGTCGATTGGCTTGCCGATGAGCCCCTGGCGGTTCTCGTCGATCGCATTGCGGGCGGACGGTGCGGTCATTTCCATGATGAGGTGTCTCCTGGCGTCGGCCGCTCAGCCGGCAATGGCTTCGGCCGCCGCCGCGCGCAGCGTGCGCCGCAGCAGCGGGATCTTGAAGTCGTTGAAGCCGAAGCCGCGCGCACCGGCGAGCACGCCGTCGGCCGCGCGGCGCCATGCCTCGTCGCCGGGGGTCGCGCCGACCAACGCGGTCTCGGCGGCTTCAACGCGCCAGGGCTTGTGCGCCACCCCACCGAACGCCATGCGCGCGGAGCGGATACGGCCGTCTGCCGCGTCGACGATCGCTGCGACCGACACCACCGCAAGGCATATGACGCGCGGTCGCGCACCTTTCGATAGACGTGCCGACCGCCCACCGGCGCCGGCAGCGTGACGGCTGTGATCATCTCGCCCGGCGTCAGGCTGGTTTCGACGTTCGGGGTGGTTCCCGGAAGGCGATGGAAGTCCACGATCGGTATCACGCGACGCCCGCCCGACGGTGAAACGGTTTCTACCCGTGCATCGAGCACGCGCATCGCGACCGCCATGTCGGACGGATGCGTGGCGATGCACTGCTCGCTGGTGCCGACGACCGCATGCAGGCGGTTGTAGCCCTGTATCGCTGCGCAGCCAGCGCCGGGCTGGCGCTTGTTGCAGGGCTTCGAGGTGTCGTAGAAGTAGTAGCAGCGCGTGCGCTGCAGCAGGTTGCCGCCGGTGGTTGCCCGGTTGCGCAACTGGCCCGATGCGCCGGCCAGAAGCGCGCGGCTCAGCACGGCATAGTCCTTGCGCACCCGCGCATCCGCGGCGAGGTCCGCGTTGCGCACCATGGCGCCGATGCGCAGTCCGCCGTCGGAGGTGGGCTCGATCTTGTCGAGGCCCAGGCGATTGATGTCGATCAGGTGCACCGGCGTCTCGATCTGCAGCTTCATCAGATCGAGCAGGTTGGTGCCGCCGGCGAGACCTTGGCGCAGCGAGCGCTGCCTCTCCGCCGCCGCGGCGTGGCTGCCCGCTCGCGTGGCCTTCATGAGCGCACTCGAAACGTCCTTGATGGCCGCGACGATGTTGGGGTACGCGCTGCAGCGGCAGAGATTGCCGCTCATGCGCCTCGATTTCTTCGTCGGTCAGCGACACGGCCGTGCCGTTCGGATCGCGCGTTACGTGGCCAGCATGCCGAGCTTGACCTCGTTCAGCATGCCGGCGGTCGAGCAGATCTGCCCGGGCGTGCAGTAGCCGCACTGGAAGCCGTCGTGCTTCAAGAAGTGCGGATCGGATGAAGCTGCCACCGCTGGACAGCCCTTCGATGGTCGTGATCTGCTGGCCGTCGTGCATCACGGCAAGGCTGAGGCAGGCGTTGGTGCGCCGGCCTTCGACCAGCACTGCAGGCGCCGCACTGGCCGTGGTCGCAGCCTTTCTTGGCCGGTCATGCGCAGGTTCTCGCGCAGTGCGTCGAGCAGGGTGGTGCGGGTGTCGACCGTCAGCGTGTGCGTCTTGCCGTTGATGTGCAGCTCTACGGGCATGCGCTGAGGAGGTAGATCGCGCCGAGCCGGCGCATCTGATGCAGCAGGCTGCGAGCCCTGCGCGACGGCACCGCCCGCGGCTTGCACTGCCGCGAGCGCTGCCCCCGTCTGGAACACGGTTCGGCGGGTGACGGGCCATTGAGGATCGTCGTCGAGGGGCTGGGGGGATGCTTGCATGCGGAGTCCTTTGCAAAGCGGCTTGCGAATCGTCGTGGCAGCTGATCCTATGAAGCGCAGGCTGCCGCACCCGCTCGTTTGCGCGCCGTCGTGGTGTAGGCGCAAACGGACGCTGCGCGCATCGGTGTAGAAAGCGGGTCCGCATCTCCCCGCTGCTCAAGACCATGATCACCGTCCACCACCTCAACAACTCCCGCTCGCAGCGCGTGCTCTGGCTGCTCGAAGAACTCGAGCTGCCCTACGAGATCGTCCACTATCAGCGCGACCCGAAGACGATGCTTGCGCCGCCGTCGCTGCGCGCGGTGCATCCATTGGGCAAGTCGCCGGTGGTGGCGACCGAGGATGGCCTGGTGCTCGCGGAGTCGGGTGCCATCGTCGAGACGCTGATCGAGCGCTACGGCAACCGTCGCCTCGCCCCGGCAGCCGGCACGCCCGAAGCGGTGCGCTATCGCTACTGGATGCACTACGCCGAAGGTTCGGCCATGCCGCCGCTGCTGATGAAGCTGGTGTTCGACCGCATCGAGCGAACCAAAATGCCGTTCTTCGCCAAGCCGATCGCAAATGCTATCGCGGGCAAGGCCAAGCAAAGCTTCATCACACCCAACATCGCGACGCACCTGGATTTCATGGAAGGCGAACTCGCAGGCAGCAAGTGGTTCGGCGGCAATGCGTTCTCGGGCGCCGACATCCAGATGAGCTTTCCGGTCGAGGCCGCAGCGGCGCGCGGCGGGCTCGATGCGTCGCGGCCGAAGCTGATGGCCTACCTTGAGCGCATTCATGCGCGGCCCGCGTACATGCGTGCGCTCGAACGCGGCGGACCCTACGGCCTCATGACCTGATCGGGCGCCTGTTCAGTTCGGCCAGATGTAGAGCAGGGCGACGGTCATGGTGACGTAGCGCGCGAACTTGCCGATCGCCATGTAGATCACGCAGGGCCAGAACGCGAGCCGCAGCCAACCCGCGACGGCGCAGATCGGATCGCCGACGATCGGCAGCCAACTCAGCAGACACGCCTTCGGGCCGAGGCGTTCGAGCCAGCCCAGCACGCGCAGGTGGTGCTTTGAGTGCGAGTACTTGTCGGCGACCTTGTGCGCGCCATAGCCGAGCCACCAGTCGACCATGCCGCCGAGCGTGTTGCCGATGGTGGCAACGGCGATGGCCGGCCAGAACATGTCGGGATTGAGCTTGAGCAGCCCGAACAGCACCGGCTCCGAGCCGACCGGCACCAGCGTCGCCGAAACGAAAGCAGCCACGAACAAGGTGCTGAGCCCGTACTGCGGCAGCGCCAGCAGAGCAAAAAGAGAGTCGAGCCAGGCTTGCATGTGCGCCGCAGTATAGAAAGGTCGTCTGGCAAGCTGAAACAAAAGTTCAAATGTTCCCGCCGCTGCCGCGGCCGCCGGTACAATCGCGCCTCATTTTTCAGCAGTCCGGCGCGCGCCACACATCCCTTCATGACCTTGCAGATCGGCAATATCGCGCTGGAAAACCGCCTGTTCGCAGCGCCGATGGCCGGCGTGACGGACCGGCCGTTCCGCATGCTGTGCCGGGAACTCGGCGCCGGCTATGCGGTGAGCGAGATGGTCACGTCTCGCAAGGAGCTGTGGGGCACGCTGAAGACCTCGCGCCGTGCCGACCACGAAGGCGAGCCCGGCCCCATCGCGGTGCAGATCGCCGGCACCGACGCCGCCATGATGGCCGAGGCCGCGCAATACAACATCGAGCGCGGCGCGCAGATCATCGACATCAACATGGGATGTCCGGCCAAGAAAGTCTGCAACAAGTGGGCCGGCTCGGCACTGATGCGCGACGAGCCGCTGGCGCTCGAAATCGTCGAAGCGGTGGTCGCCGCTGCGGCGCCGCATGGCGTGCCGGGCACCCGCAAGATTCGGACCGGCGGGAGCGACGCGCATCGCAACGCGGTCGGCCCCGCGCGCCCCCTCGCCACGGCCGGCGTGCAGATGCTCACGGTGCATGGCCGAACGCGCGAGCAGGGCTACAAGGGCAGGGCCGAGTACGACACCATCGCGGCCGTGAAGGCGGCGGTACGCATCCCGGTTGTGGCCAACGGCGACATCGCATCGCCGGAGCAGGCGCGCGACGTGCTGGCGCGTACCGGCGCCGATGCGGTGATGATCGGTCGCGCCGCGCAGGGCGGCCGTGGATCTTTCGTGAAGTCGCGCATTTCCTTGCTACCGGCACGCACCTCGCGCCGCCGCTCGTTGCAGAGGTACGCCGCTTGCTCCTCGACCACCTGCTGCAGCACTACGCGCTGTACGGCTCCTACAGCGGCGTGCGAACGGCGCGCAAGCACATCGGCTGGTACGTTCACTCGCTGCCGGGGGGCGAAGAATTTCGAAGCCGCATGAACGCCATCGAAGACTGCGATGCGCAGTGGCAAGCGGTGGCCGGCTTCTTCGATGTGCTGGCGACGCGGATGGATCGCATGCCCGCCGAACACGCCGAAGCGCACGAGCCGAGGGATGAGCAGGAAGCCGACGCGCTGGCCTGACACGAGAGCAAGAAAAGAAAAGAAGAGAAGAGAAGAGGGTCATGAGCAAGAAACACATCGAAGACTGCGTTCGCAGCAGCCTGGACAGCTATTTCCGCGACCTGCGCGGCACCGAACCCGACGGCATGTACGAGATGCTGGTGCGCGTGGTCGAGAAGCCGCTGCTCGACGTCGTGATGACGCGCGCCGAGGGCAACCAGTCCAAGGCCGCGCAATGGCTCGGCCTGAACCGCAACACGCTGCGCAAGAAGCTGGTCGAGCACAAACTCCTGAAGTAACTGTTTTGATGAACGCACTGATCTCCGTATCCGACAAGACCGGCATCCTCGAATTCGCGCAGGCGCTTCATGCACTCGGCATCCGGCTCTTGTCCACCGGCGGCACGGCGAAGCTGCTGGCAGATGCCGGGCTACCGGTGACCGAAGTGGCCGAGCTCACGGGCTTTCCCGAAATGCTCGACGGACGCGTCAAGACGCTGCATCCCAAGGTGCACGGTGGCCTGCTCGCACGGCGCGACGTGCCGGCGCACATGACTGCATTGCAGCAGCACGGCATCGACACCATCGACCTGCTGGTTGTCAATCTGTATCCGTTCGAAGCCACGGTTGCCAAGGCGGGCTGCACGTTCGAAGACGCGATCGAGAACATCGACATCGGCGGGCCGGCGATGGTGCGCAGCGCCGCCAAGAACTGGAAGGATGTCGGCGTGCTAACCGACGCCGCGCAGTACCCCCAGGCGCTGGCCGAACTGAAGGCCGACGGCCGGCTCAGCGAAAAGACCAAGTTCGCTTTTTCGGTGGCCGCCTTCAACCGCATCAGCCAGTACGACGGCGCGATCAGCGACTACCTGTCGGGCATCGAGCAGGGCGGGGAGCGGGCGCTGTTCCCGGCGCAGAGCAACGGCCGCTTCGTCAAGCTGCAGGATCTGCGCTACGGCGAGAACCCGCACCAGCAGGCCGCGTTCTATCGCGACCTGAACCCGGCACCGGGTTCGCTCGTCACCGCGAAGCAGTTGCAGGGCAAGGAGCTCAGCTACAACAACATCGCCGATGCCGATGCCGCCTGGGAATGCGTGAAGAGCTTCGATGCGGCTGCCTGCGTGATCGTGAAGCATGCCAATCCGTGCGGCGTTGCGGTCGGTGCCGACGCGCACGAGGCTTACGCCAAGGCCTTCAAGACCGATCCGACTTCTGCCTTCGGCGGCATCATCGCCTTCAACCGACCGGTGGACCGCGCAACTGCCGAGGCAGTGAGCAAGCAGTTCGTCGAGGTGCTGATGGCGCCGGGCTACGCGGCAGATGCGCTCGAGGTTTTCAAGAGCAAGGTCAACATCCGCATCCTCGAGATCGCGCTGCCGCCGGGCGGCTCTTCCGACTGGGACAACGGCCGTAATGCGGTCGACGTCAAGCGCATCGGCTCCGGCCTCCTGATGCAGACCGCGGACAACCGCGAGCTCTCGGCAGACGAGTTGAAGGTGGTCAGCAAGAAGCAGCCGACGCCGAAGCAAATGCAGGACTTGCTGTTCGCATGGAAGGTGGCCAAGTTCGTGAAGAGCAACGCCATCGTGTTCTGTGCCGACGGCATGACGATGGGTGTAGGCGCCGGCCAGATGAGCCGGCTCGACTCGGCCCGCATCGCAAGCATCAAGGCGCAACATGCCGGCCTGTCGCTGCAGGGCACGGCGGTCGCAAGCGACGCCTTCTTTCCGTTTCGCGACGGCCTCGACGTGGTGGTCGATGCCGGCGCGAGCTGCGTGATCCAGCCTGGCGGCTCGATGCGCGATCAGGAGGTGATCGATGCCGCGGACGAGCGCGGCGTGGTCATGGTGCTCTCAGGCGTGCGCCACTTTCGGCATTGAGCGCGCTGAAGGCTAGGCCAGCGTCCTGAAGATCTCGCGCGCCGCCTCGACCGTGGCGGCAATGTCTTGGTCGCTGTGCGCCGCGCTCACGAAGCCGGCCTCGTACAGCGCGGGCGCGATGTACACGCCGCGCGCCAGCAGGCCGTGGAAGAGCGCATTGAACCTGGCGTTGTCGGTGGTCATGACCGTGGCGTAGTTCTGCGGCAGTGCATCCAGCAGGAAGAAGCCAAACATGCCGCCTTCGCTGTCGGCGCTGAACGGCACGCCTTCGGCTTCCGCGGCGCCCTTCAGCCCATCGACCAGCGAACGGGTTCTCTGCGACAGCGCGTCGAAGAAGCCGGGCCGGGCGACTTCCTTCAAGGTGGCGAGTCCGCAGGCGGTGGCCACCGGGTTGCCCGACAGCGTGCCGGCCTGGTACACCGGCCCCTGCGGCGCGAGCTGTTCCATGATGGCGCGCGGCCCGCCGAAGGCCGCCAGCGGCATGCCGCCGCCGATCACCTTGCCGAGCACCGTGAGGTCGGGCGTGATGCCGAGCACGCCCTGCGCGCCCTGCAGGCCGACGCGAAAACCGGTCATGACCTCGTCGAACACCAGCAGCGCGCCGTACTGCGTGCACAGCGCGCGGCAGCGCTTCGCAAAGGCGGCGCTCGCGCGCACGAAGTTCATGTTGCCGGCGATCGCCTCGATCATCAGGCAGGCGATCTCGCGGCCGTGCAACGTGAAGGCTTCTTCGAGCTGCGCCAGGTTGTTGTACTCCAGCACCAGCGTGTGCTGCACGACCTCGGGCGGCACGCCGGCCGAGGTCGGATGGCCGAAGGTCGCGAGGCCCGAGCCGGCCTTGACCAGGAGCGCATCGGCATGGCCGTGGTAGCAGCCTTCGAACTTGACGATGTACTTGCGCCCGGTGGCACCGCGTGCCAAGCGCAGGGCGCTCATCGCGGCTTCGGTGCCCGAACTCACCAGCCGCACCATATCCATCGAAGGCACCAAGGCGAGGATGGCTTCCGCCAGTTCGATTTCGCGTTCGGTCGGTGCGCCGAACGAGAAGCCCTCGACCACGGCGCGCTGCACCGCCTCGACCACCGCCGGATGACCGTGGCCCAGGATCATCGGACCCCAGGAGCCGATGTAGTCGATATAGCGTCGGTCGGCGGCGTCCCACATGTAGGCGCCCTGCGCGCGCTTAATGAAACGCGGGGTCCCCCCGACGGCCTTGAAGGCGCGCACCGGCGAGTTCACGCCTCCGGGGATGACGCGGCAAGCGCGCTCGAAAAGAATCTCGTTGGGATTAGGCTGGGGCATAAGGTGGGGGGGTGGGTGGATGGGTGTTGCTGCTGCTTGAGATTTACGGCCGGCGAAGCCCGGCCTCATCGTGGAACACCGCGGAACCGGCTCCGCCGGGCCGCTGGTGTTGCCCCCGGCAGGGGGTTGGCGAAGCGACACGAAGTTCGCGCAGCCTGGGGGCGAGCAACATTTCAATGTCGGGTGTCGTGCGGGGGCAGGGCGAAGTCGGCGGGGGAAGGCGGCTCGCCATTGTCTTCGTCGTCCTCATCTTCCTCGGCCTGCGCCCAGAACAGGCGATCGGGCAGCACATGCCCCATGCCCGGCCGAAAGCCCGCGTCGAGGCAACGGTCCATGTAGCTCAGGGCTTCGCTGGTGGCCGCGGCGAGATCGGTGCCGCTGGCAAGTAGCGCGGCCAGCGCGCCAGACAGGGTGTCGCCCGCACCGGCGAACACGGCTTCCAGCCGCTCATACTTCTCGCTGGCGAGCACCGACTGCGGCGATGCCAGCACGTTGTCGATGAACTGCTCGGGCAGCACGATGCCGGTGACCAGCGTGTAGGGCACGCCGAACTCGCCGGCCGCCATGGCGATATCGCGTGCGCTCGGCGGCCGCTCGCCGGCCCAGTCAGGCAGAAGCCAGCGCCACAGCGTGCTGTGGTTGCCCACCAGCACGGTGGTCTGCGGCAGCACCAGTTCGCGGAACGCGTCGAGGTAGGCCTCGATCTGCGTGTCTTCCCACCACGAGAGGTTGGGCATGTAGGCGACCACCGGTACGTCCGGATAGTCGGTCGCCGTCTCGGCCACGGTGCTCAGGTTTTCGGGAGAGCCGACGAAGCCGACCTTGATGAGCTGCACTTCGACGTCTTCGAGGATGGAGCGGGCCTGCTCGGCCACCGCCTCTTCGTCGAACGCAAAGTGGTCGAAGATCTCGGCCGTGTCCCTGGCATAGGCGCCGGTTACCACCCCCAGCATGTGGGCGCCGACCGAGGCGATGGCCAGAGCGTCGCCGCCGAGGCCGCCGGCACCGCTCGGATCGCTGGCGTTGAATACCAGCACGCAAGGCGGGTTCGACTCGATTTCGGCTGCGACTTCGGCGCTTTCGGGGTCGGTAAGATCGCTCACTTTGCGGTCGTGCCTGGGTGGTAGTAGATAAGTAGTCATACGCCCCGGTATCCACCAGATGGTGGCTTATCCGAGACGCTTGTCACGGCTTTTGGTGATACGTTTAGATACGATCGTTGCATTCTATGAACAGGGACTTTAAGCTGCGATGAACACGAAAACCTGGATGTGCCTGATTTGCGGGTGGATCTACGACGAAGCGGTGGGCGTGCCAGAAGATGGTATTGCGGCCGGCACGGCGTGGGCGGAAGTTCCGATGAACTGGACCTGCCCCGAATGCGGCGCGCGCAAGGAAGACTTCGAAATGGTTGAAATCTGAAGCATGGCATAGGGCCGCGCTTCCTGCGCTCCTGAACGGGCGTTGCGGTCATCGAGTCACATGAGGAGCGGTGCGTATGAGCACGAATGGATCCGGTTACAAGGTGCTCGTCATCGACGACAGCAACACCATCCGGCGCAGCGCCGAGATCTTCCTCAAGCAGGGCGGCCACGAGGTTCTCCTGGCCGAAGACGGCTTCGATGCGCTGTCGAAGGTGAACGACCACAAGCCTCATCTGATCTTCTGCGACATCCTGATGCCGCGGCTCGACGGCTATCAGACCTGCGCAATCATCAAGCGCAACGCTCATTTTTCCGACGTCCCGGTCGTGATGCTCTCGTCCAAAGACGGTGTGTTCGACAAGGCGCGCGGCCGCATGGTCGGCTCGCAAGACTACCTCACCAAACCCTTCACCAAAGACCAACTGCTCCAAGCCGTGCAGCAGTTTGGCATCGTTCATCAGGAAGTGCAGTAATGGCTATTCGCAAGGTTCTCGTGGTCGACGATTCCAAGACCGAACTGGTTTTTCTGACCGATCTTCTCCAGAAGAACGGCTTCTCGGTGAAGACCGCCGAAAACGCCGAAGACGCGATGCGTCGGATCGAGGAAGAGCAGCCGGACCTGATCCTGATGGACATCGTGATGCCGGGCCAGAACGGCTTTCAGCTCACCCGCGCCATCGCGCGCAATCCGCAGTATGCGGCGGTGCCGATCATCATGTGCACCAGCAAGAACCAGGAAACCGACCGGCTCTGGGCGATGCGGCAGGGCGCTCGGGACTACATCGTGAAGCCGGTCAATTCGGCCGAACTGATGGCGAAGATCAGCGCCCTCGCCTGAGCGCGCGCATCCGTCAATGGCCAACCGCGACGCCCTGCGCGCCTTCCAGTCCCGGCTTGCCGACCGCCTGCAGGCGGCACGCACTTCGGGTGTTTCCGCATCCTGGCTGGCCGTCGAGGCCGGCGATGCGAAGTATCTGTTTCCGCTCGGGCATGCGGGCGAAATATTCCCGTTTGCATCGCCGCAGCCGGTGCCCTACACCGAGCCGTGGTTCCTTGGCGTGGCCAACCTGCGCGGCGGCCTCTACGGCATCGTCCAGCTGGCAACTTTCGCCTCGGGCGCCCCGCCACCCGCGGTAAGCGAGACCGTGCGCTCCCAGTCGCGCTTCGTCGCGCTCAACGAGCTGCTCGAAGTGAACTGTGCACTGCTGATCGACCGACTGGTCGGTTTGCGCGGCGTGGAAGCGTTCGTCGAATCGCAGCCGCCGCACGCCGGCGCGCCGGCATGGCTGGGCCATTTGTACATCGACGCCGCAGAAGGCCGCTGGCAGGAAATCAACCTGCAGGCGCTTTCGCAGCAACCCCAGTTTCTGAGCATCGGCGCCTGAGCGCCACCGACCACCACCTGAAGGACCGACCGTGAGCTCGATCGCCGACAAGTTCAAGAAATTCATGCCCATGGGTGGCGACAGTGTCACCGTGCGCGCCGACAGTGCTGCGACCCTGTCGCTCGACAATGTCGAGACCGTTCAGCCCCAGGAGGATAAGACCATGCTTTTCCGGCGCGATGCCACACCAGAGCCCTCCGTGGAGCCGGTGTTTTCCAATGATGCGCCCGATGCCGTATCGGGCGAAGGTTCCGGCAACGTCGCGCAAGCCGGCGCCCAGGGCTCCGGACCGTTCGATCCGAACGGTGCGGCGAACAGGTTGCGTTCGAACCCCGCGCGCCAGCAGCGCGTGCTCGCCGTGATTCTTGCCGCCGCGGTGCTGCTGCTGCTGCTGGTTGCCGGCTCAGCCATCCTGCGCGCCGAACGGCTTGCGCAGCAGGTGGCAGCCACCGGCCAGTCGCTGATGCAGTCGCAACGCCTTGCCAAGTCCGTTTCGCAGGCGCTGGTCGGCAATGTGCCTGCCTTCGCTGAAGTGAAGGACAGTTCGGACGACCTGACGCGGCGTGTGCAGGGCCTTTCGAACAGCGACGATTCGCTCAAGCTCGAGCGCGTGGGCGGCCAGTACGACGCCGAACTCGCCAAGATCACCCCGCTGGTGGAACGGGCCGACAAGAGCGCCAAGGCCGTGCTGGCACAGCAGCGGATCCTGACGCAGGTGGGAACCGCGCTGCGCGACATCAACCGCCAGTCGTCGGACCTGCTCGAAATGACCGAGACGGTGGCTTCCCTCAAGATGCAGCAGAACGCCACGCTGCCCGAGATTTCCGCTGCCGGCCAACTGGTGATGCTGACGCAGCGCATCGGCAAGTCGGCCAATGAGTTCCTCACCGTCGAAGGCGTGAGCCCCGACGCGGTGTTCCTGCTCGGCAAGGACCTGAACACCTTCCAGGAAGTCACCCGCGGCCTGCTCGAAGGCAATGCGCAGCAGCGCCTGCCCGGCTCGCGCGATCCGCAGACGCGCCAGCAACTCGAATCGATCCTGAAGACCTACGAGCAGACCCGCACGCAGGCCGGCGCCATCCTGGGCAACCTCCAGGGCCTGGTCGCGGCGCGAGAAGCGCAGGCAACCATCCTGGCCGACAGCGAGCCGCTACGCAATGCGCTCGGCGATCTGCAGGACAAGCTCTCGGCACGCACCGGCCTGGGCGCCGGCACGGTGGTGATGCTGTTCGTGCTGTTCCTCACCGCGCTCGCACTGGCGGGCGCCATCGGCTACGTGCAGGTGCGCGAGGGGCGCGAACGGGCGCTGGCCGCCGAACGCGAGCGCCTTGCCGCGGAGCGCGCAAGCGAAGACGTGGGCCGCGTCAACACGGCCAACCAGGCAGCGATCTTGCGGCTCATGAATGAACTGCAGACGGTGGCCGAAGGCGACCTGACACAGGAAGCCACGGTGACCGAAGACATCACCGGCGCCATCGCCGACTCGGTGAACTACACAGTGGAAGAACTTCGCCTGCTGGTGGGCAACGTGCAGAACACGGCGACCCGCGTGGCGCAGACCACCTCGCAGGTGGAAAGCACGTCGACCGAACTGCTGGCCGCATCTACCGAACAGCTGCGGGAGATTCGCGAGACCGGCCAGTCGGTGCTGACGATGGCCGAGCGCATCAACGGCGTGTCGTCGCAGGCGCAGGAATCGGCATTGGTGGCGCGCCAGTCGCTGGAAGCCGCGTCCTCGGGCCTGCAGGCGGTGCAGAACGCCATCGGCGGCATGAACTCGATTCGCGACCAGATCCAGGAAACCTCCAAGCGCATCAAGCGCCTGGGCGAGTCGTCGCAGGAGATCGGCGAAATCACCGAACTGATCTCTGACATCACCGAGCAGACCAACGTGCTGGCGCTGAACGCCGCCATCCAGGCCGCGTCCGCCGGAGAAGCCGGTCGCGGCTTCTCCGTGGTGGCCGAAGAAGTGCAGCGGCTGGCCGAACGCTCGGCCGATGCCACGCGCCAGATCTCGGCGCTGGTGAAAGCGATTCAGACCGACACGCAGGATGCGGTCGGCGCCATGGAGCGCTCCACGCAGGGCGTGGTCGAAGGTGCCAAGCTGTCCGACAACGCCGGCACCGCGCTGTCCGAGATCGACCGCGTGTCGCGCCGGCTGGCCGAGCTGATCGAGCAGATCTCGCAGTCCGCGTCGCGCGAAGCCGATTCGGCCAACGTCGTGGCCGCGAACATCCAGCACATCTTCGCCGTCACCGAACAGACCGGCGAAGGCACGCGCACCACCGCACAGCAGGTGCGCGAGCTCTCGCATATGGCGGAAGAACTGCGCCAGTCGGTGTCCCGTTTCAAGATTGCCTGAACCCCGAGCCCCGAACGTGTCGATCCAAAGCCCCGCCAACGCCCCGGCAGCTGGCCATGTGCCGGCCACCGAAGACCTCGGGCCGCTGGCCTGGGTGCTCGGAGAAATCCAGAAGACGCTCGACCATGTGAGCAAATCGCTGCGGCGTTTTGCGCGCGAGGCCGGCGCTGCGCCGCAACCCGATACGGCACCGCTGCGCCTGGCGCGGCAGCAGCTGCACCAAGCCGTCGGTGCGTTGCAGATGGTGGGCCATTCGGCGCCTGCGCTCATGCTGGGCGCGGTCGAATTCGCGGTCCAGAGCTTCACGGTCGAGCCGGCGCGCTGCACCGAAGCCGCAGTCCATAAGATCGATCGTGCCGGCTTTGCAGTCACCGATTTTCTGAGCGCACTGCTGGCCGGCAAGACCGTGTCGTCCGTGGCGCTGTTTCCGCAGTACCGCGAGGTGCTCGAGCTGGTGGGCAACGAGCGCGTCCATCCGGCCGACCTCTGGAGCATGACCTGGCGCTGGGTCGAGATCAGGCCGGCGCCGACGCAGACCGCACTGGTGTACGACCCGGCCGTCCGCTCCAAGCTCGACCGTGAAGTGCTCAAGATTGTCAAGGCGAGCGACGACCAGGCCGCACGACGCCTGCACGCGCTGTGCCTGGGGCTCGGGCGCGGCGCTTCGATTCCCCGCGTTGCCAGCTTCTGGACGCTGGCCGCGGGTTTCTTCGAGGCATTGGCGCTGGACCTGATACCCGCCGATTCGCACGTCAAGCGTGCGGCATCGCGGGTGTTGCTGCAGTACGCCACCCTGGCGCGCGGCGACAACACGGTGTCGGACCGGCTCGGCCAGGATCTGCTGTTCTTCTGCGCGCAGGCAGCACCCAATCCGAGCGACGAGGCCGCCACGCTGCGCGCGGTACGCGCCGCATGGGGCGTGGCCAACGAGCAGAAGGTCGACTACACGGTCGAGCAGTTCGGCCGCTTCGACCCGCTGATGCTCACCCAGGCGCGCAAGCGCATCGAGGCCGCGAAAGAAATGTGGTCGGCGCTCTCGGGCGGCGACGTCAGCCGCACGCGGCAGGTTGCCGACACCTTCGCCCAGCTCGGCGAATCGCTGCAGAAACTGCATCCGCCGAGCCTGCCGATGGTGCAGGCGATGAACAGCGCCGTCGACGCGTCACTGCACTCCGGCAAGCCCCCGGCGACCGAACTCGCGATGGAAGTCGCGACCTCGGTGCTCTACCTCGAAGCGGCTTTCGAAGACCTCGACCCGCACGACCGTCAACTGACCGCGCGCACCGTGCAGCTCGCCGGGCGCATCGACCGCGTGCGCGAGGGCGGCCGCTCCGAGCCGCTCGAGACGTGGATGGAAGAGCTCTACCGCCGCGTGAGCGACCGCCAGACCATGGGCACGGTGGTGGGCGAACTGCGCAGCCACCTGAGCGAGCTCGAAAAGTCGCTCGACCAATTCTTCCGCCGGCCGGCGGAAAAGGCGTGCTTCGCATGGTGCCGACGCAACTGATGCAGATGCGCGGCGTGTTCTCCGTGCTCGGCATCGACCAGGCTGCGCAGACCGTGCAGCGCATGCGCGAGAACGTCGAGCAGCTGCTGGCCGACAGCACCGCCGGCACCGACGCGA
Source organism: Variovorax sp. (assembly GCA_037720315.1). Taxonomy (GTDB): domain Bacteria; phylum Pseudomonadota; class Gammaproteobacteria; order Burkholderiales; family Burkholderiaceae_C; genus Variovorax. The sequence continues at coordinate 18,179 of JBBJMS010000014.1, read as the reverse complement.
GCGATTTCGATTCTCTCGGCAACAACCTGGGCGCTCTGGGTTTCCTGATCGACATGCTCGGCTACCAACCGGCGCTGGCCAAGCGCCTGTTCGTGTTCGACGACGAGATCGGCGAACTGAAGCCGCTGATGGGCCGCCAGGCCAACGACACCGCGCTGCCCGATGCGGCCGCGCCGGCTTCGTTTGCCTCGGCCGGCGAAACGGCTGCGATCACCGAAACCGTGCTGAGCGTCGAACAGGTCGATGCGCAGATCGCGGCCAAGCTCGCCGCGCTCGCCGGCCCGGGCCGCAAGCCCGCCTCGCCGATCGAGGAATTCAGCCGCGCCACTGCCAGCTGGACCGCCAAGATCACCGGGCCCGCACCGCTGGAGGCGCTGCCCTTCACCGAGGTGACCGAGCTCGAAGAAGACGACCTGCAGAACATCTTTTTGGACGAGGCACGCGAAGTGCTGCACAACGGGCTGGCGGCCCTGTCGGCACTGGCCTCGCAGCCCGACGACAGTGCCGAGCTCACGGTGCTGCGACGCGCCTTCCACACCCTGAAGGGCAGCTCGCGGATGGTGGGGCTGATGGATTTCGGCGAGGCCGCATGGCCGTTCGAGCAGGTGCTCAACACCTGGCTGGCCGATCAGCGTCCCGCCACGCCCGAATTGCTAGCAGGCACACGCCATGCGTTGATCGATTTCGCCAAATGGGTCGAGGCGATCGCCTCCAACGAACCGCATTCGTGGCAGTCCGCGCCTTTCCGCAGCATGGCCGAAGCCCTGCGCGACGGCGAACCGATTGCGGCGCCCGCGCGCGTCGCCGATGCCGATGCGCTGGTCGCCGCGGCGCGCCACATCGCGGCGGAAGAAACCATCGCCGAGGCGAAGGCCGTGCCTGAACCGCTGCCATTGCCGTCGATGCCGGAACTTCCCGACCTTGGCGATCTGGCCGATCTGGCCGATCTCGGCGAAAGGAGCGACTTCGCCGATCTGAAGTTGGACACCCCGAGCTCCGAAGACGATTTCGTTTCCACCGACTTTCTCGATTTCGATGGCCAGCCGATGCCGCGCGCCGAGGAGCCCGCGCCGCCAGCCGCGCTGGAAGACATCGACTTCCTGGAGACTGCCCACGCGTCGTTCGAGCCCGAGCCGGTGTTCACCGCGCCGCCCAGGCATGCGGAGCCTGAGCCCGAATTTGCAGCCGAGGCCGAGTCCTTCGCGATGCCGGACGAGGCACTGCCTGAAGCCATGCAGGAACTGCATGCCGAACCCGAACAGGCGCCCGAGCCGGCGCCAGCGCACACCGCCGTGCCGAGCGCCGACGAGCAGGTCAAGGTCATCGGTCCGCTGCGCATCGGCATTGCGCTCTACAACGTCTACCTGATCGAGGCCGACGAATGGTCGCGGCAGCTCGCCACCGAAGTCGGCGAGTGGGCGCTTGAATCGCATGAGCGCGTGTCCGACTCCACCATCGGGGTGGCGCATTCGCTGGCAGGCAGTTCGGCCACTGTCGGCTTTCAAGGCCTGTCGGGCATGGCGCGTTCGTTCGAGGCCGCGTTGCAGCACCTGCAGATGCAGGGCAGGGGCACTGCGGCGCAGGGCGCCGTGCTGGTCGCCGCTGCCGAGGAACTGCGGCGTCTGCTGCACCAGTTTGCCGCTGGCTTCCTGAAGGACCCGGCCGAAGAAACCCTGCACGCGCTGCGCGACGTCGCGGCTTCGCCGATGCCGACAGAGGTAGGCGAAGCGGCGGCGGGTGCATATCGCGCACCGCACGCCGGCGGGGCCGAGGTGTCGCTCGACGATTCAGAGGATTCGGTCGATGCGACCGATGCCGTGGACGTCGACCTCTTTCCGATCTTCGAGGAAGAAGCGGCCGAACTGCTGCCGCAACTCGGCACGGCGCTGCGCGAATGGTCGCGCAATCTCGACGATCCGCAGCACCGCGCCTCCACGCTGCGTACGCTGCACACGCTCAAGGGCAGTGCGCGTCTTGCCGGCGCGATGCGCCTCGGCGAGCGCGCGCACCGCATGGAATCCGAGATCGAGGCGCTGGGTGCCGATCGCGCCAGCCAGCAGTCGATCGAGAACCTGCTCGCCCGCTTCGACACCCTGCAGACGACATTCGACGAACTGCGCGCGGCCGACAAAGCCATTCAGACCGAACTGGTGCAGCTTGCCACCACGGCAGTGTCCGAGCCCGAGCCCGAGCACGAGCCCGAGCGGCAACCCGAAGCCGCCGAGCCGGCCGCCAAAGCCGCGCAGCCCGCCGAACCTGCGACGGACGCCAGCGCCCTGGCCGCCGAGCCGCACGCTGCGCGGCGCACCGTCGCAATGCCCTCGCCGTCGGCGCTGACGCCGCTGCGCACGGCATCGAGCCAGGCGGTCCGCATCCGCACCCACCTGCTCGACCGGCTGGTGGCGCAGGCCGGCGAAGTGATCATCACCCGCTCGCGCCTCGAGGTCGAACTGGGCCAGCTGCGCACCTCGCTCGGCGACCTGACCGGCAACTTGGACCGTCTGCGCCAGCAGCTGCGCGACATCGAAGTGCAGGCCGAAAGCCAGATGCAGTCGCGCCTGGCGCAGGCCAAGGACTCGCAGCAGGGCTTCGACCCGCTGGAGTTCGACCGCTTCACCCGCGTGCAGGAACTCACCCGGATGATGGCCGAGTCGGTCAACGACGTGGCCACGGTGCAGCGCACGCTGCAGAAGACCGTGCAGGCGACGGAAGACGACCTGAGCGCGCAGGCACGCCAGACGCGCGAACTCCAGCGCGGGCTGCTGCGCACCCGCATGGTCGAGTTCGAGGGCATTTCCGACCGCCTCTACCGCGTGGTGCGCCAGGCCTCCAAAGACACCGGCAAGCAGGTGCGCCTGGACATCGTCGGCGGCAGCATTGAAATGGACCGCGGCGTGCTGGACCGCATGACGCCCGCGTTCGAACACCTGCTGCGCAATTGCGTCGCGCACGGCATCGAGGGTGCGCAGGCACGCGAGAAGGCCGGCAAGGACGCGAGCGGCCTGATCGTGATCGAGCTGCATCACGAAGGCAACGACGTTTCGGTGAGCTTCCGCGACGACGGCGCGGGGCTGAACTTCGCGCGCATCGCCAGCCGGGCCGTGTCGCTGGGGCTGATCGCCGAAGGCCAGCAGCTCGGCGACGACGAGGCTGCGGAGCTGATCTTCAAGCCCGGCTTCTCGACCGCCGACCAGGTTTCCGAACTCGCCGGCCGGGGTATCGGCATGGACGTGGTGCGGGCGCAGGTCGCGGCGCTCGGCGGGCGCATCGAAACCCGCAGCAAGCCGGCCGAAGGCACCAGCTTCAAGCTCGTGCTGCCGCTGACGACCGCGGTGACCCACGTCGTCATGCTGCGCGCCGGCGCAGTGTCGATCGGGGTGCCGTCGAGCCTGGTCGAGATCGTCCAGCGCGCGAGCAGCTCCGATCTCGAATCGGCCTACCGCGACCAGCGCGCGCCGTCGGCGGCGAACAGGTGCCTTTCTTCTGGGCCGGTGCGCTGCTGCAGTCCTCCGCGCGCAGCGACCGCTCGCCGGGCAAGAACAACACCATCGTCATCGTGCGAAGCGCAGCCCAGCGGGTGGCGCTGCATGTGGACGAAGTGTTGGGCAACCAGGAAGTCGTGGTCAAGAACCTCGGGCCCCAGCTCTCGCGGCTGCCGGGCATGGCGGGCATCTCGGTGCTCGCATCGGGTGCAGTGGCATTGATCTACAACCCGGTCGCGTTGGCTGCGATCCACGGCGACAAGGCGCGCCAGCTGCAGGCCAAGAGTGCTTCGGCGACCTCGCAAACCCCGCGTGGTTCAGAACCCGTGGCGGCCGTGCAGATGGCGGCGGCGCAAGTTCCGTTGGTGCTCGTGGTGGACGACTCCATCACCGTGCGCCGCGTCACGCAGCGCCTGCTGCAGCGCGAAGGCTATCGCGTGTCGCTCGCGGCCGACGGCCTGCAGGCGCTCGAGCGGCTGCAGCAGGAGCGCCCGGCCGTGGTGCTGTCGGACATCGAGATGCCGCGCATGGACGGCTTCGACCTGGCGCGCAACATCCGGGCCGATGCATCGCTGGCGGGGTTGCCGATCATCATGATCACCTCGCGCATCGCCGAGAAGCACCGCGACCATGCGCAACGCTCGGCGTGAACCACTATCTCGGCAAGCCCTACTCCGAGGACGAGCTGCTGCGGCTGGTGCGCAGCTACACCAGCGTCGACATGCCGGTGGCGCTGGCAGCCTGAACGCCGTCAGCTGCCGCCGGCTTTGCGGGTCGGTGGCTGGCGCGCCACCGCATAACGCTGCAGCGTCTTCTCCGTGCCTCGGCATGGTCGACCATCGGCTTCGGATAGTTCTCGCCCAGCCTGATGCCCGCCGCTTCCAGCTCGAGCGGCTTGGCGGTCCACGGCGCGTGGATCGCGGCGTCGGGCAGCTTCGCCAACTGCGGCAGGTAGCGCCGGATGAACTTGCCTTCGGGGTCGAAGCGCTGGCTTTGCGTCACCGGATTGAAGATGCGGAAGTACGGCTGCGCGTCGCAGCCGGTCGAACTCGCCCACTGCCAGCCGCCGTTGTTGGACGACAGTTCGAAGTCGTTGAGGTGCACCGCAAAGTAGTGTTCGCCGCGGCGCCAGTCCAGCCCCAGGTCCTTGCACAGAAAGCTGGCCGTCACCATGCGAAGGCGGTTGTGCATATAGCCGCTCTGGTTGATCTGCGCCATCGCCGCATCGATGAGCGGATAGCCGGTCTGCCCCTTGCACCAGGCGTCGAACAGCATGTCGGCATGCTTGCCGTGATGCCACTGCAGCTTGTCGTACTCCGGCCTGAAGCTGCGCGATTCGCCGCCTTCGGCCACGCGCGGATGGTGGGCCAGGATCTGGAAGTAGAAGTCGCGCCAGATCAGCTCGCTGAGCCAGGTCGCGGCGCCGGCATCGCCCTGCAGCGACAACTGGTGCGCCACGCCGGCGAGTTCCCGGATCGACACCGTGCCGAAGCGCAGGTGAATGCTCAGGTAGCTCGGGCCGCGAACGGCGGGATAGTCGCGCGTTGCCTGATAGCGGTCGATGCGCTGGAAGAAGTCGCTGAACAGCGCAGCGCCACCTTGGCTGCCGGTCGGGATTTCCAGCTCAGCCAGGTTGCTTTTCTCGAAGCCGATCTCGGCCAGGGTGGGCACCGGCGCGCGCAGGTGCTCGGGCGGCAGCGCCAGTGCGTCCGCATGGCTGCGCACCGGAGAGGGCTTGAGGTAGAACGCGTCGAGCTTCGCGAGCCAGGCCCGCTTGTAGGGCGTGAAAACCGTGTAGGGCTGGCCGCCCTGGGTGAGCAGCTCGTCACGCTCGAAGATCGCGCGGTCCTTGTAGGTGTGGAAGGCGACGCCCGCGTTGGCCAGCGCGCCGAGCACCCGTGCATCCCGCGCCAGTGCGTCCGGCTCGTCGTCGCGGTTGGCGAACACAGCCTGCACTTCGGCCGCGCGGGCAAACTGCGCGACCTCGTCTTCGGCCAATGCATGGCGCACCACCAGCTCGCCGCCGAGCGCACGCAGTTCGGCGGCGAGTTCGACCAGCGATTCGCGGATGAACTCGACCCGCCGATCCACGCGCGGCAGCGGATCGAGGATGGCGCGGTCGAAGACGAACAGGCAGAGCACCTGTCGGCAGCTTCGCAGCGCGTGATGCAGCGCAGCGTTGTCGTCCACGCGCAGGTCGCGGCGAAACCACATCAGGCCCCTGGGATAGATCTTGTCGACGGCCGGTAAAATCGGTGGCATGGCCTTCGATTCTGCCCCGATGAACCTCACGCATCATTTTTTGATCGCGATGCCGGGCATGGAAGACAAGTCCTTCAGCCGCAGCGTCGTGTATCTGTGCGAGCACAGCGGGCGCGGCGCGCTCGGGCTGGTGATCAACAAACCCAGCGACATCAACCTGAAGGTGTTGTTCGAGAAGATCGAGCTGCACCTCTCGCGGCCCGAGCTCGGCAGCGCACCGGTGTTCCAGGGCGGCCCGGTGCAGACCGAGCGCGGCTTCGTGCTGCACGACCCGGTGTTCTCCGACGACGACAAGCCCGACGAATCGGTCTATGCGTCAACCATGACCATTCCCGGCGGGCTCGAGATGACCACCTCCAAGGATGTGCTCGAAGCCCTGGCCACCGGCGCCGGGCCGCGCCGGGTGCTGGTGTCGCTCGGCTATTCGGCCTGGGGCGAAGGCCAGCTCGAAAGCGAACTGGCCGAGAACAGCTGGCTCACCGTCGGCGCCGATCCGGCGGTGATCTTCGATACACCGATCGAGCAGCGCTACGACAAGGCCCTGTCGCTGCTCGGCCTGCAGGCTTGGACGCTGTCGCCGGACGTGGGCCACGCATGACGACTGGGGCTCCTGCCGCTCCGGTTCCCGCCCACTTCCAGAGCTTTCTCGCCTTCGACTTCGGCTTCAAGCGCACCGGCGTCGCAAGCGGCAACCGGCTGCTCGCCAGCGCCACGCCGCAGGCCACCATCAAGGCCGAAGGCGATGCGCGCTTTGCCCAGGTCGAGGCCCGCATCCGGGAGTGGCAGCCCGACGCGCTGGTGATCGGCGTGCCCTGGTATCCCGATGGCGCGCCGCACGACAACACCCGCGCCGCTCAGCGCTTTGCACGCCAGCTGCGCGGCCGCTTCAACCTGACGGTGTATGAGGTCGACGAGCGCTACAGCACCACCGAGGCGCTCGCCTCCGGCGCGCGCGATGCGGATGCGGCGTCCGCCTGCATCATCCTGGAACAGTTTTTGAGGAGTCTTCCGTGAGTTCTGTCGTACCCGATGCCGAGGCGCTCTACCTCGCGCTGCTGGCCGGCGTGAAGGCCCTGCTGCGCGCCGATACGCGCCTGGTCGGCATCACCTCCGGCGGCGCCTGGCTGGCCGAGCGTCTGCACCGAGACCTGGGCGCAGGCGGCGCCCCCGGCATGATCTCGTCGGCCATGCACCGCGACGACTTCGCGCGCCGCGGGCTGGCCGCGAGTGCGCAGACCGCGCTGCCCTTCGACGTGAACGGTGCCGACGTGCTGCTGCTCGACGATGTGCTCTACACCGGGCGCACCATCCGCGCCGTGCTCAACGAACTGTTCGACTTCGGCCGCCCGGCCTGCGTGCGGCTGGCGGTGCTGGTCGACCGCGGCGGGCGCGAGCTGCCGGTAGCGGCCGATTTCGCGGCGGCGCGGCTCGACCTGCCGGCCGCGCAGTCGCTTGCACTTGCGCGCGACGACAGGGGCGCGTTCAGCCTCGAAGTGGAGGAAAGCAGCTGATGCTCTACAAGCGCAACCCCCAACTCAACAAGAACGGCGAGCTGATCCACCTGCTCTCCATCGAGGGTCTGCCCAAGGACATCGTTACCCACATCCTGGACACCGCGGCCAACTTCACCAGCGTGAGCGACCGCGAGGTCAAGAAGGTGCCGCTGTTGCGCGGCAAGAGTGTGTTCAACCTGTTTTTCGAGAACTCGACGCGCACCCGCACCACCTTCGAGATCGCGGCCAAGCGGCTGTCGGCCGACGTCATCAATCTCGACATCGCACGCTCGTCGGCGACCAAGGGCGAGTCGCTGCTGGACACCATCGCCAACCTGAGCGCGATGGCGGCCGACCTGTTCGTGGTGCGGCACGGCGAGTCGGGCGCGCCCTACCTGATCGCGCAGCATGTGGCGCCGCATGTGCATGTGGTGAACGCGGGCGACGGCCGGCATGCGCATCCGACGCAGGGCCTGCTCGACATGTACACCATCCGTCACTACAAGAAGGACTTTGCCAACCTCACGGTGGCGATCGTCGGCGACGTCGTGCATTCGCGCGTGGCCCGCTCCGACATCCACGCCCTCACGACGCTCGGCTGCGCCGAGGTGCGGGTGGTCGGCCCCAAGACACTGGTGCCCGGCGACATGGCGCAGATGGGCGTGCGCGTGTGCCACACGCTCGAAGAAGGCATCAGGGACTGCGACGTGATCATCATGCTGCGGCTCCAGAACGAGCGCATGGCCGGCGCGCTGCTGCCCTCGTCGCAGGAGTTCTTCAAGACCTACGGCCTCACGCCCGAGAAGCTGCAGTTCGCCAAGCCCGACGCGATCGTCATGCACCCGGGCCCGATCAACCGCGGCGTCGAGATCGACTCCGACGTGGTCGACGGCAGGCAGAGCGTGATCCTGCCGCAGGTCACCTTCGGCATCGCGGTTCGCATGGCGGTGATGAGCATCGTGGCGGGGAACGAGGCATGAGCGAAAACATACTTGTCACCGGCGGCCGCATCGTCGATCCTTCATCCGGCACGGACCGCCGCGCCGACCTGGCACTGGCCGACGGCAAGGTGCTCGCCATCGGCGACGTGCCGTGCGACTTCCGCGCCGACCACACGCTCGACGCCGAAGGCTGCCTAGTCGTCCCCGGCCCGGTCGACCTGGCCGCGCGGCTGCGCGAGCCCGGCTACGAACACGAAGGCATGCTCGAAAGCGAACTCGCCGCGGCGGTGGCCGGGGGCGTCACCAGCCTCGTCTGTCCACCCGACACCGACCCGGTGCTCGACGAACCCGGCCTGGTCGAGATGCTCAAGTTCCGGGCCGAGAAGATGCGGCGCGCGCGCCTGTACCCGTTGGGCGCACTCACCCTCGGCCTGGCCGGCGAAGTGCTCACCGAGATGGCCGCGCTTACCGAGGCCGGCTGCATCGGCTTCAGCCAGGCCGACGTGCCGCTGGGCAGCACGCAGGTGCTCCAGCGCGCGCTGCTCTATGCAAGCACCTTCGGCTACACCGTCTGGCTGCGCCCACAGGACCGGGACCTCGGCCGCGGCGTCGCCGCGAGCGGCCCGCTCGCAACGCGGCTCGGCCTGGCCGGCATACCACCGGCGGCCGAGACCATCGCCGTCTTCACCATCATCGAGCTGATGCGCAGCACCGGCGCACGCGTGCATCTGTGCCGCCTTTCGAGCGCCGGCGGCGTGGCCCAGGTGCGGGCGGCCAAGGCCGAGGGCTTGCCGCTCACCTGCGACGTCAGCATCAATTCGCTGCTGCTGGCCGACACCGACATCGGCTATTTCGACAGCCGCGCGGCTCGATCCGCCGCTGCGCCAGCAGCGCGACCGCGATGCGCTGTCGGCGGCGCTGGCCGACGGCACCATCGATGCGCTGGTGTCCGACCACGCCGGTCGAGGCCGATGCCAAGACGCTGCCTTGCCGAAAGCGAGCCCGGCGCCGGGCTCGAACCGCTGCTGCTGCTCGCGCTGCAGTGGGGCGAGCAAAGCGGCGCCGGGCTGCTGCGCGCGATCGAGGCCGTCGCGCGGCGCCGGGGCGGCTCATCGGCGCGCCCGACGCCGGACGCGTCGCCGGGGCCTCGCCGCCGACATTTGCGTGTTCGACCCGGCAATGGCGTGGCAGGTACAGCCCGACGCACTGCTGAGCCAGGGCAAGCACACGCCCTTCGGCGGCTACGAGTTGCGCGGGCGGGCGGCTTCACGCTGGTGGACGGACGAAAGGTTCACGGCTGAAGCCGGGCGCCCCCGCATGCAGGCTCTTTCCGCGACGCTGAAATTGCTGCGCACCACGGCGCATGCGCTGGGCGGCTGGCTGACCATCCGCCTCGTTTTTCCGCGGCTCTCGCCGGCAGAGCGCGAACTGCGGGTCCAGCAATGGGCGGCCCGCATGCTGGCGTTGATGGGCGTTCGGCTTGTCGTGGAGGGCACGCCGCCCGCACGCGGCCCGATGCTGCTGGTCTGCAATCACCTGTCGTGGCTCGACATCCTCGCCATCCATGCGGCACGGCATGTGCGCTTCGTGTCCAAGTCAGGCGTGCGGCACTGGCCGGTGATCGGTACGTTGTCGACCGGCGCCGGCTCGCTCTACATCGAGCGGGAGCGCCGCCGCGATGCGGTGCGCGTGGTGCACCACATGTCCGACGCGCTGCGCCGAGGCGAACTGATCGCCGTGTTCCCAGAAGGCACCACCAGCGACGGCGTGCGCCTGCTCCCGTTCCATGCCAACCTCTTGCAGGCGGCCATTTCGGCCGGCGCGCCGGTGCAGCCGGTCGGCCTGCACTTTGCCGATGCGGCCACCGGCGAAACCAGCCTGGCCCCGCGCTACATCGGTAACGACAACCTCGCGACCTCGCTGTGGAACACGCTCAAGGCGCCGCCGCTGCTGGCGGTCGTGCGTTTCGGCGAACCCCAGCCGTCCGTGGGCCGCGACCGTCGCGCATGGGCGCATTCGCTGCGCGCGGATGTGGAAGTGCTGCGGCGGCCGGGACAGTAACGTGCAAAAAAACAGCACCCCGAAGGGCGCTGTACAACGGCGCTGTGGGCGCCGGGAGGAGGAAACCTGTGCGTTGAGCATGGTTCCACCCTTCGGGCGCATTTGCCGGAAAAGGCAATGGGCGAGCGTGGGTCCTTGCCTACACCACGCATCCGTCATGTACGCCGCCTTCAGTCCCCGAGCACCGGCCGGGGCAGCAGCCCCAGGAAGTGGTCGAGCATCTGGAAATGGTCGTCCAGGAACTCTTCTTCGAAAGCGCAAAGCGCCTCGATCGGCATCCATTCGACGCTCTGCGCATCGTCGTCCGCGCGCACCTGCGGCGGGTCGCGGTCGCCCAGATCGAAGAAGAAGCCGTGCGTGATGGTGCGCCCGCGCTGGCTGCGGTCGGGTCGGTCGAACACCTCGGCGCCACTCAGGCAGGCGAGCAGATCCGTTGCCGGCACATCAAGGTGGGTTTCTTCCTCCAACTCTCGCAACACCGACTGCAGCGTGGTTTCGCGCAGCTCCAGAAAGCCGCCCGGCATCGCCGCCAGCCCCTTGCCCGGCGCGCGGCCGCGGCGGATGACGAGCACACGGCCGCGGCACTTCACCACGCAATCGACGGTGACCAGCACCACCGGGTAGGGCGCCACCGACCAGTCGGCGTCGTGCTGCTTCAGAAGCGCCCATTCCTGCGCCAGCGCGTCGAAGCGCGGGCCGGCCATCCAGCTGCGCACGAAGTCGAACGTGCCCTTTGGCAACATGCCGGCGAGCATGCCCGGCGCGTCCGGCGGCATGCCGAAGACCGCATCGCGCACCGCTGCGGCTTCAGCCGCCGGGGCGCGTGCCGAAGCCTGCAGCGCCCAGCCGTCGAAGTGCAGGAGGTACTCGCGCGTCGGGTCTTTCACATGGCCAACGATTACCGTCGAGGCGGCTGACGAAGGCGCCTGGCCCAGCGCGACCAGAGCTGCATCGATGCGCTCGCGCACTTCGGCGAACCAACGCGCATCGTCGACGTGGTCGCGCACCGGCACCAGCACCACCCGCGCCCGGTCGGTATCGGAAAGGGCAGCACGGATCATCCCGGCGCGCTCTTCCCAGCTGAATGGATTTTTCGGCGAGCGCGCCTGAAAGGCCGAGCCGATCGCCACGGCCACCTGCGGCGCGGTTTCGAGCGCCTTCTTCAGCAGCGCCAAGTGTCCGCGATGGAAGGGTTGAATCGGCCGATGAGGACGGCGAGGTCGGGCGTGGAAGGGGCATTAGTTCGGGTCATGCGGGTTTCATTCGAAGATACGTTCAACGGTGTCCTATTCTGCGGACTTGCGCCGAGCGAGATCAGCAAGCCGCCCCGCGCTCAGGTGGGCCACCAGCATTCGCGCGGCCGGCGACAGCGCCTCGGGCGAGCGCACGCAGAGTACGAGCTGGCGGTGCACCCAGGGCTCGTCGAGCGCGACGACGCGGATGTCCAGGGTCGACAGGTACAGCGCCACGCTCTTGCGCGGAATCACCCCGATGCCGAGCCCGGCGGCCACCATGAGGCTCATCGCGTCGTAGCCGCCGACCTGGATACGCAGCTTGAGCGCCATGCCGAGCTCGCCCGCCGCGCGGTGCAGCCGGTTGTTGATGGCGCTGCTCGGGTGCGCGCCGACGAAGTCGTAGGCCAGCGCATCGCGCAGCGCCACCTTGCGCCGGCGCGCGAGCGGATGCGCCTTGGGCACGATCAGCACCAGCTCGTCGCTGCGGTAGGGCAGCAGGGTCAGCTCTTCGCCGTAGTGGCCGGCGTTGAGGATTCCGATCTCGGCCGTGCTGTCCGCCACCGCGGCCGCAATCTCGGTGCTGATGCGCTCGGTCAAATGCACCTGTACCAAGGGCGCCGCCACCATGAAGCTGCGCAGGTCGTCCGGCAGAAACTGGGTGATGGCCGAGATGTTGGCCGCCACGCGCACATGGCCGCGCTGGCCCCTGGCAAAGCCGGACATCTGCTCGCTCAGGTCGTCGAGTCCGTTCAGCACGCCGCGCGCGAGGCCGAGCAGCGTGTGCGCGGGGGCCGTCGCCCGAGTGCCCTTGTTGCTGCGCTGGAACAGCGCGACGCCGAGTGCGGCTTCGAGCTCGCTGATGCGCTTGCTCACGGCGGCCGCTGCAAGGTGCTCGCGTGCGGCAGCGGCGGCGAGGGTGCCTTCTTCCATGACGGCGACGAAAAGGCGCAGCGAAACCGGATCGACTCTCATGCGCCGCATTACAACCCACCATCGCGTTCGGCGATGGCAACTTCGCCAAGCACTGCTTTGCGGATGCGGGCCGTGAAACGATCATCGCCCTCATGCCGCAAACCTTATCGCTTCCGCCGCCCGCTGCGCTCTCGGGCGTGCGCGTCATCGAGATGGGCCAGCTGATCGCCGGCCCGTTCTGTGGAAAGACGCTCGGCGAGTTCGGCGCCGACGTGGTCAAGATCGAGCCGCCCCCCGACCGCATGAAACCGCATGCCACCGGCGGCGACGCATTGCGCAACTGGCGCATGCTGCAGGACGGCACTTCTGTCTGGTGGCAGGTGCAGTCGCGCAACAAGCGCTCGGTTGCGCTCGACCTGCGCAGCGCCCAGGGACAGGACATCGCCCGCCGGCTGATCGCCAAAGCCGATGTGCTGATCGAGAACTTCCGGCCCGGCACGCTGGAGGGCTGGGGCCTGGGCTGGGACGCGCTGCGGGAGATCAATCCGGGCCTCGTGATGCTGCGCATCTCCGGCTACGGCCAGACCGGCCCCTACCGCGACCTGCCGGGCTTCGGCGCCATCGGCGAAGCGATGGGCGGCCTGCGTCACTTGACCGGCGAGCCGGGCCGCGTGCCGGTGCGGGTGGGCGTCTCGCTCGGCGACACGCTGGCCGCGCTGCACGGCACCATCGGCGTGCTGACGGCGCTCTACCACCGCAAGGTCAATGGCGGACAAGGCCAGGTGATCGATGTCGCGTTGCACGAGGCAGTGTTCAACGTGATGGAGAGCCTCATCCCCGAATACAGCGCGTTCGGCGCGGTGCGCGAGGCTGCCGGCAGTGCGCTGCCGGGCATCGCACCGTCAAATGCCTACAGATGCATCGACGGCTATGTGCTGGTCGCCGGCAACGGCGACAGCATCTTCCGCCGCCTGATGGAGGTGGTCGGGCGTCCCGACCTGGCGCCGCGCCCGACCTGCAGAGCAACGGCGGCCGCGTGAGCGGGTGGACGAACTCGATGCCGCCATCGGCGCATGGACGCTGCGCGCGCACGCCGACGTGCTGTCGGCGCTGAGCGCCGCGGGCGTGCCGGCTGGCCGCGTCTACACCGCCTGAGACATCGCCGAAGACCCGCACTACCGCGCACGCGACATGATCCTGAAGCAGACCACCCGCGACGGCCACGAGATCGAGGTGCCGGGCATCGTTCCCAAGCTGTCGGCCACGCCGGGCAGCGTTCGCAGTTCGGCACCGCGCCTGGGCGACGACACCGACGCCGTGCTGAAAGAAATCGGCCTCACGCCGCAGCAGGTCGCGGCCTTGCGCGAAGCGGGAGTCGTGGCATGAGCGGCACCGCCTGGTCCGGCGCCGGCCGTCGAATCCACATGCAGGAAGTCGGCCCGCGCGACGGCCTGCAGAACGAGGCAGTGTTCGTGCCGACGGCCGACAAGATAGCGCTCATCGATGCGCTATCGGCCACCGGCTTCGCCAAGATCGAAGCCACGGCCTTCGTGTCGCCGCAGGCGATACCGGCGCTGCGTGATGCCGAGATCGTCCTGCGCGAGATCCGCCGCGCGCCGGGCATCGTCTATACCTGCCTGGTGCCCAACTTGCGCGGCGCCGAGCGCGCGATCGAGGCGCGCGCCGATGAACTCAACCTCGTGATGTCGGCCAGCGAGACGCACAACATCGCCAACCTGCGCATGACACGCGAGCAGTCCTTCGATGCGCTGGCCGGCGTGATCGCGCTGGCGAAGCAGTCGAAGGTGCCGGTCAACGTGTCGCTCTCATGCGTGTTCGGCTGCCCGATGGAGGGCGACGTCGATCTGCAGGCGGTGCTCGGCTGGGCGGCGCGCTTCATCGAGCTCGGCGCGAGGGGCATGACCTTGTGCGACACCACCGGCATGGCCTACCCGCCGCAGGTCGCCGCCGTCGCGCAGGCCTTCAAGGCGCGCTTTGCGCAGACCGAACTCACCCTGCACTTCCACAACACGCGCGGCATGGGCCTTGCCAACACGATCGCCGCGATCGATGCCGGCGCCGACCGCTTCGATGCCTCGCTCGGCGGCCTCGGCGGCTGCCCCTACGCGCCAGGCGCGAGCGGCAACGTCTGCACCGAAGACACCGTGCACGCGCTGGAGTTGATGGGCTTCGACACCGGCTGCGACCTGCCCGCGCTGCTGGCCGCCGCCGCCTGGCTGCCGGGCTGGATCGGCCACGAGGTGCCGAGCCAGATCCTGAAAGCCGGTCGCCGCGACGAACTGCATGCGCCGCCGGCCGACTTCGCGCAGTGGCGCGACCGTGCGCTGGCCAAGGCGGCTGGCGCCTGATTCATTTTTCGAGAAACCAATAAGGAGACCTTTCATGACGATGACCACCCGCTCTACCCTGGCGCGCCGCCAATTCGGCACCGCTGCGCTTCTGATCGGCGTCTGCGCGCTCGCCGGCACAGCCGCCGCACAGCCCGCCGGTTACCCCGACCGGCCGGTGACGATGCTCGTGCCGGCCGCGGCAGGCGGCACCACCGACATCGCAGCGCGGATGCTGAGCGTTCCTCTCGGCACCGCGCTCGGACAGATGGTCGTGGTCGAGAACCGCGGCGGCGCCAACGGCGGCATTGCCGCCGTGGCTGTGAAGCGGGCCGAGCCCGACGGCCACACCCTGCTGATGCAGTACTCGGGCTACCACGTCATCACGCCGCTTGTCAGCAAGCAGACGCCGCAGTGGGAAGCCAAGGACCTGCAGCCGGTGGCAAACGTGCTGTCGGCGCCGCAGATCGTCGTAGTACGCGCCGACCTGCCGTTCAAGACCATGCAAGAGCTGGTCGCGTTCGCCAAGGCCAATCCGGGCCGGCTCAACTATGCGTCGTCGGGCAACGGGTCGCTGCAGCACGCGACCGGCGCCATGCTCGAGCAGCAGGCCGGCATCAAGATGACGCACATCCCGTACAAGGGCACCGGCCCGGCGCTGCAGGACATGCTCGGCGGCCAGGTCGACCTGACCTTCGGCACCGCGCCGCCTTTCGTGCCGCACATCCAGTCCGGTAAGCTGCGCGTGCTCGCGACCACCGGCAAGGCGCGGCTTCCGAGCCTGCCCGACGTGCCGACCACCGCCGAGGTCGGCCTGCCGAACCTGGATGCGACCTCGTGGTTCGGCGTCTTCGCCCCGGCCAAGATGCCCAAGCCGCTGGTCGACAAGCTCTCCGCGGAGATCGCCAAGGTCGTGGCCACGCCGGCCTTCAGGCAGAAGGCGCAGGAGCAGGGCGCCGCGGCCGACTACCAGACGCCCGCGCAGATGGATGCTGCGGTGAAAGCGCAGACGCAGCAGTGGGCGGCAGTCGTCAAGACGTCGAACATCGAGGCAGACTGACGGCGCTGGCCGGAAGCGAGGGCGGCCCAGTGCCGATCAGTCCTTCTTCTTCCAGAACCCGCGCACCTTGCCGATCTTCGCCAGCGCCTTCGTGCAGTCGCGCATCCGCTCCGGTTGCGAGGCAATCAGCCAGCCGACCGCAAACCATGCGTGCGGATCGTGCGCCGCGGCTGCGCGGTAGGCCTCGATCGCCACCAAGGCATCGTTGAACTCCCCCAGCGCGTCCTGTGCGGGCGTGAGTTCGGCGATATAGCGCATGGCCTTCCGATTGCCGAACAAGGGCGCGACGAACTCGGCCAGGTAGCGCAAGCGCTTGAGACGCTTGCGCACGCCGTGCTGCTCATCCGGTGCGAGCGCCTCGAAGCGCTTGCCGCCTCGCACCACCTGCCGGTGCAGCTTGTTCAGGCGCTTGGCGAGCGTGCGGGTTGTCGCGCCGGCATCGGCGCCGTCCGTGGACTTTTCGTCGCCCGGTGCCGTGAAGCCGATCAGCGACACGAGAACGGACTGGAACGATGGGCTGCGCACCGCGGCGCCGACCGAAACATCGTTCGCCTCGTCCTCGGGCACTTCGATCGGCGGCGCGCCGGCCTCGCGCAGGCGCGGCTGCACGGTGGTCTGCAGCAGCTCACGGTCGCGGCTTGCGCCGAGTGCCCTGAAGGCGTCGACCAATGGCGCCTCCCACGCGGCATCGAAGCTGCCCGCGTCGAGCGCGAGCGCGCCGAGTTCGCGCAGAGCAGTGCGAAGCCGCCGTATGCCGACGCGCAGCTGATGAACCACGTCCGGGTCTTTGCTGCCGGCGGCCACTTCGGTGGCATTCGGAAGAATCTGCGCTAGGCACGCCGCCGCCACGGCGCGCTGGACCTCGACGCCGGTCAACTTGCCTGCGGGATATTGCGTCGGCGCGGCCTTGACGGCGACCGCGTCCTCCGGCGGCGCGAGCAGCCGTTTGCCCCGCGCGTCCTTGCTGAGCGTGCTGAACCAGAGGTGGTGCCGCTCGGACCATCGGCGCGCCAGCGCCACCAGGTCCTGAACGCTGCCTTCGACGAGTTCCAGCTCCAGCTCGCAGACAGGATCGCTTCGGCGCGGACGGCCGCGCTGCGCCTTGGCAACGACTTCGCCGACATCCAGCGCCAGCTCGATGGTGCTGTCGCCGAAGCGTTCTTGCCGCACCAGGCGCCGGATGTCGGTCGCGTACTTCTCGACCAGTTCGGCCTTGCCGCCGTCGAGCAGTTCATCGAGCAGCTTGCCCACCGGCGAGCCCGCATGGCGCCCGGCGTCGGGTTGCGGCGCCGCAGCCTGTGCCGCATCGAGCTCGACCTCGTGCTCGAGCCGGTGGAGCGGCCCCGTGCCCGGCGCCTTGGCCGTCTGTACCCACCGCCGGCCTTCCTTGCGCAGCCGCAACACCACGCCGCGCGCCGTCAGCGCGCCGTCTGCGGTGTCGAAGTAGAGCGCCTGCATCCGTATCGGCGTAACCTTTGCCGACCGCAAGTCGCTCTGCACGGCCTCGAGGCGCTCCGAAGGCACCTGGAACTTGAATTCGATTTCCATGACCTGTTCCCATCGTTCACCTCCTTGTCATGCAACGCGCCTACCGTGCGTCAGCCACAACCAAGGAGAGTTCTGTTGACCCATTCAACGAGATTCTGTGCCGCCGTGCTCGGCATGAGCCTGCTTTTTGCCGCTGCGGCGCCCGCTGCCGCCAATGACGAGCGTTCACGGCGCCGCGCCGACAACGCGCCGCTGGTGATCGGCCATCGCGGCGGCGCCAACGGCTACCTGCCCGAGCACACGCTGGAAGCGTACGCGCTCGGCATCGAATTGGGCGCCGACTACATCGAGCCCGACCTCGTCGTCACCCAGGACGGCTACCTGATCGCGCGCCACGAGCCCAACCTGATCGACACCACCAACGTGAAAGACCTGCCGCGCTTCGCCGAACGCAGGCGCACCGTGATGCTGGACGGGGTGGCGACCGACGGCTTCTTTGCTGCCGACTTCACGCTGGCCGAGATCAAGCAGCTGCGGGCCGTGCAGTCCTTTCCCGAACGCGACCAGGCTTTCAACGGCAAGTTCCAGATTCCCACCTTGGCCGAAGTGATCGAGCTTGCCAAGCGCAAATCGCGCGAGGAGGGGCGCCGCGTCGGGATCTATCCCGAAACCAAGCATCCGACCTACCACCAGGACATCGGCCTGCCGCTCGAAGACCGATTGCTCGCCGTGCTGAGCGCAGCCGGCTGGAACCACCGGAACGCACCGGTCTTCATCCAGTCCTTCGAGACCGCCAACCTTCGCTACCTGCGCAGCAAGACCAGCGTTCGCCTGATCCAGCTTGTCGACGCCAACGACGTCAAGCCGGACGGTTCGCTCGACTTCACCAAGCCTTAC
>JBBJMS010000243.1:0-3443 GCA_037720315.1 Variovorax sp. | reverse complement strand
CAAGGTGGAGTGGCAGTGGGGGCACTGAGCAACGCGTTGCGCTCGCCGCTGGCGCCATGATCATGTACCTGCTGCTGCACTTCAACCGGATCATGCTGGTGCTCAAGCGCGCCGCAGACCAGCCGGTCGGCTACGTGGCGAGCGCGGTCATGCTCAATGCCAAGCTCAAGCCGAAAGCGACGCTGCTGCACGTGATCGCGATGACACGTGCGCTCGGCGAACTGCGCTCGCCCAGGGACCAGCAGCCCGAGGTGTTCCGCTGGACCGACGGCGGCAACTCGTGGGTCGAAGGGGTCTTCGTGAACGGCAAGCTCGCCGAATGGAAGCTGGTGCGCCCCGACGCGCCGGACGATGCCTGTGCGCAGCCGGACGATGCGCCGAGCGCCGATGCGGTGCGCCCCGGTGCGGCGGATGCGCTGCGCCCGCCGGTCTAGATCGGCGGCATGCCTGCACGCAACGTTGAGCAACGTCAATGCCCTGATCGGGGCATTGCTCGATAACTGCGCGACCCTAGGATGCCAACGACGTCGCCCGATAGGTCGAGCTTCGTACATTGACAGCAGACTGATCAATTTGGGGAGTGCGCATATTGAAAAATTTGAAGTTCGATCCTGCAGTACATCGTTCCCGGCAGGGCCTGCGGGAACTTGCCGCAAACGAACTGGATTGGGTTAGCGGGGGCGATGATGCCGGAGACAGCTGCAGTGCTGCCGCCTGTGCCTCGGACAGTGGCATCGGTAGTGACAGCGGTGGCATCCCTACCCTTGGCGAGGTGACAGTCACTGCAACGGCGGAGCCTGATACAGGCGGCTCGTCCGGGAATCCGATGGACTTAATTGCGCCTGGTTTGGGTTTGCTAGGTGCAACGATTGGAATCGTCGTCGCCACGACGTCCCTTGGCGTCGGGCTCGCGACCATTGCTGCAACCGCCGCCATCATGAACGCTGTCGTCAACAACAATGCCTCGATGCCTTCGGTTCCTCAATGGGGAGCCCCGACTGCCGACATTCCGAGCGGACCGTAGATCGCGACGCCGTCCAGACGTCTCTTCTCGCTCGACGAAAGCAGCAATCATGTCAATCTCAGTTTGGTCTTCTGTGCTGGTCTTCACGGCGCTTCTCGGGGTTGTCGCTTATTACAAGCTGACCCCGCAAGGCAGGCGACGCCCTGGGCGGATCGAGGCGTTCGCCATGATCGCGGTGGGGCTTTTAAACATTCTGGCCGTTGGCGATATCGCGGCGGAGAGTTTGCACAGATGGGTGCAGCTGGCGGTGGCAGGCAGCGGCGCCATGGCCCTGGTCTATGGCCTCTATCTCGCGCTGCGCGACAGGCAGCGAGGCAGATAGCCGGACCGCGCTCAGAACGGCGCCGATTCGTCGGCGAGTTCTTCAGCCTTGGGTTCGGCAACCGGCGCCGCTCCCGTACCCAGCCGCAACTCGCCACCCAATGCTTCGAGCAGTTCGGGTACCAGCTGCCCCAACTCGCCGGTGGCGATCGCGGCGTCGGCATCGAAGTTGTCTTCCTTGCCCGATGCAGGCGCATCGTCGAGCGTGCCTTCAAGAAACACGATCTTGCGCAACTGCATTGCTTCGGTCAACTCGAAGGACACGCGGTCGTCCCAGGTCATCGCGAGCCGTGTCGGCCGCTTGCCGTCGGCGATGTGCTGGCGCACTTCGTCGATGTCGAGCGCATGCTTGGCGTAGCGCACGACGGCCTTCGATTCGTCGGTCGCCTTGAGCTCGCACTCGCGATCGATGGTGAAGCCGGCCGGCGGCTCCTGCGTGGCGAGCCAGCCCGACATCGCGGCAGCCGGTTCCATCTGCGTGTTGATCTGCGCCACCGCAAAGCCGTCGAGCGCCTTCACCAGGCTCGTCACCACCTCGTCGGCGCGCGCGATGTTGCTGGCGTTCACCACCAGCCGGCGTGCCGCCGCATCGATCCACACCGCGATGCGCGCGTGCCGCGTGAAGGCCAGCGGCAGCAGCTCGTGGGTCACGTCTTCCTTCAGTTCCTTCTTTTCCTTCTTGCCGGGCTTGCGGCCGGTCGTGGCCTCGATCTGCGCGGCCCGTTCCTCGACCTTGCGGCGCACCACCGAAGCCGGCAGCGTCTTGCTCTCGACCATGTATTCGAGCAGCCACTGGCCGCCGACGGATTCGACCAGCGGGCCGTGCGCCTCGCCGCGCGGCTCGGTCCAGCCGGCCGATTTTTCCTGCGAGGGGCTGCACGGCACGAAGCGGTGGGCGTCGAGGCTTTGCTCGACTTGCTCCCACGATTGCGACCACGAGGCTTCGATGCGATAGACGATGACGTTCTTGAACACGGACACTGAAATCCTTCTGGGCTGATTGGCAAAGCCGTGCATTGTCGGGGCGGCGGCATCGGTCGCCGCCGTAAAATCAAAAGCTTTTGCGACTTACCCCTCCCCCGAAGGACAAAGAACATGAGTGCTCTCGTTCCGCCCGCCCCCTCGCTGCACGACCGTGACGGAAAGATCTGGATGGACGGCGAATTGGTGGACTGGCGCGACGCCAAGATCCATGTGCTGAGCCACACGCTGCACTACGGCTGCGGCGCCTTCGAGGGCGTGCGCGCCTACGACACGCAGGACGGCACGGCGATCTTTAGGCTGGCCGAACATACCGAGCGGCTCTTCAACAGCGCGAAGATCCTGCGCATGAAGATTCCCTTCACGCCCGAGCAGATGATCGAGGCGCAAAAACAGGTGGTGCGCGAGAACAAGCTCGCAAGCTGCTACCTGCGTCCGCTGGTGTGGATCGGTTCCGAGAAGCTGGGCGTCAGCCCGCGCGGCAACACCATCCACGCCATGGTCGCGGCATGGTCGTGGGGCGCCTACCTGGGCGACGAGGGCCTGCGGCGCGGCATCCGCGTGAAGACATCGAGCTACACCCGCCACCACGTCAACATCACCATGACGCAGGCCAAGGCGGTGAGCAACTACACCAACTCGATCCTGGCCAACATGGAAGCGCTCGACGACGGCTACGACGAGGCACTGCTGCTCGATGCCAGCGGCTTCGTCTCCGAAGGCGCGGGAGAGAACATCTTCGTGATCAAGGGCGGCGTGGTCTACACGCCCGACCTTTCTGCCGGTGCGCTCAACGGCATCACCCGCAACACCATCCTGCACATCTGCAAGGATCTCGGCATCGAGCTGGTGCAAAAGCGCATCACGAGAGACGAGGTCTACATCGCCGAGGAAGCCTTCTTCACCGGCACCGCGGCCGAGGTCACGCCGATCCGCGAGCTCGACCGCATCGAGATCGGCATCGGCTCCCGAGGCCCGGTCACCGAGAAGATCCAGAGCGCGTTCTTCGACATCGTGAACGGCCGCAATCCCAAGTACGCCCACTGGCTCACCAAAGTATGAAACACCCCCGAAGCGCCTGCGGCGCCTCCCCCTCAAGGGGGCGATACCGGCGGCC
>JBBJMS010000089.1:0-13902 GCA_037720315.1 Variovorax sp. | reverse complement strand
ACGAGTTCGATATAGGCTGGTTGTACATCCGCCTGATGCAGATGATTGGCTGGGCCAAGGTCAAGAAGGTTGCGCCAAAGTTGCAGTTGGGCGAGGTCCAGGCCATCGCCGACCAGAAGACGCTCGAGGCAGTGATCGCCAACCGCTATGAAGTCATGGCCGGCTATGCGCGTGAAATGCGGCGCACCACCCAGGACGAATTGGCGCAGCTCAAGGCCAAGGGTGCGGACCTCTCGGCTCTGCGCGCTGCCAAGCGCTGGCTGCACCGCGATGACGACAAAGTGCCCGCCACTGCACGCCCACATTTGGTCCAGGCGCGCGCCGCCCACCCGGTGCTCGACAAGATGGTCACGATGCGTGAGGAATTGCGCCAGATGTGGCTCAACACCTCGCATTCGCGCGAGCAGCTCGCCGCCGATCTGGCTGCTTGGTGCCATCGCGCCGAGGCCAGCGGTATCGCCGGTTTGCGCGAGTTCTCTACCCGCCTGCGCGCCGCCCGCGCCTGATGCATCTGCCGGCGCAACGCCGGCAGAACAAAAAACCCGCTGGATCGCAGCGGGTTTTTTTATGTTCAGCCGACGACTACTTCAGCTTGATTTCTTTGTACTCGACGTGCTTGCGCGCCTTGGGGTCGAATTTCATCATCGACATCTTTTCAGGCATCGTCTTCTTGTTCTTGCTGGTCGTGTAGAAATGACCGGTACCCGCGGTGGATTCCAGCTTGATCTTTTCGCGTCCGCCTTTGCTCGTTGCCATGATTGCGCTCCTTAAGCTTGGCCGCGTGCGCGCAGGTCTGCGAGCACGGCGTCGATGCCGTTCTTGTCGATGAGGCGCAGAGCAGCGCTCGAAACGCGCAGGCGAACCCAGCGGTTTTCAGTCTCGACCCAGAAACGGCGGTATTGCAGGTTCGGCAAGAACCGGCGCTTGGTTTTGTTGTTGGCATGGGAAACGTTGTTTCCGACCATTGGGCCTTTGCCCGTTACTTCGCATACGCGTGCCATGGGACGCTCTTTCCTTCAACAGCCGGCACCCCAGATGCAACGCAGTTGCGGGGTGGATTGCGGCTTGACCTCGCCAGAAACGGGTGGCGGTAGCCCGATTTGCCGGGGGTTGAATTCGGCAAAGCCTCGAATTATAGCCCCGTGTGCGCCGAGCGGGTCAGAGCGTTCCGTCTTGCTCGAGGAAGCGCTGTGCGTCGAGCGCCGCCATGCAGCCGGTTCCAGCGCTGGTAATGGCTTGGCGATAGACATGGTCCTGCACGTCGCCCGCGGCGAAGACACCGGGGACGCTCGTCATCGTCGCGAAGCCTTGTAGGCCCGAGCGGGTCACGATGTAGCCGTCTTTCATGTCCACCTGGCCCTGAAAAATATCGGTGTTCGGATGGTGGCCGATTGCAATGAAGCAGCCCTTCAGGTCGATCTGTTCGAGCGCGCCGGTCTGCGTGTTCTTCAGCCGGATGCCGGTGACGCCCGAGTCGTCGCCGAGCACCTCGTCGAGCGTGTTGTGCACCTTGAGTTCGATCTTACCTTCGGCTGCCTTCTCGTGAAGCTTGTCGATCAGGATCGGCTCGGCGCGGAACTTGTCGCGCCGATGCACCAGCGTCACTTTGCTGGCGATGTTCGACAGGTAGAGCGCCTCTTCGACGGCCGTGTTGCCGCCACCGATGACGCAGACTTCCTGGTCGCGGTAGAAAAAGCCGTCGCAGGTCGCGCAGCCCGAGACACCTCGGCCCATGAAGTGCTGCTCGGATTCAAGTCCTAGGTACTTGGCCGAGGCGCCGGTTGCGATCACTAGGGCGTCGCAGGTGTAGATGCCGCTGTCGCCCGTCAGCGTGAAAGGCCGTTTGGCGAGATCGACCTTGGAGATGTGATCGAACACGATCTGCGTCTTGAACCGTTCCGCATGCTCCAGGAAGCGCTGCATCAGGTCGGGCCCCTGCACGCCATGCACGTCGGCCGGCCAATTGTCGACCTCGGTCGTTGTCATAAGTTGGCCGCCTTGCGCCATGCCGGTAATCAACATCGGCTGAAGATTGGCGCGGGCTGCATAGACGGCTGCGGTGTATCCGGCCGGGCCGGAGCCGAGAATGAGAACCTTTGCGTGTTGCGGGGAGGACGACATGAGTAGAAAACCTAGGATTGACGCTGCATCAGCGTGTACATTTTGAGGGTGATAGCTATGGAGTATCACCGTTCGGTTCAACGCCGGACGTCGGGTTGTTTTCAATGCGTTCGATTGTATTAATCGATCGAGCGCTCTCCGGGGATTGATGAATGTCGATGCTGTCCAACCTTGAATTGCTCCGCCGCGTGCCTTTGTTCGCCGCCTTGACGCCCACGCAGTCCGCGAGCATTGCCGATGCGATCATCAAGAAGCGTTTCAAGCGCGCCGAGGCGGTGGTCGAACAAGGAAAGAAGTCGGATGCGCTCTACATCATCCTCACCGGGCGTGCCCGCGTGATGAGCACCGACAGTCGAGGCCGGGAAGTCATTCTTGCGACGCTGCATCCGGGCGACTACATCGGCGAGATGAGCATGATCGACGACGAGCCGCACTCCGCCACCGTGCGCACCGAGGTGCAAACCGATGTGCTGATGCTCGGGCGCGAAGCCTTCGCGCGCTGCCTGCCCGAGAACTCTTCGATGTCGTACAACATCATGCGGGGACTGGTCACGCGGCTGCGCCACGCCGACCGGAAGATCGAGTCGCTCGCATTGATGGACGTGTATGGACGCGTGGCCCGCTCGCTGCTCGAATTCGCAGTCGACGACGGTGCGGGCAATCTCAAGGTGCGCGACAAAATCTCGCGCCAGGACTTGGCCAAGATGGTTGGGGCGTCGCGCGAGATGGTGAGCCGGGTCATGAAAGACCTCGAGGAGCGCGGCTTCGTACAGACCCAGCCCGACGGTTCGATGATCGTCAAGGAACGGCTCGCATCTCTCGCCTGAGCGACCGGCCCGACAATACGGCCGCTATCGATTTCGTTGTAGTTTCTCAGAGCCGCCGGCCTTTTCCCGAAGGCCGGCGGCCGCGTTTTCCATGACCTATTCGCTCAACACCCTTCAAACGCCGGCATCGGCCGAGCAACCCGTGCGGACGCGTGCATTGCGCTTCGCGCACGAGATCACCTTGATCGCCGGCTTCGTCGTGCTGCTGTACTGGCTGCTCGCCATGCTGAGCTTCACCCCGTCCGATGCGGCCTGGTCCACCTCCGGCACGGGCGGCGAGGTCAAGAACTGGGGTGGGCGCATCGGTGCCTGGCTGGCCGATGCCAGCTATTTTCTCGCCGGCTACTCGGCCTGGTGGTGCCTGGTCGCTGGCCTGCGCGTTTGGCTGTCGTCGCTCGCCGGATGGATGCGCGGCGGTGAGACGGCGCCTCCCGAGCAGCCACCCAAAGGACGCTTCAACCGCAGCCGGCTGGCTTTCTGGTTCGGGCTGGTACTGCTGCTTTGCGCCAGTGCGTTGCTGGAATGGTCGCGTCTTTATCGCCTCGAGTTCCGGCTGCCGGGGCACGGGGGCGGCGTACTCGGCTATCTGGTCGGTCCGCTGGGTGTGAAGTGGATGGGTTTCACCGGTTCGGCGCTGATTGCGATTGCGGCTGGTGTGATTGGTTCGGCGCTCGTGTTCAGATTTTCCTGGACCCAGATCGCCGAACGCGTCGGCTCGCGCTTGTATTCGCTGTTCGAATCTCGCCGCGAAAAGCGCGAAATCGCGCAGGACATCGCGATGGGCAAACAGGCGGTGCGGGAACGAGAGGAGCTGGCGTCGGGCTTCCATGGCGGAGAGCTAGAGGCAGCCGACGACGAGTTGCGCGTGCTTCCGCGCACCAAACGAAAGCCACCTTCGCCGCCGGTGCAGATCGAACCCGCCATGACCGAAGTGCCCAAGAGCGATCGGGTCGCCAAGGAGCGCCAGAAGCCATTGTTTCGCGAGTTGCCCGACAGCAAGCTGCCGCAGGTCGATCTGCTCGACGCCGCGCAGGCGCGCCAGGAGACGGTGTCGGCCGATACGCTCGAGATGACCTCGCGGCTGATCGAAAAGAAGCTCAAGGACTTCGGCGTCGAGGTGCGTGTGGTGCTTGCTTCGCCCGGCCCGGTGATCACCCGCTACGAGATCGAACCGGCCACCGGCGTCAAGGGCTCGCAGATCGTGGGCCTGGCCAAGGACCTGGCGCGGTCGTTGTCGCTGGTGTCGATTCGTGTGGTCGAGACCATCCCGGGCAAGAACTTCATGGCGCTGGAGCTGCCGAACGCCAAGCGGCAATCGATCAAGCTCAGCGAAATTCTCGGGTCCCAGGTGTACAACGAGGGTCGGTCGATGCTCACCATGGGCCTTGGCAAGGACATCGTCGGCAATCCGGTGGTGGCCGACCTAGCCAAGATGCCGCATGTGCTCGTCGCCGGCACCACCGGTTCGGGCAAGTCGGTCGGTATCAACGCGATGATCCTGAGCCTGCTCTACAAGGCGGAAGCGCGCGACGTGCGCCTGCTCATGATTGACCCCAAGATGCTCGAGATGTCGGTGTACGAAGGCATTCCGCATCTGCTCGCGCCAGTGGTCACGGACATGCGCCAGGCGGCGCACGGCCTCAACTGGTGCGTGGCCGAGATGGAGCGCCGCTACAAGCTGATGAGCAAACTCGGCGTACGAAACCTCGCGGGCTACAACACCAAGATCGACGAAGCGAAGGCGCGCGAAGAGTTCATCTACAACCCGTTCAGCCTTACGCCCGACAGCCCAGAGCCGCTGGCGCGAGAGCCGCACATCGTCGTGGTCATCGACGAACTGGCCGACCTGATGATGGTCGTCGGCAAGAAGATCGAGGAGCTGATCGCCCGGCTCGCGCAGAAGGCGCGCGCCGCCGGCATTCACCTCATCCTTGCCACGCAGCGGCCTAGCGTCGACGTGATCACCGGCCTGATCAAGGCCAACATCCCGACCCGCATCGCTTTCCAGGTGTCGAGCAAGATCGATTCGCGCACCATCCTCGACCAGATGGGCGCGGAAGCCTTGCTCGGCATGGGCGACATGCTCTACATGCCAAGCGGTACCGGGCTGCCGGTTCGCGTGCACGGCGCCTTCGTCAGCGACGAGGAGGTTCACCGCGTGGTCGCCTACTTGAAGTCGCAAGGCGAGCCAAATTACATCGAAGGCGTGCTCGAAGGCGGAACCGTCGACGGCGACGGCGATCTACTGGGTGAAGGTGGCGCCGACGGCGGCGAAAAAGACCCGATGTACGACCAGGCGGTGGAGGTCGTGCTGAAGAACCGCAAGGCCAGCATCTCGCTCGTGCAGCGTCACCTGAAGATCGGCTACAACCGCGCTGCGCGGCTGGTCGAGGATATGGAAAACGCCGGGCTGGTGAGTGCCATGAGCGGTAGCGGCCAGCGCGAAATTCTGGTGCCGACGCGCACCGAGTGACGGGAACGGGAATGTCGATCAAGAAATTGTGTGTCGCAGTCTTCACGGTGGTTGCGGCGGCCGGCGCGTGGGCTGGCGGCCTCGAAAACCTCGAAGCGTTCGTGAAAACGGTGAAGTCGGGCCGTGCCGAATTCACCCAGACGGTGACCGCTCCACCGCGCGACGGCCAGGCGCCACGCGCCAAGGTGTCGAGCGGCACCTTCGAATTTCAGCGGCCTGGGAAGTTCAGGTTCGACTACAAGAAGCCCTTTGTGCAAAGCATCGTCGCCGACGGCGACACGCTCTGGCTCTACGACGCCGACCTGAACCAGGTCACGCAGCGTAAGCAGGCGCAAGCGCTGGGTTCGACCCCCGCCGCATTGATTGCCGCAGCACCCGACCTGCGCGTTGCAGGCCGACTTCACCCTCGAAGCCGCGCCCGAGCGCGACGGGCTGCTGGATCAAGGCGAGTCCGAAGAACAAGGACGGGCAACTGCAGAACGTACAGGTCGGCTTTCAGGGCGACGCACTGGCGGCGCTCGAAATTCTCGACAGCTTCGGCCAGCGGTCAGTGCTGAAGTTCGGCAAGGTCGAAGTCAACCCGGCGTTGCCCGCGGGCCCGTTCGCGTTCAAGGCGCCGGCCGGCGCCGATGTGATCCGCCAATGAGCGCCATGGCGCCGCAGCGCGGACTGTGACGGGCTGGCCGATGGCCGCGGCAAAACCCCTTCAGAACCCCCCTCACAGTCCGCTCGCCGAACGCCTTCGGCCGAAGCTGCTGGGCGAGGTGATCGGGCAGCAGCATCTGCTTGGACCGGGCATGCCGCTGCGCATCGCGTTCGAATCCGGGCAGCCGCACTCCTGCATCCTTTGGGGCCCGCCCGGAACCGGCAAGACCACCATCGCGCGGCTGATGGCGGATGCGTTCGATGCGCAGTTCCTGAGCATCAGCGCGGTGCTGGGCGGCGTGAAGGACATCCGCGAAGCAGTCGAACGCGCAACCGTGGCGCGCGACGGCATCGAGCAGCGCCGCACCATCGTCTTCGTCGACGAAGTCCACCGCTTCAACAAGAGCCAGCAGGATGCGTTTTTGCCGCATGTGGAGTCGGGCCTCTTCACCTTCGTCGGCGCGACCACCGAGAACCCGTCGTTCGAGGTCAATTCCGCGCTGCTGTCGCGTGCCGCGGTGTACGTGCTCCAGCCGCTGGCGGAAGGCGATCTGCGGCAGATCGTCGTGCGCGCCCAGGCGATCCAGGCCGTGCCGGCGATCGAAGCGAACGCCGTCGACCGGCTGGTGGCCTATGCCGATGGCGACGCACGGCGGCTTCTCAACACCCTGGAAACCCTTTCCGTTGCGGCTATCGCAGAAAAGCGCGACCAGATCGAGGACGACTGGCTGCTGCGGGTGCTCGGCGAGCGCATGCGCCGCTACGACAAGGGCGGCGAGCAGTTCTACGACACCATTTCCGCGCTCCACAAGTCGGTGCGAGGCAGCGATCCGGATGCGTCGCTCTACTGGTTCGTTCGCATGCTCGACGGCGGCGCCGATCCGCGCTACATGGCACGGCGGCTGGTGCGCATGGCCAGCGAAGACATCGGCCTCGCCGACCCGCGCGCGTTGCGGCTCGCGCTGGATGCCGCCGAGGTCTACGAACGCCTCGGTTCGCCCGAGGGCGAACTGGCGCTGGCCGAATGCGTGGTGTACCTCGCAATCGCTCCCAAGTCGAACGCGATCTACAAGGCCTACAACGAGGTCAAGGCGCTCATCAAGTCCGACGGCACTCGGCCCGTGCCGATGCATCTGCGCAATGCGCCGACCCGCTTGATGAAAGAGCTCGACTACGGCCGTGGCTACCGCTATGCCCATGACGAGGAGGGCGGCTTCGCAGCCGGCGAGCGCTACCTGCCCGACGGGCTGGACCCGCCGCCGTTCTATCGCCCGGTCGAGCGCGGGCTCGAAATCCGCATTGCCGAAAAGCTGCGCGAACTGCGAAACCGCAACACCAATCCCGGCGGCTGATACGAAACCGCATCGCCGCCGGTACTGGCTTGCACGGCGGAAAACGCCAAGGCCGGCGCCAGCGGGAAAACCCCGTCGGCCGGGCACCGGAATGGCGATGCGGCATGACTACAATCCCGGCCACAAACCCGCCCTCGCCACATGGTGGCGGGTTTTTTGCTAAGGGAAGCCAGGCGCCAAACCAGTGCGTCAGGTCAGTCGCACACCCCCCAAGGGTGTCACCACAGAATAGGGATTTCTTATGGACATCTTGCTGCAGCAGATCATCAACGGTCTGGTTCTCGGCAGCATGTACGCCTTGATAGCCTTGGGCTACACCATGGTGTTCGGCATCATCAACCTCATCAATTTTGCCCACGGCGAAGTGCTCATGGTGGGAGCGCTGACCAGCTGGTCCATCATCGGTCTGATGCAGGAGTCGATGCCCGGCACGCCCGGCTGGATCGTCCTCATCATTGCGCTCATCATTGCCTGCGTGGTGGCCGCCACGCTCAATTTCGTGATCGAGAAAGTCGCCTACCGGCCGTTGCGCAACAGCCCCAAGCTGGCGCCGCTCATCACCGCGATCGGCATGTCGATCCTCTTGCAAACGCTGGCCATGATCATCTGGAAGCCGACCAACAAGGCCTATCCCAACCTGCTCTCCACCACGCCCATCCATGTCGGCGGCGCAGTGATCTCGCCGACGCAGGTGATGATCCTGAGCGTTACCGCCTTCTGCCTGGTGGTGCTCATGTGGCTGGTCAACTACACGAAGCTCGGCCGGGCGATGCGCGCCACCGCCGAAAACCCGCGCGTCGCGGCGCTGATGGGCATCCGGCCCGATATGGTGATCTCGGCGACCTTCATCATCGGCGCGGTGCTCGCCGCTGTCGCGGGCGTGATGTACGCGTCCAACTACGGCATCGCGCAGCATGCGATGGGTTTCCTTCCCGGGCTCAAGGCTTTCACTGCCGCAGTGTTCGGCGGCATCGGCAACCTCGCTGGAGCGGTGGTCGGCGGCATCCTGCTGGGGCTGATCGAGGCCATCGGCTCGGGCTACATCGGGGCGCTCACGGGCGACGTGCTCGGCAGCCACTACAGCGACATCTTCGCGTTCATCGTGCTGATCATCATGCTCACCCTGCGGCCGTCGGGGCTGCTCGGCGAGCGGGTTGCGGACCGGGCCTGAAGGGGATCACGTCATGAAAGACAGCAAGAACATCCTCCTGGTCGTCGTGGGCGCCATCGCGGTTCTGGCGCTGCCGCTGCTGCTGCAGAGCCAGGGCAACGCCTGGGTACGCATCGCCGACATCGCGCTGCTCTATGTGCTGCTGGCGCTCGGCCTCAACATCGTGGTGGGCTATGCCGGTCTGCTCGACCTGGGCTATGTGGCCTTCTTCGCGATCGGCGCGTACCTGTTCGCCTTGCTGGGCTCGCCGCACCTGACCGAAACCTTTCCGGCCTTCAAGGCAATGTTCCCGAACGGCCTGCACACGTCGCTGCTGCTGGTGATACCGGCTGCGCTCGCGCTGGCGGGCTTCTTCGGCGTGATGCTCGGAGCGCCCACGCTGAAGCTGCGGGGCGACTACCTCGCGATCGTGACGCTCGGCTTCGGCGAGATCATTCGCGTGTTCCTGAACAACCTCGACCATCCGGTCAACCTCACGAACGGACCCAAGGGCATCACGGCAATCGATTCGATCAAGTTCTGGGGGCTCGACCTGGGCAAACCGCTGAAGATCGGCGACTACACCCTGTCGTCGGTCACGCTCTACTACTACCTGTTCCTCGCGCTGGTGATCTTCACGATCATCATCTCGCACCGCCTGCAGCTCTCGCGCGTCGGCCGCGCCTGGATGGCGATCCGCGAAGACGAGATCGCAGCCAAGGCCATGGGCATCAACACCCGCAACCTGAAGCTGCTGGCCTTCGGCCTGGGTGCGAGCTTCGGCGGCGTGTCGGGCGCGATGTTCGCGGCCTTCCAGGGTTTCGTGTCGCCAGAGTCCTTCAGCCTCATGGAGTCGGTGATGATCGTCGCGATGGTGGTGCTTGGCGGCATCGGCCATTTGCCGGGGGTGATTCTGGGGGCCGTGCTGCTGGCCGCACTGCCCGAAGTGCTGCGCTATGTGGCCGGCCCGTTGCAGGCCATGACCGGCGGCCGGATCGATGCATCGATCTTGCGCCAGCTGTTCATCGCGCTGGCGATGATCGTCATCATGCTGGTGCGTCCGCGCGGCCTGTGGCCTTCGCCGGAACACGGAAAATCGCTCAAGCGCAAGGGCGCCGCGGCCGCGCCGCTGCCCGGCTCGGCCCAGGCGCATGAGCCCGGCGTGGATACGCCGTCCGACCAGTTGCCCGGCGACGCCTCGCGGCCGATGTCGATCAATCCGTGACGAGAGGACCACGACAATGACAGACACGATCCTCGACGTTCGCGGCATCTCCAAGCGCTTCGGCGGCCTGCAGGCGCTTTCCGATGTCGGCATGAAGATCACCCGTGGACAGGTCTACGGGCTGATCGGCCCGAATGGCGCCGGCAAGACCACCTTCTTCAACGTCATCACCGGCCTCTACTCGCCCGACAGCGGGAGTTTCGAGCTCGCCGGCAAGCCCTACCAGCCGACCGCAGTGCACGAAGTCGCGAAGGCCGGCATCGCGCGAACCTTCCAGAACATCCGGCTCTTCGCGGAGATGACCGCAATCGAGAACGTGATGGTGGGACGCCACGTCCGCACCCACTCGGGCGTGTTCGGCGCCATTTTCCGGACCGGCGGCTTCAAGGCGGAAGAAGCCGCCATCGCCGACCGTGCCTATCAGCTGCTCGAATACGTCGGGATCGCCAAGTACGCCGACTACAAGGCGCGCACGCTGAGCTACGGCGACCAGCGCCGCCTCGAGATTGCCCGCGCACTCGCCACCGATCCGCAGCTGATCGCGCTCGACGAGCCTGCCGCCGGGATGAACGCGACCGAGAAGGTGCTGCTGCGCGAGTTGATCGACCGCATTCGCAAGGACGACCGCACCATCCTGCTGATCGAGCATGACGTGAAGCTCGTGATGGGCCTATGCGACCGCGTGACGGTGCTCGACTACGGCAAGCAGATCGCGGAAGGAACGCCCGCCGACGTGCAGAAGAACGAAAAGGTGATCGAGGCCTACCTCGGCACCGGAGGACATTGAGATGAGCGAAATCGCCAGTCCCGTGGTGTCTGCACCGCCTGCAACGGCCGCTACCGGCCCGTTGCTGCTGAAGGTCAGCGGCCTCAAGGTCGCTTATGGCGGCATTCAGGCCGTGAAAGGCATCGACTTCGAAGTGCACGAAGGCGAGTTGGTATCGCTGATCGGCTCCAATGGCGCCGGCAAGACCACCACCATGAAGGCCATCACCGGCACGCTGCCGTACGGTGAAGGCGATATCCAGTTTCTCGGCCGCAGCATCAAGGGCCGCGGCGCATGGGATCTGGTGGCAGAGGGGCTCGTGATGGTGCCCGAAGGCCGCGGCGTGTTCACCCGCATGACCATTACCGAGAACCTGCAGATCGGTGCCTACATCCGCAATGACAAGCCTGAAATTGCGAAGGACATCGACCGCGTCTTCGCGACGTTTCCGCGCCTCAAGGAGCGCAAGGACCAGCTCGCGGGCACGATGTCCGGCGGCGAGCAGCAGATGCTCGCGATGGGCCGCGCGCTGATGGCGCGGCCCAAGGTGTTGCTGCTCGACGAGCCATCGATGGGCCTGTCGCCGATCATGGTCGACAAGATCTTCGAGGTGGTGAAGCAGGTCTACGACCAGGGCGTCACCGTGCTTCTGGTCGAGCAGAACGCCAGCCGCGCGCTGCAGCTTGCCGACCGCGGCTACGTCATGGAGTCGGGCCTGATCACCATGAGCGGCGATGCCAAGGTGATGCTGCGCGATCCGAAGGTTCGTGCCGCCTACCTTGGCGAGTGACCAGGCTCAGTCGACCTTGGCGCCGGTGGCTTTGACGACCTTTTCGTACTTCGCGAGTTCGCTCTTCATGAAGGCGCCGAACTGCTCGGATGTGTTGGCAACGGGCTCTGCCAGCAGCAAGGCGAAACGCGCCTTGGTCTCGGGCGCATTGAGTGCGGCCACGAACGCCTGATTGAGTTTGGCGATCACGTCGGCGGGCGTGCCGGCCGGCGCCACCAGGCCCCACCAGGTGTCGATCGAAAAACCCTTCAGCGTGGCCGCGACCGTCGGCACCTCGGGCAGCGCACTGCTGCGCTCGGCCGTGGTCACGGCGATGGCCTTGAGCTTGCCCGAGCGGATGTTCGGCGCCGCGGTCGCCAGGTTGTCGAAGTTGAAGTCGACCTGTCCCGACAGCAGCGCGAGTTGCGCCGGATTGCCGCCGTTGTAGGGAATGTGCAGCGCGAAGATGCCGGCTTCCTTCTAGAACAATTCGCCCGCCAGATGGCCGGCGCTGCCGTTGCCGCCGCTGCCATAGTTGAGCTTGGCGGGGTTAGCCTTGGCATAGGCGATCAGGTCGGCCAGCGTGTTGATCTTCAGGCGCTGCGCGGTGTCGGCGTTCATCACCAGCACGTTCGGTACGCGGACCATCTGCGTGATCGGTGCGAAATCGGTCGCCGCATTGAAGGGCATCTTTGTATAGAGCCACGGATTGACCGCATGGGTGGCGGTCGCCGCAATGCCGATGGTGAGGCCGTCCGGTGCGGCCTTGGCGACCGCGTCGGCACCGATGTTGCCGCCGGCGCCGGGTTTGTTGTCGATGATGACGGTGCCAAGCGAGTCCTTGACGCGTTCGGCCAGCGCGCGTGCCGTGACGTCGATGGGGCCGCCGTGCGCGTAGGGCCCGACCAATCGGATGGGTCGCTGCTGTTGCGCAGTGGCCTGAGCCGTCGCGAAAACCGCTGTGGCGGCAAGGAGGCTGAAGAGGAAGTGTCTGGCGTTCATGCCAGCGATTGTGCTTCGGACAGGCGCCTCGGCATCTAAGGCAAAGCCTTATCCGCCTCGGTCGTGAACGCGTCGGCAAAGAACTCGTCTTCGGGCAATCCGGCATCGGCTACGTAGTCCCTCTTGGCCGAATCCACCACGACAGGCGCTCCGCAGGCATACACCTGGTGGCCCGACAGGTCCGGGAAGTCTTCGAGCACCGCGCGGTGAACGAAGCCGGTGCGTCCGCGCCAGTCGTCCTGCGGCACGGCGTTAGAAACCACGGGCACGTAGCGCAGGTTCGGCATGTCGGCCAACTGCAGGCGCACCCAGTCCTCCATGTAGAGGTCTTCGGGGCGTCGGCCGCCCCAATACAGCGTTGCAGCGCGTTCAATGGCCTTGAACTTCATATGTTCCAGCAGCGCCTTCACCGGTGCAAACCCGGTGCCGGAGGCCAGCAGCACGATCGGCTTGGCGGAGTCTTCGCGCAGGAAGAAGCTGCCATAGGGCCCTTCGATACGCAGGATATCTTTTTCCTTCATTCCGCCGAACACATGGTCGGTGAACTTGCCGCCGGGCAAATGTCGGATGTGCAGTTCGATGCCGGTGCCGGGCTCGCCCAGCGTATGCGGCGCATTGGCCATCGAATAGCTGCGCCGCTTGCCGTCGCGCAGGATGAACTCGACGTACTGCCCGGCATGGAACTGGAGCGGCTCGCCGGCGGGCAACTGCAGACGCAGCATCAACACGTCGTGCGATTTTCTGGTCAACGCGAGCACGCGCGCGGGCATCTTGCGCACCGGGAACGCATTGACGTCGGTCACCTGCCGCGATTCGAGAACGACATCGTCCAGGGCATGCGCACAGCATGTCAGCACGAAGCCGGCGAGCTCTTCATCGGCACTCAGCGCCTTGCTCTGGTGTGCGGCCATCCGTACATTGCCCGACAGCTTCCTGCACTTGCAGGAGCCGCAGGCCCCGTCCTTGCAGCCATAGGGCAAGCCGATGCCTTGCCGAATGCCGGCACCGAGGATGGTTTCATCCGCATGCGCAGTGAACTGGCGCCCGCTCGGTTCGACGGTGATCTGAAAGCCCGCCTCGTTCGGCGCTGCACTTGACATGGTTATTCTTCGGCTCTGATTCAAAAGCGGGAGTTCGATTTTGCCTTCAATCAACAGCCCTCTCGGCGCGAAGCCTTCGCGTTTCAAGCGCCAGCGGGTGCTTGTTGTCGGGTGTGGCGACATCGGTCTGCGTGCCGCGCGCTTGCTGCACGCCCGCGTTCGACTGCTTGCGCTGACCTCGTCGCCCGAGCGCATGCGCATGCTGCGTGAGGTCGGGATGACGCCGATCCTGGCGGACCTCGACGCTCCCGAAAGCCTCCGCCGGTTCGCCGGCCTTGCAACTCGCGTCCTGCACCTCGCCCCGCCGGCGCGCCGGGAAGCGCACGGAAAGGGCGCCGTGTGGCGCGACGCCCGGACCTTGGCGCTCGTGCGCGCGCTGCGGCTGCGTTCGCTGCCGTCTGCGCTGGTCTACGGTGCGACCGGCGGCGGCGACGGCGACGGCGGCGGCGCACGGGTGGTCGAGACGCGCACG
>JBBJMS010000088.1:0-13934 GCA_037720315.1 Variovorax sp. | reverse complement strand
TGACGAAAGCGTTGCCCGAGCTTCTCGGTGGCAGCGCCGACCTCACCGGATCCAACTTCACCAACACGGCGCACACGCCGCCGCTTCGTTTCTCGGCCGAAGGCGGCGTGCAGTCCGACCCGACCGGCCGCGGTGGTCGCCACATCAACTACGGCGTTCGCGAGTTCGGCATGGCGGCGATCATGAACGGCGTCGCACTGCACGGCGGGTTCATCCCGTACGGCGGCACCTTCCTCACCTTCAGCGACTACAGCCGCAATGCGATCCGCATGGCGGCGCTGATGAAGCGGCGGGTGATCCATGTCTTCACGCACGACTCCATCGGCCTGGGCGAAGACGGCCCGACGCACCAGTCGATCGAGCATGCGGCGTCGCTCAGGCTGATACCCAATCTCGACGTCTGGCGCCCGGGCGACACCGCCGAAACCGCCGTGGCGTGGGCGGTCGCGCTGCAGAATGCCGACCGTCCCACGGCGCTCCTGCTGTCGCGCCAGAACCTGCCCTATGCGCCCAAGAGCGACCTGAGCGACATCAACAAGGGCGCCTACGTGCTCGCCGAACCGCAGGGCGCGAAGAAGCGCAAGCCGCGGGCGGTCATCATCGCCACCGGCTCCGAAGTTCAGCTCGCGCTGCAGGCGCAGCTGCTGCTGGCGGCCAGGAACATCGGCGTGCGCATCGTCTCGATGCCTTCGACCACCACCTTCGATCGGCAAGCCGTCGCCTACAAGAAAAGCGTGCTGCCCGAAGGCATCCCGCGCATTGCGATCGAAATGGGCGCCACCGCCGGCT
This sequence comes from Variovorax sp., assembly GCA_037720315.1. Classification (GTDB taxonomy): domain Bacteria; phylum Pseudomonadota; class Gammaproteobacteria; order Burkholderiales; family Burkholderiaceae_C; genus Variovorax. The sequence continues at coordinate 13,145 of JBBJMS010000088.1, read as the reverse complement.
GGTGGAAGTACGGCGTGGCGGCCGTCGTCGGCATCGACACCTACGGCGAGTCGGCGCCGGCCGGCGTACTGTTCAAGCATTTCGGATTCACGGCGGAAAACCTTGCCGCCACCGTCGAAGCGGCGCTCAGGCGCTAAAGCGTCCACCGTACCCTTTTCATCTTTCCATCCAGGAGCAAACCCCATGGCTATCAAACTCGGCATCAACGGCTTCGGCCGCATCGGTCGCAACGTGCTTCGCGCGGCGGTGCAGAACTTCAAGAACGACATCGAGATCGTCGCCATCAACGACCTGCTCGAGCCGGACTACCTAGCCTACATGCTGCAGTACGACTCCGTGCACGGCCGCTTCCAGGGCGAAGTCACGGTCGAAGGCAACACGCTCATCGTCAACGGCAAGAAGATCCGCCTGACCCAGGAGCGCGACCCGGCCAGCCTCAAGTGGAACGAAGTCGGCGCCGACGTGGTGCTCGAGTCGACCGGCCTCTTCCTCACCAAGGAAACGGCCCAGAAGCACATCGACGCCGGTGCGAAGAAGGTGATTCTTTCCGCACCCAGCAAGGACGACACGCCGATGTTCGTCTACGGTGTGAACGACGGCAAATACGCCGGCGAAGCCATCATCAGCAATGCGAGCTGCACCACCAACTGCCTGGCGCCGCTGGCGAAGGTGCTGAACGACAAGTGGGGCATCAAGCGCGGCCTGATGACCACCGTGCATGCGGCCACCGCAACGCAGAAGACCGTCGACGGCCCGAGCAACAAGGACTGGCGCGGCGGCCGCGGCATCCTGGAAAACATCATCCCGTCGAGCACCGGTGCGGCCAAGGCGGTGGGCGTGGTCATTCCCGAGCTCAACAAGAAGCTCACCGGCATGAGCTTTCGCGTGCCGACCTCCGACGTGTCGGTGGTCGATCTGGTGGTCGAACTTGAAAAGGAAGCCAGCTACAAGGAAATCTGCGCCGAGATGAAGGCGCAGAGCGAAGGCGCCATGAAGGGCGTGCTCGGCTACACCGAGGACAAGGTGGTCGCCACCGATTTCCGCGGCGATCCGCGCACTTCCATCTTCGATGCCGAAGCCGGCATCGCCCTCGACAGCACCTTCGTCAAGCTGGTGAGCTGGTACGACAACGAATGGGGCTACTCGAACAAGTGCCTGGAGATGGTGCGGGTGGTGTCGAAGTAGTTCGGCCAATTCGCTGCACAAGAAAGCGCGCCTTCGGGCGCGTTTTCTTTTTCAGACCGCTTCGAGAATGTGGATCAGGCGGCTTTCCGCCCAGTCCTTCACCGTCGCACCGTAGGCCGCCGCGCAGGCCCGGCTTGGCGGTGATGACCGCTACGACGTGAATCATGGAATGCTCCTGAGGGTTGACGCACCGAATCTAAACGCAGCGCACAGCGCTCGCCTGTCGCGTTCGTCCGCGCCTGCGGGCGCGCCCACGATTGAGCCCCGCGGCGAACTACGGTTTCGATTGTTGTCCCGTCCACACTCCACCACCGTCCACCACCATGCCCTCCTCCAAAAAACCCTCCAAGCCGGCGGTCAAGGCCGCCGCACGCAACACCGCCAGCGGGCCTTCGCACGGCGCTGCCGACCCCGGCGGTGATCCACTGGCGCGCCAGGCCGCCGACACGCAGGCGCTGGTCGCCTCGATGCCCCATGCCGAGCACAAGCTGGTCGACCGCGGCCGCGACAGCGCGGTGACGCCGCCAGTCGGCCAGACTTCGCAGCCGGCTTCGCGCGACGTGACGGCCAGCACCTTGAGCGAGGCCAACGCGTCGGCCAAGACCGGTGAAGGCGCGGCAACAGGCGTCAACGCCACCATCGGCTCGCTCGACCGCGTGCGGGTCGACTCCGGCGGTCAGATGCTCACCACCAACCAGGGCGTGCCGATCGGCGACAACCAGAATTCGCTCAAGGCTGGCCTGCGCGGCCCGACGCTGCTGGAGGACTTCATCCTTCGCGAGAAGATCACAAACTTCGACCACGAGCGCATTCCCGAACGCATCGTCCGCGCGGCTCGGCGGCGGCGCTCGAGCTTATGAAGCGCTCGGCGACCTGACCGCGCCGCGCCGTTCCGGGAAGGGCAAGACCACGCGGTCTTCGTGCTTCTCGACCGTGGCGGCGAGCGCGGCTCGGTCGGCACGCGCGACGTGCGTGGCTTCGCGATCGGATGTACCCGACGAAGGCAACTGGGACCTGGTCGGCAACAACATGCCGGTGTTCTTCATCCAGGACTCGATGAAGTTCCCCGACCTGATCCATGCAGTCAAGCCCGAGCCGCATAACGCCATGCCGCAGGCGGCGAGCGCCCACGACACGTTCTGGGACTTCGTTTCGCTCAGCCCCGAGAGCACCCATATGCTGATGTGGGCGATGAGCGACCGCGCCCTCCCGCGCAGCTACCGCATGATGGAAGGCTTCGGCGTGCACAGCTTTCGGATGGTGAACGCCAACGGCGAAAGCAAGTTCGTCAAGTTCCACTGGAAGCCGAAGCTCGGCACCCATTCGCTGGTCTGGGACGAATCCGCCAAGATCCAGGGCGCCGACGCCGACTTCCACCGCCGCGACCTTTGGGAAGCCATCGAAGCCGGGGAATATCCCGAATGGGAACTCGGCCTGCAGGTCTTCACCGAGGAAGAGTCGGCCGGCTGGAGCTTCGACATTCTCGACTCGACCAAGATCGTGCCGGAAGAGCTGGTGCCGGTGCGCATCGTGGGGCGCATGGTGCTCGACCGCAATCCGGACAACTTCTTCGCCGAAACCGAGCAGGTCGCCTTCTGCACCGCGCACGTGATCCCGGGCATCGACTTCAGCAACGACCCGCTCCTGGCCGGGCGCATCCATTCGTACAAGGACACGCAGATCACCCGACTGGGCGGCGCCAACTTCCACGAGATCCCGATCAATTCGCCGGTGGTGCAAGTGCACAACAACCAGCGCGACGGCATCAAGCGGCAGGCACTGCACCGGGGGCGCGTGGCCTACGAGCCCAACTCGCTGGCGGGCGGCTGCCCGTTCCAGGCCGGCGCCAAGGGCTTCGTCTCGTTCCCGGAGCCGGTCGAGGGCGACAAGGTGCGCGGCAAGGCCGAGAAATTTGCCGAGCACTACCAGCAGGCGACGCTGTTCTGGGAGAGCCAGTCCGACTGGGAGAAGGCGCACATCGTCGGCGGTTTCCGCTTCGAACTGTCGAAGCTCACCGTGCCCGCGATTCGCGAACGCATGCTGTCCGGGCTCGTCAATGTGTCGCCCGAGCTGGCCTCGCGCGTTGCCGAAGGCCTCGGCCTGGAGGTGCCGGCGGCGATGGCCAAGGCACTCGACCAGCCGCAAACCCCCGAAGTGACCCAATCGCCCGCGCTCTCGCTCCTTGCGCGGCCGGGCGACGGCGGCATCCGCACCCGCAAGATCGCAATCCTCGTCGCCGACGGCGTCGAGGGCGATTCGATTGCCGCGCTGCAGGCGGCGCTGGTGGATGCGGGCGCAGTGCCGCGCCTGGTGGCGCCGCGGCTCGGCAGCATCAAGACGGCCGGGGGCGGCATGCTGGAGGCCGACGCTTCGCTGGAGAACACGCCGCCGGTGCTGTTCGACGCGCTGGTGCTGCCTGATGGTCAGGCGGGCGTGGATGCACTGGCCCGCATCGGAAACACCAACGAGTTCATCGTCAACACCTACCGTCACTGCAAGACGATGCTGGTGCTCGGCGCCTCGGCGATCGACAAGGTCGGCATCAAGGCCGAGCTGCCCAACGGGATGCCTGACCCGGGCCTCATCTTTGCGCAGGCCGCCGCCGCCGGTTCGGTAACTGCTGCTTTCATCGAGGCGATTGCCAAGCACCGCCACACCGACCGCGACCAGGACCCGCCGCTGATCTGACGGCGCGCCGCCGGCAGGCGTCAGAGCCGGTCCACAGCCCCGGCCTGGCGCCAGCCGCGCTCGGGCATTTCGTGACTGTGCTGGAGCTGAACTTCCTCGGTCGCGAAGCTCAAGGCGCCGCGGCGCTTCAGGGCGTCGGTGACGACCCTGTAGCTCGACGGCGGCGCATGCCTCGCGACGGAGATGAACGCGGATTTGGCCCGCAACCGCTGCTCCTGCGGCTGGCGGCCGCCGACGATCCGGTCGAGCAGTGCGCTGGAGAGGTGCTCCGGCCGGCCTTGGTGGGGCACCTGGAGCAGCCGAAGGTTCAGCGGAATTCGAAATCCCAGCTGTTCGGCGAACGAGCAGGCTTCTTCGAGCGCCTCCATGCCGGCATCGCCGGTCAGCATGACGCCCCTGCCTTCGAACTCGCCATACAGCACCGCGCTCGACTGGTCCTGCGCGCGAACGGGCACCTGCGCGCGGGGCAGGGGCTCGAGTTCCCATGGGCGGCCGAGTGCCGCCACGGCGTACCGAACCCACCTTGTGAGGCCGTGCAACGACGGCACCGCGCTGAACGCGGGCAGCAGGGATTCGAGATACCACTGGCGCTGCGGCGACAGCACGGTGAACGGGCCGATGGCCGCGCCCGCAAACGGCTCGTGGATCGGAATTCCCTTGTCGAGCGCGAGTTGTTCAACGCGGTGCGCGGCCTTCCAGCCGGGGCCGTGTTCGGTGCGCGTCCATGGCCGGTGCATCCAGAGCTCACCCACGGTGAGCCGCTCGAGCACGCAGGCCAGCCCTTCGGCGTGGTGCGGATCCGGATGGGAACTCACGAGGTAATCGACCCGCTGGATCTTGCAGTGCGCGCGCAGGTGTTCGACCACACGCTCGCCCGAGGCGCGCGTGCCCCCGTCGTAAACCATCACCTTGTAGCGCCCGGGGGTGCCCCAGCGCACAGTCACGGCTGCACCGCCCGTGACCACGGGAAAGAAATCGACTTCATAGCCCACGCGAACTCCCTGATTTTTTGTTGACCCGCAACTGGATGCGGCATTCGCGGGCGCAGTGTGCCGGGCAGCAGCGCCTAATGCAATAGCATGGGTGCATCATGCGAATTCATGCAGAAAAGAAGGCACTGGGCCACGGGTTGGTTGTCCGCGCCGGCTATGCATTTCGAGGCTCGATCGAAGAAGTCGCCGCAGGTCCCGTGCGCGCGGTCCAGATGAAGGACCTGGACCCGGCGGCTGGTCTCGACTGGGACAGTGTCGTTCGCACGCAGCTTCGCGGTCGCGGCACGGCCGACTGGCTCGCCGCCGATGATGTGCTCTTCGTCGCGCGGGGCACACGCTTCTATGCGGTCTGTCTCGGCGATGCGCCTCCGGGCCCCGCCGTGTGCGGGCCGCATCTGTTCCATCTTCGGGTCAAGCGTGGGCATGCACTGCTCCCCGCTTTCGTCGCCTGGCAGATCAACCAGTCGCCGTTCCAGCGCGAGCTGCAGCGGGCGGCCGAAGGCTCCAGCCAACTGAGCGTGCGCAGGCCGGTGCTGGAGTCGCTGCCGATCGGCATCCCGGCGTTGGCGCACCAGCAGCGCATTGTCGAACTGGCTCGTTTCGCCCAACGCGAGCGTCTGCTCCAGCTCCGGCTGCTGCGCAATCGCGAGCGGCAGTTCGAACTCATCGCCCGGGCGCTCGCGGGCATGTCGGGCTCGGCATGAATACCGGCAAGCAGGGCGGCATCGACGCGGCGGCGTGGAGGGTCTGCGACATCTTTCGCGGCACCGTCGAGCCGAGCGCGAGCAGGACTATGTGCTCGGCATGCTTTTCCTCAAGTACGTGTCCGACACCTGGCACGACCATCAAGCGCGTTACCGCAAGCAGTACGGCGACGCGCCCCCCGGGCTTATCGACGAACTGCTCATGACCGAGCGCTTCATCGTTCCGCCGGGCGCGAGCTTCCAGGCGCTGCACGCGGCCCGCTTCACGCCCGGCAACGGCGAGCGCATCGACCGGGCGCTGCATGCGATCGAAGACGCCAACATCGCAAAGCTTCGCAACGTGTTCCAGGACCTCAGCTTCAACGCCGGCAAGCTCGGCGGCGAGCAACAGAAGAACGAGCTCCTGTGCCGCCTGCTCGAAGCCTTTGCCGCGCCCGATCTGGATCTTCGCCCGAGTAGCATCGGCACGCCCGACGGAATCGGCAGGGCTTACGACCAGCTCATCAGGAACTTTGCCTGTGCCGGCGGCAAGAAGGCCCCGGAGTTCTACACGCCGCCCGAAGTGTCGAGCCTGATGGCGCGCCTGATGGACCCGCACGAAGGCGACGAAATCTGCGACCCGGCCTGCGGCTCGGGCTCGCTGCTGCTGAACTGCGCGCGGCTGGTCCGGGAACGCACCGGCGCGCGCCGCTATGCGCTCTTCGGCCAGGAGGCCATCGGCGGCACCTGGGCGCTGGCAAAGATGAACCTGTTCCTGCACGGCGAAGACAACCACCGGGTGGAATGGGGCGACACGCTTCGCAATCCCAAGCTCCTGGCCGGCGACGCGGCCCTCAGGCGCTTCGACATCGTGGTTGCCAATCCGCCCTTCAGCCTGGCGCACTGGGGCCACGAGAGTGCAGAGACGGACCGGTTCGCACGTTACCGCCGCGGCGTGCCGCCGCGGACCAAGGGCGACTACGCCTTCATCCTGCACATGGTCGAAACCATGAAGCCGGCCACCGGGCGCATGGCGGTCGTGGTGCCCCATGGCGTGCTCTTTCGCGGCGCTGCCGAGAGCCGCATCCGGCAGAAGCTGGTGGAAGAAAACCTCCTCGATGCGGTGATCGGGCTGCCCGAAAAGCTCTTCTATGGCAGCGGCATTCCCGCCGCGCTGCTCGTGCTGCGCAGGAACAAGGCCGACCGCAACGTACTCTTCATCGACGCGAGCCGCAGCTTCGAAGCCGGCAAGAACCAGAACCTGCTGCGCGAGGCCGATCTGCAGCGGGTGCTGGACACCTGCACGCAGCGTTGCGCGGTGCCGAAATACGCGCATCTCGCAACGCTGTCCGAGATGGCCGGCAACGGCTTCAACCTGAACATCCCGCGCTACGTCGACACCTTCGTGCCGGTGCAGGCCATCGACATGGCGGGCGTCGGGCGCGAACGCGAAGACATCAAGGTCGAGCTGGCAGACATCGAGCAAGCGATGGCGCGGTGTTTGAACGAGCTGGGCTGGGATCCGGGAAACAACGCATGAGCGGACAGGACGGCGCGCAAGCTTCCGCGCTGCACCTGCTCGGCAACATGGGATGGAACTTGGTCGACGCGGCCGATGGTCTCTTGCAGCGCGGGTCGATGCGCGAGGTACTTTTCAAGACGCGCCTGGTCGAAGTCCTGCAGACGCGGCGCTTCGACTACAAGGGCGTGTCCTATCCGCTCTCGCCAGGCGGCATCGACCAGATCCTGCGCGAGCTTTCCGGGCTGGGGCTCGCCGATGGCCTGCTGGCGGCGAACGAGTGCCTCTATGCCAAGCTGGCCTTCGGCATCACCGTGACCGAGTTCATGCCGGACGGCAGGAAGCACAGGACGACCGTGGCGGTGATCGATTGGTGCGATGCCCGGGCCAACCGCTTCGACGTGACGCAGCAACTGCGTGTGCTCTCCAGCCAAGGCACGCACCAGCGCGCGCCGGACATCGTGGGCTACGTCAACGGCATACCGCTGGTGGCGATCGAAGCCTCGCAGCCCGACGCCTCCGGCAGCTACAGCGCCGAAGCAGCGGTGCTGCAGGGCATTCACCGGCACCTGCGCAACCAGCGGGAGGACGAGATCCCGCAGCTCTTCGTCTATGTGCAGCTGCTGCTCGCCGTCGGCCGCGCCGATGCCCGCTACGGCACAACGCACACGCCGGCCCGGCAGTGGGCGCAATGGCGCAGGGAAGAAGAATTCGACGAGGCGCAGGTGCGGGCTTTCAAGAGACGAGCGCGCTCGGAACCCGACGCGCAGGACCGCCTGCTGGTGAGCCTGCTCGCGCCGGCGCGCATGCTCGACTTCCTGCGCAACTTCGTGCTGTTCGACCGCAACGCCGGCAAGATCGTCGCGCGCCATCAGCAGTTCTTCGGCGTGCGCACCCTGCTTCGGCGGCTGGCCCGTCGTTGTCCCGACGGAACGCGCGAAGGCGGCGTGGTCTGGCACGCAGCGGGCTCGGGCAAGAGCTTGACGATGGTGTTTCTTGCCAAGGCGCTGCTGCTGGACGAGGCGCTGAAGGAGTGCCGCCTGGTGGTGGTCACCGACCGGCTCCAGCTCGAACGCCAGCTCGCCCGCAATTTCATGGCCGGCGGTGCCTTCGGCGTGCCGGCCGGGATGCCGAACGAGGGTGGCAAGGCGGCGAACGGACGCGATCTCGCGCGCCGCATCGGGCGCGGCGGAGAGCGCATCACCTTCGCGCTGGTGCAGAAGTTCGCAATCGCATCCAGGCTGCCGGAATGCCGCAACGACTCGGCCGACATCGTGGTGCTGGTCGACGAAGGCCATCGCAGCCACGGCGGCGAGGCGCACCGGCGCATGAGGAAGGCGCTGCCGCGCGCCGCCTGCGTTGCATTCACCGGCACCCCGCTGCTGAAGGACGAGAAAACCGCCGCAACCTTCGGCCCGATCGTGCATGCCTACACGACGCGGGCTGCGGTCGCTGATCGCGCGGTGACGCCGCTCCTCTACGAAGAGCGCGTGTCCGAGCTGTCGTTCGATGCCGAGGCCGTGGACCGCTGGTTCGACAGAAACGCCGCCGGCCTGGGCAATGCAGAGCGCGCCGGGCTGAAAAAAAAATACCGCAGCAGCATGGCGGTCCACGGCAGCGCCGGCCGCATCGCGCTGATCGCGTGGGACATCGCCGTGCACTTCAGCGAGAACTTCAAGAAGCGCGCGCCCGGCTTGAAGGGGCAGGTCGCCACGGCAGCCAAGCGCGACGCAGTCCGCTACAAGCAGGCGCTGGACGCCACGGGGCTGGTCACCAGCGCGGTCGTGATCTCGCCGCCTGACGACAGCGCAACCGATGGGCCCGAAGTGGCCGAATGGTGGCAGCGAAACGTGCTGGATGCGGGCCTGGACCCTGCGCGGCTGGAGCGGCAGGCGCTGCACGACTTCGGCACCGGCGGCGCGCCCGACCTGCTGATCGTGGTCGACCGTCTGCTCACCGGATTCGACGAGCCGCGCAATGCCGTGCTCTACATCGACAAGCCACTCAAGGGCCACAACCTGATGCAGGCGGTGGCGCGCGTCAACCGGCCGCACGAAGCCAAGCGCTGCGGCTGGCTGGTGGACTATCGGGGCGTGCTGAAGGCGCTGGACACCGCGGTCGCCGACTACCGGCAGCTCGAAACCCGCACGCAGGGCGGCTTCGATCTCGACGATCTGGACGGGCTTTACGCTGAGGCCCGCCCCGGCATGCGGCCGGTGGCGGCAGCGGTGCGCCGCGGCGGGCAGGACGAACAGATCCGCTTGCTGCTGGACACGCACGTCGCGGGCCATCGGGTGCGGGAACCCGAACGCGTCTACCTCGTGCAAATGCTGGACGGGGCGCGCGCCGGCACAGGCAGCAAAGAAGCCGGCCTTGCGATGGCGCAGCTTCAGGCGTCGACGGCGCTGGAGATGCCGGGCGACGCCGCAGCGCAGCCGCCCTTTTCAGCGCTGATCGAGAGCGCGATTGCCCGGGCCGAGGCGATGTTCGATGCGCCGCGCACGCCGTACTCGCATCGCATCGCCCAGGTCGTCGAAACCGCGCGGGCCGAGCACTCGCTGAGCCCGCAGAACATCGAGTCGGCCGTTCGCAAGGCTTGCTCGAACTGCTCTACCCCGCGCTCGGCCTCGACGGCGCCCGCGAGGTGATCGGCCATGTGCTGCGGGTCGCGAGGATCGGGCCGGGTCGGGATTAGTAGGCTTACTCGACCACCACCATCCACGACACCCCGAAGCGGTCCGACACCATGCCGAAGGCCGGCGAGAAGAAGGTTTTGCCCAGCGGCATCTGCACCTGGCCACCGTCGCCCAGTGCTGTGAAAAGCAGCTCGGCCTCGACCGGATCGACGGCCAGCAGCGACAGCGCAAAGCCCTTGTAGTCAGGCGCGCCCGCGCCAGCCGGCGGGCCGACGGAGGCCATCAGCGTGCTCTTCCCGATGGTGAAACTGGCGTGCATCACCGTGTTCTCCGAGCCGGGCGTGCACATCCCCGACGGCGTCTCGGGGCATTCGCTCCAGCGCATGAGAGCCGTCACCTCGGCACCCAGACGCCCGCGGTAGAAGTCGAGCGCTTCCTCGCAGCGCCCGGCGAAGAACAGGTACGGTTGGACTTGCATTGCGGTCTCCTGAAGAAAGTGGTTGAACGAGCCCGGGGTCAGTTTGGCGGCATGGCGTTCATGTCCATGTACATCAGCTCCCAGGTATGGCCGTCGAGGTCCTCGAAGCCGTGCTGGTACATGAAGCCGTGGTCCTGCACGGGGCGCGGCGTGGTGCCGCCGGCGGCCACCGCCTTGGCGACTTGCGCGTCGACCTCGGCCCGGCTCTCGCACGACAGGCACACCAGCACCTCGGTGCTGGTGCGGGTGTCGGCGATCGACTTGGCAGTGAAGGTCTTGAAGAAGCTCTCCACCAGCAGCATGACGTAGATGCTGCCCTCGGCGACGATCATGCTGGTGGCGTTCTCGTTGGTAAAGCGCGGGTCGAACTTGTAGCCGAGCCGGGTGAAGAACGCGACGGATTTGTCGAGGTTCTTGACCGGCAGGTTGACGAATATCTGGGTGGCCATAGCGAGTCCTTGCGAAGTGGCGAACGGGTGAAAACGGCACGTTGTGTACAACGTCCACAAGACGATAACAAACATAATGGACGCTGTCCACATGAAAGTCCCGATGCCCGTTTCGACCTCTGGCCCTCCGGCGCGCAGTACCTACCGGCATGGCGACCTGCGGCGTGCATTGATCGATGCCGGGGTCGAGCTGGCGCGCAGCGGCGGACCCGAAGCCGTGGTGCTGCGCGAGGCGACACGGCGCGTCGGCGTGGTTCCGAATGCGGCCTACCGCCACTTCGCCAACCGCGAGGCGCTGCTCGACGCGGTGCGCGCGGCGGCGCTGGCGGCGGCGGCCACCGCCATGGAAGCCGAACTGGCGGCGCTGCCCGAGCAGGGCACAGAAGTCGAGGCCGCCCGCGCCAGCGTGCGCGCCGTCGGCACCGGCTACCTCGAATTCGCGCAGACCGAGACCGGCCTCTTTCGCACCGCCTTCGGCGCGCCGGTGCCGGTCGGCGATGCGCCCGAAGCGGCCAAGGGCAGCCGCAGCGGCCTCAATCCCTTCGAGCTGCTGGGCGCCGCGCTCGACCGGCTCATGGCAGCCGGTGCACTGCCGCCCGAGCGCCGACCGGGCGCCGAATTCCTGGCCTGGTCGGCGGTGCACGGGCTGGCGCTCCTGATCATCGACGGGCCGCTGCGCGGCATTGCGCGCGCCCAGGCCGATGCGCTGGGCCAGCAGCTGCTCGACATGGTCGAGAAGGGGCTGTAGCGATGACACGGCAGGCCCTCGCCGACATCGACTTTGCTGCGCCGTCGGACCAGGTGGCGCGGCAGCTCGTCGGCATCACGCTCCTGGTCGACGGCGTGGGCGGGCGCATCGTGGAGACTGAAGCCTACGACCGCGACGACCCGGCCTCGCACAGCTTCGCCGGCCGCACGCTGCGCAATGCCGCGATGTTCGGGCCGCCCGGCCATGCGTATGTCTACCGTTCGTATGGCATCCATTGGTGTCTCAACTTCGTATGCCGCGAAGAGGGCCACGGCGCCGGGGTGCTGATTCGCGCGATCGAGCCGACCACCGGGATCGAAACCATGCGCGAGCGGCGCGGGCTGGATGACCTTCGCCTGCTTTGCGCGGGGCCGGGGCGTGTCGGCCAGGCGCTGGGCATCGACCACAATTTGAACGGCCGCGCGCTCCACCGGCCGCCCTTCGAGCTGCTGATCGCGGCCGGGAATCATCCCGCAACGGTGGTCGAGGCAGGGCCGCGGATCGGCATCTCGAAGGCGACCGAGGTCCACTGGCGCTTCGGCGAGCGCAGCTCGCGCTACCTGAGCAAGCCGTTCCGGTCCGCGCGCTGACTCAGCACTCGTGCAGCTGCAGCACGCGGCCGTCGCCGACAAACGACTCGCCCACCAGCATCCGGAACACGGTGCCGGTGCCGAAGCGCGGCAACGCCACGTCGGGCCTGGAGAACTCGACCTCGGCCATGCGGACATCGCCGCGTCGAAACGCGCCGCCCCGCGGAACCATCCATCGTGCCGTGAAGCCTTCGTTGCCCACCACCAGTGCGCAGCGGTGTTCGCCTTCGGGAACCGGCGTGTCGTCGGCCGGGAGTTCCGGCGCGCGCAGCGGGCTCGACCAGCGCATGCGCTACGAACACCTGCTTGTGCTCGAACGCAGGCGGTTGGGGCGGTGCCGGCCGCCGCATCCTGGCGATCAACCATGCGATCACGCTGCCGATGACCGGCAGCCACAGCAGCATCAGCAGCGTGCCGATGTCGTGCAGGGTCGAAGCCGGCTGCGTCAGCGCGCGCAGCACTGCGCCGGCGACTGCCGTGCAGAGCAGAGCGACGACGATGTGCTTGCGCGCGGACGGGGTGCTTGCCATCTGAGGCGGCGAATCAGCTTGCTTCGGACTGGTCCACCGCGTCGGCCTTGGGTTTGGCAATCCGATGGCCGGGCTTGGCCAGGATCTCGACGTAGAACTGCGTGGCGGCTTCCTTCACCGCGCCGTCGATGAGGCCGGTGAGTTTGGCCAGGTGCGCTGTCTGTGCACTGTCCTCCGAGAGGCCGAACCTGCAGTCGAAGTCCCAGTAGTCCGCGCCCGCAGGCAGGTCGCGCCGGCGCTCTCGCTTGATGTACTTGCGGATCTCGTGCTTGGTCGCCTCCAGCAGACGGTCGGGGTTCTTGTCTTCGATCTGGAGCGGGAAAGTCTTTTTCATGATTGGGTCATCCTAGTTGCTCCACCGTGCAGCGCGCGACCCGCGGCCATGAAACTGTCGCGGACCCGTCGGCGTGATCGCGCCCGCGGCCACGGCCCTCGCGCCGGCACTTAACATCGAGCGCTCCAGGAGGCCCATGAAAACACCCCCGCGACTCCAATCGCTGATCGACGAAGGCCTGTTCGACGAGGTCGTGCGCCAGCTCATGAGCGGCAAGGAAGCCATGGTCTACGTAGTGCGCCGCGGCGACCAGACGCTCTGCGCCAAGGTCTACAAGGAAGCGACCAAGCGCAGCTTTCGCCAGGCCGTCGAC
>JBBJMS010000242.1:0-3539 GCA_037720315.1 Variovorax sp. | reverse complement strand
TCTGGACGGTGACGTCCTTGGCGGCCTCTGCCAGGCATTCATCCAGTGTGCGCACGCTGGAGCCGATCTCGAGGCCGGCGTCCCAGCAGCGACCGATGAACGCTTCGAGCCGTGCCGGCTCGACTGCCGCCGCGTGGTCGTGCGGCAGCAGCAGCAGCACGTCGACGTCGGAATACGGAAACAGCTCCCCGCGCCCGAAGCCGCCGACCGCGACGAGCGCAAGCTGATTGCCGAATCCGGCATCGGCCCAAAGGGCAGCGAGCGTTGCGTCGGCCAGCGCGGACAGCTGCCGCAGCACCGCGTGCACGCTGCGCGTCGGCGCCCGGGCGCTGCGCAACTGGTCGAAAAGTGCGAGCTTTTGCGCGCGGTAGGCGTCGCGCAGCGACGGAATGTCCACGGGGCGAACGGCTCAGGCCAATGCGGGCGGCAGCGTCAGGCCGCGGCTGCGACGAAAGCCGGCGGCCGCGGGCTGCCGGCCGACAGGGTGAGCACTTCGTAGCCGGTTTCGGTGACCAGCACGGTGTGCTCCCATTGCGCGGACAGCGAGTGGTCGCGCGTGACGATGGTCCAGCCGTCGTACTTGCCGCCCTTCGCGTCTTCCTTGATGTCGCGTTTGCCGGCATTGATCATCGGTTCGATCGTGAAGGTCATGCCAGGCTTCAGCTCATCCAGCGTGCCCGGCTTGCCGTAGTGCAGCACCTGGGGTTCTTCGTGGAAACCGCGGCCGATGCCGTGGCCGCAGAACTCGCGCACCACCGAAAAGCCGTTGCTTTCGGCGAAGCGCTGGATCGCAAACCCGATGTCGCCGAGATACGCACCGGGCTTCACCTTGGCGATGCCGTGCCACATCGCGTCGTAGGTGAAGTTGCACAGCCGCTTGGCCGCGATCGAGGCGTCGCCGACCACGAACATGCGGCTGGTGTCGCCGTGCCAGCCGTCCTTGATGATGGTGATGTCGCAGTTGACGATATCACCCTTTTTCAGCGGCTTGTCGTTTGGAATGCCGTGGCACACGACGTGATTGACCGACGTGCAGATCGACTTCGGGTAGGGCACGCTGCTGGCGCCCATGTAGTTCAGCGGTGCCGGGGTCGCGCCCTGGCCTTCTCCGAGGTAGTCGTGCGCCAGCTTGTCGATCTGGTTGGTGGTCACGCCCGGTGCGATGTGCGGGGTCAGGTAGTCCAGCACTTCGGACGCGAGGCGGCCCGCGACTCGCATGCCGGCGACGCCTTCTGCGTCTTTGTAGGTAATGCTCATCGCCGGAATTATCCCATTCGGTCCCGCTAAAATTCCGGCTCTGCGCGGATGGCCCCAGTCAGCGGCCGCCGCCTCGTCCTCTTCATTCCAACGCGGCCGCCTGGCCGATCCGACTGTGACGTTGCCCGTGATCCCGCCTACTTTTTCCGTTCCTCCGGTGGTGACATTCTTCGAGGGCGGTAGCGCAATCAGCGATTTCCGGGCGCGCCAGCTGCTGCCGCGCCTGCAGGCGATCGAGCCGCGCATCGAAACCCTGAGCGCCCGCTTCGTCCACCTCGTCGTCACCGACGCGGCGCTCGCAAATTCCGAGCACGATCGTTTTGCGGCGTTGCTCCACTACGGCGAGCCTTTCGCCGCGCCCTCCCGTTCAGGCGCGACGGTGGTCGTCACGCCGCGGCTGGGCACGGTGTCGCCATGGGCATCGAAAGCAACCGACATCGCGCACAACTGTGGTCTGACGCTGCGCCGCGTGGAGCGGGTGGCGCAGTACCACCTGACGACCAAGGCGCCGCTGTTGGGCAGGGCGCCGGTGCTCCAGGGCGACACCCTGGAAGCCGTGGCCGTGCTGCTGCACGACCGCATGACCGAATCGGTGCTGGCCGACCTGGCCCAGGCCACCAGCCTGTTCGCAGAACTGCCGGCCCAGCCGATGGCGCAGGTCGATGTGTGCGAGGGCGGGCGCGCCGAGCTGGTGAAGGCCAATGCCCGTTTCGGCCTGGCGCTGGCCGACGACGAGATCGACTACCTGGTCGATGCCTTCACCCGGCTCGGTCGCAACCCCAGCGACGTCGAACTGATGATGTTCGCGCAGGCCAACAGCGAGCATTGCCGGCACAAGATATTCAACGCCGATTTCGTCGTCGACGGCGTGCCGCAGCCACAGAGCCTGTTCTCGATGATTCGCCACACCGAGCGACAGAACCCGCAGCACACCGTGATCGCCTATGCCGACAACGCGTCGGTCATGGAGGGCACGCAGATCGAGCGATTCGTCGCCGCGTCGGACTCCGGCGCGTACCGGAAAGAAAGCGCGCTCAGCCATGTGCTCATGAAGGTCGAAACCCACAACCACCCGACCGCGATCTCGCCCTTTCCGGGTGCGTCGACCGGCGCCGGGGGCGAGATCCGCGACGAGGGCGCCACCGGCCGCGGCTCCAAGCCCAAGGCGGGCCTGACCGGCTTCACCGTGTCCCGGCTCTGGCCGCAGGAAGGCAGCGACTACGGCAAGCCCGGTCACATCGCGAGCCCGTTGCAGATCATGACCGAGGGCCGCTCGGCGGCGCCGCGTTCAACAACGAGTTCGGCCGTCCCAATCTGCTCGGCTACTTCCGCGAATACGAACAGGCCATCGAAAGCGACAGCGGTACGGTGCAGCGCGGCTATCACAAGCCGATCATGATTGCCGGCGGCCTCGGCAGCATCGATGCGGCGCAGACCAAGAAGATCCGCTTTCCGGCCGGCTCGCTGCTGATTCAGCTCGGCGGGCCGGGCATGCGCATCGGGATGGGCGGCAGCGCGGCGAGCTCGATGGCGACCGGCGCCAACGCGGCTGAACTCGATTTCGATTCGGTGCAGCGCGGCAATCCCGAAATCGAGCGCCGGGCGCAGGAAGTCATCAACCATTGCTGGCAGCAGGGCGCGGCGAACCCGATCCTCGCAATCCACGACGTCGGCGCGGGCGGACTGAGCAATGCCTTCCCCGAGCTCACCAACGATGCCGGGCGCGGCGCCCGTTTCGATTTGCGCGCGGTGCCGCTCGAAGAGTCCGGCATGGCGCCGAAGGAAATCTGGTGCAACGAAAGCCAGGAGCGCTACGTGCTTGCGATCGCGCCCGAGTCGCTTGCTCAGTTCCGCGCGTTCTGCGAGCGGGAGCGGTGTCCGTTCTCGGTGGTGGGCGTAGCGACCGAGGAGCGTCAGTTGGTGGTAACCGACGAGGCGGCTGACGGACAGCCGGTCGACATGCCGATGGACGTCCTGCTCGGCAAGCCGCCCAGGATGCTGCGCGACGTGCAGTCGATCCCGCGCCGCTTCAAGCCGCTCGACTTGACCGGTGTCGAGCTTCGGAAAGCCGCCATCGACGTGCTCTCGCATCCGACGGTTGCCTCGAAGCGCTTCCTCATCACCATCGGCGACCGCACGGTCGGCGGCTTGAGCCATCGCGACCAGATGGTCGGACCCTGGCAGGTGCCGGTGGCGGACTGCGCCGTGACGCTCGCTGACCACACCGGATTCGCCGGCGAGGCAATGAGCATGGGCGAGCGCACGCCGCTCGCTGCCATCGA
>JBBJMS010000087.1:0-14089 GCA_037720315.1 Variovorax sp. | reverse complement strand
ATGAGGTTGCTGTCGGGCGGCACGGCGAGCGTGGTTGCGAACTGGGCCAGCATGCCGGCCTCTTCCAGCGCATCGAGCATCGCGCGTACGTTCTGATTGCCTGCGGGATGGCTCAACAACAATTTCATATCGATCGATCATAGTGGAGGGCCTGAGACCGGGCCGCCCGCTGCCGGGGTGCGCTACCCTGCGGGCCCGAAGGAGAAGTCTGTTGAACAAAAGAACGGCGCAACGGGCCTTGGCGGCCGCCGCGATGACCCTCGCAACGCTCGGCGCCCAGGCCTTGCAGATCACCAGCCTCACGCCGCAAGGCGAGGTGGCGCGCATCCGCCAGGTGGTGGCGAAGTTCGACCAGGCGGCCATCGACTTCGGCGACCCAAAAGCGCCGGCGCCGCTCGCGGTGAGCTGCGCCGACCCGCAGGCCGGCCAAGGCACCGGCCGCTGGACCGGCGACAGGCAGTGGGTGTTCGACTTCGAGGCCGACCTGCCACCGGGCGTGCGCTGCACGGTCACGCGCGCTTCGTCTTTCAGGTCTCCCGCGGGCGTCGAACTTGCGGGGCCGGAGCGCTACCAGTTCACGAGCGGCGGGCCGATCATCCGCAGCTGGCAGCCGAGCTACGGAAAGATCGACGAGCAGCAGATCTTCATGCTCGAACTGAACGGCTCCGCCACGCCGCAGAGCGTGCGCGACAACGTCTGGTGCGAGGCCGAGGGCGTTGGCGAGCGCATTCCGGTGAAGGCGATCGAGGGCGACCAGCGGGCAGCGCTGCTGCGGGCGCTGCGCCGCGACAAGGCCGCCGAGCGGGAGCCGCTGCGCTTCGTCACGCTGCAGTGCCTGCGCACGCTCACGCCGGGCAGCCGCGTTCAGCTGGTCTATGGGAAAGGCGTGGCAACGCCGTCCGCGGCGGCCAACGGCATCGAGCGGCGCCTGAGTTTCGAGGTGCGCGAGCCTTTCGCCGTCACGTTCACCTGCGAGCGCGAGAACGCGCAGGCCGCGTGCTTGCCGCTTCGGCCGATGGTGCTGCAGTTCAATGCGCCGGTGGCGCGCAAGCTGGCTGCGCAGATCGCCGTCAAGGGCGGTGGCAAGACGCTCAAACCGAGGTTCGCCGACGCCGGCGCCGGCGATGACTCGGTCGTGGACGCGGTGAGCTTTGCGCCACCCTTTGCCGAAGAGACGCAGTTCGAGATCGAGCTGCCCGCAAGGTTCGAGGATGCGTCGGCGCGCCCGCTGGCCGCGCCCGACAGCTTTCCGATGAAAGTGTCCACCGGTGCCATGCCGCCCTTGGCCAAGTTCGCGGCCTCGCCATTCGGCGTGGTCGAACGGCTGGCCGAGCCGGGCGGCACCGCGCTGATGCCCGTCACCGTGCGCCGCGTCGAGCAGGCGCTGCAGGTGCAGGCGCTCACGCCGGGCCAGGTCAGCGACATGAATCCGAAGACTGACGCCGAGATCATTGCGTGGTACCGCAAGGTGCGCCGCTACGACAGCACCACCACCATCTTCCGCAAGCAAGCGGCACGCGATACGAAGCTCGTGTTGCCGAAGTCCGTCGACGCTGACGACCGGGAACGCATCCAGAGCCGCATGGTGTCGCTGCTTTCCGGCCAGGCCGCGGTGAAGACACTCGACATGCCAAAGTCCGAAGGCGGCCAGAACTCGGATCGGCGCCCGTTCGAGGTGATCGGCATTCCGCTCACGCCAGGCTTCCATGTGCTGGAGATCGCGTCGCAAAAGCTGGGCGACACGCTGCTCGATGCGCGCTACGGCGGCGGCCGCACGATGTACGTTCGCACCACGGCCCTGGCCACCAATCTCGCGGTGCATTTCAAGCTGGGCCGCGAGAACGCGCTGGCCTGGGTCACCTCGCTCGACAAGGGCCGCGTGGTCGCCAACGCCGCGGTGCGAGTGTCCGACTGCAATGGCCGCGAGGTCGCAGCAGGCACCACCGATGCGCGCGGGCTGGTGCAGTTGGCCGGCATCTCGCCCAACGCGCCGAGCTGCGCGACCGACGACGACTACAGCGGCGACGCCTACTTCGTCAGCGCCCGCGCAACGCAGGACGGCGTGCAGGACCTCGCCTTCACCTGGAGCGACTGGCAGCGCGGCATCGAGCCCTGGCGCTTCAACGTGCCGACCAGCATGGAGGCCGAGCCCGACCGCGTCGCCCACACCATCTTCGATCGCACGTTGCTGCGCGCCGGCGAAACCGTGTCGATGAAGCACCTGCTGCGCACCCAGACCGGCCGCGGCTTCGGCCTGCCGGACAGCACGCCGGGCACGCTGACGCTGACGCATGTGGGCAGCCGGCAGCAGTTCACCCAGCCGCTGGCCTGGCGCAAGACCGCAACCGGCGGCCTGAGCGCACAGAACAGCTTTGCCATACCGAAGGCAGCGAAGCTTGGGGCTTACCAGGTCGAGCTGGGCGCCGTCCGGCAACCGGGCGCCGCCGGTGCCGAGGAAGGCGGCGAACGCAGCTACGCCACCGGCCAGTTCCGCGTCGAGGAGTTCCGCCTGCCGGTGCTCGAAGGCCGCATCGCGCCCGGCGACGGCAAGCCGCTTGTCGCCGCGACCTCGCTGCCGGTGAGCGTGCAGGTCGACTACGTGGCCGGCGGTGCGGCGGCCAACCTGCCGGTGCAGGTGTCGGCGCTGGTGCGCGGCAAGAGCCTGGCGTTTGCCGACTTCGATGCCTTCAGCTTCTCGCCGCCGCAGCAGGACGGCCCGGTCGCTGCCGATGCGGAAGAAGCCGACGCCGCGGCGCCCGACGCGCGCATCGTTGCCGACAAGCTTCCGCTCAAGCTCGACAAGAGCGGCGCCGGCAAGGTCGCGATCGAGAAGATCCCGGTGGCCAAGTCGATACCGCGCGAGCTGCTGCTCGAAGCCACCTATGCCGACCCGAACGGCGAACTGCAGACACTGCGCAGCGTGCAGACGCTGTGGCCGGCCGAGGTGATTGCCGGCATCAAGACCGAAGGCTGGGTCTCGATGGCCAGCCAGAAGCTCAAGTTCCAGGCGCTGGCGCTCGGGCTCGACGGCAAGCCGCAGCCGGGCGTGACGCTCAACGTGCGCGCCGTCGCGCGCACCACCACCACCAGCCGCAAGCGCATGGTCGGCGGCTTCTACACCTACGACAGCAAGACCGACCTGAAGGAGATCGGCACCGTGTGCAGCGGCAAGAGCGATACGCGCGGCTTGCTGCTGTGCGAGGCCGAACTCAAGGAGGCCGGACAGGTGGAGCTGATCGCCAGCGCCACCGACAAGGACGGCCGCGACAGCCGCGCCGCAACCTCGGTCTACATCACGCGGCAAGGCGAGCTGTGGTTCGGCGGCGAAGACCACGACCGCATGGACGTGCTGCCCGAAAAGAAGAACTACGAACCGGGCGAGACCGCCAGGTTCCAGGTGCGCAGCCCGTTCCGCTTTTCGACCGCGCTGGTGTCGGTGGAGCGCGAAGGCGTGATCGAGACCCAGGTGCTGCAGCTGAACGGACAAGACCCGACGGTGACGCTGCAGGTCAAGCCCGAATGGGGGCCGAACGCCTACGTGAGCGTGCTCGCGCTGCGCGGGCGGCTGCGCGAAGTGCCTTGGTACAGCTTCTTCACCTGGGGCTTCAAGGCGCCGCGCGAATGGTGGACCGCCTTCCGGCACGAGGGCAAGGAGTACGTGGCGCCGACCGCGCTGGTCGACCTCAGCAAGCCGGCCTACCGGCTCGGCCTGGCGGAGATCCGCGTCGGCACGCAGGCGCACCGCATCGATGTGAAGGTGGCGAGCGACCAGCCGACCTATGCGGTACGCGGCAAGGCGCAGGTCACCATCTCGGCCACGCTGCCCGGCGGCCAGCCGGCCGCCGGCGCCGAAGTCGCGCTGGCCGCAGTCGACCAGGCGCTGCTGGAGCTGATGCCCAACGACAGCTGGAACCTGCTCGACGCGATGCTGCAGCGGCGCAGCTGGGGCGTGAGTACCTCGACCGCGCAGATGGAAATCGTCGGCCGGCGCCACTTCGGCCGCAAGGCAGTGCCTGCCGGCGGTGGCGGCGGCAAGGGGCAGACGCGCGAGCTGCTCGACACCCTGCTGCTGTGGATGCCGGCGGTGGTGCTGGATGCGAAGGGGCAGGCCACCGTGACCGTGCCGCTCAACGATGCGCTGACCACCTTCCGCATCGTCGCCGTGACGGATGCAGGCGCTGGCCTCTTCGGCACCGGGCAGACATCGATCCAGGCCACGCAAGACTTGCAGATCGTGAGCGGCCTGCCGCCGCTGGTGCGCGAGGGCGACGAATTCCGCGCCCAGGTCACGCTGCGCAACACGACCACGAAGCCGATGAAGGTCGAGGTCGTGCCGCGCGCGGCGCTGCTCGCGATGCAGGGGCAGACGGTCGACATTCCCGCAGGCGAGGCGCGCGAGGTGGCGTGGTCGGTGACCGCACCTGAGCAGTCGGCGCAGACGCGCACCGAAGCCATCCTGTGGGAGATCGAGGCCAGGGACACGCTCGGCGGCGCACGCGATGCGATCAAGCTGCGCCAGCGCATCCTGCCCGCGGTGCCGCTCGGCGTGCAACAGGCAATGCTCGTGCAGATCGACGGGCCTTTCACCGTCGACGTGGCGCCGCCTGCCGACGCGCTGCCCGCGGGCGGCGTCAAGCGCGGCGGGCTGAAGCTCTCGCTGCAGCCCCGGCTGGCGGACGGCCTGGAAAGCGTGCGCGACTGGTTCGAACGCTACCCCTACAGCTGCCTCGAACAGCAGGCCAGCAGAGCCATCGGCCTGCGCGACGCCAAGGGCTGGCAGGCTGTGGCGGCCCAGCTGCCTGGCTATCTCGACGCCGACGGACTCGCCAACTACTTTCCGCCGCGCGATGGCGAAGCCGGCCGCGGCAGCGACATCCTCACCGCCTACCTGCTCGCAGCCACGCACGAGGCGGCAGCGATCGATCCTGCATTCGCACTGCCCCAGGCGGTCGTCGCGCCGATGACGCAGGGCCTCATCGCATTCGTCGAAGGCAGGATCAAGCGCACGTTCTGGAGCCCGCGCAAGGACCTCGACGTGCGCAAGCTCGCCGCGCTCGAAGCGCCTCGCGCCATGGCCGCGCGCAAGGCCGCATGACGGGCAGCATCACCATCGCGCCGAACCAGTGGCCGACCAGCGCAGTGATCGACTGGCTGGACATCCTCCGGCGCGTAAAGACGTGCCGCAGCGCCAGCAGCGAATCGACGAGGCCAGCAACGTGCTGAAGGCGCGCCTCAGCTACCAGGGCACCCGGCTCGTCTTCAGCACCGACGGCGACGACAACTGGTGGTGGCTCATGGCCAACGGCGACGTCAACACCGCGCGCCTGCTGCTCGCCGTGCTGGACGATCCGGCCTGGAAGGACGACGTCGGCCGGCTCGCGAGCGGCTTCATCGGGCGCCAGCACAACGGCGCCTGGCAGACCACCACCGCCAACCTGTGGGGCGGCCTGGCGCTGGAGAAGTTCTCGAAGCGCTTCGAAAGCGCGCCGGTCACCGGCACCGCCGCCGCGAACCTCGGGCCTGCCAAAGCACAGATGGACTGGAGCAAGGCCGGGCGCACGATGTTCCTGCCGTGGCCCGCCGATGCGGCGCGCGACACCCTGCTCGTCACCCAGTCGGGCAGCGGCAGGCCCTGGCTGACCTTGCAGTCGCTGGCTGCAGTGCCGCGCAAGGCGCCCTTCACGGCCGGCTATGCGATCAGGAAAACCATCACGCCCATCGAGCAGGCCACGAGCGGAATCTACACCCGAGGCGATGTGCTGCGGATAAGCCTCGAGGTCGACGCGAGCGCCGACATGACCTGGGTCGCCATCACCGACCCGATCCCCGGCGGCGCCACCATCCTGGGCGGCGGGCTCGGACGCGATTCGCAGATTGCGGCGCAAGGCGAGAAGCGCTCGGGCGCCGGGCGACCGGCCTACGAGGAACGCAGCTTCGAAGCCTTTCGCAGCTACTACGAATACCTGCCGAAAGGCGTCGTGAAGATGGAGTACACCGTGCGCCTGAACAACGTCGGCGACTTCGCATTGCCGCCGAGCCGGGCCGAGGCGCTGTACGCACCCGAGATGTTCGGCGAGCTGCCAAATGCGAGGGTGAAGGTCGAGACGGCGAGATGACGGCGCGCACAATCCAGGAGAAACCATGACCCGAAGACGCATCAGTTCCGGCTCCAGCTTCGAGGACCAGATCGGCTATTCGAGGGCGGTGGTCGACGACGACTGGATCTTCGTATCAGGCACCACCGGCTTCGACTACGCGGCAATGACGATCTCGGCTGACGTGGTCGAACAAACCGAGCAGTGCATGAAGAACATCGAGGCCGCGTTGCTGCAAGCGGACGCCAGCCTGAAGGATGTCGTGCGCGTGACCTACGTGCTGCCGGACGGCACCGACTTCGAACGGTGCTGGCCGCTGCTGCGCAGGTACTTTGGCGAAGTGCGGCCCGCGGCAATGATGATCTCGGCCGGTCTGGCGGACCCGCGCATGAAGATCGAGATCGAGGTGACTGCGCGCAAGCGGTTGTGAGCGTCACGCGCCGCACATCGTCGAAGCGAGCTCCCGACGGCGCTCAGTTGCGATTGGGATTGTTCGGGCGGCGGTCGTCGCGATTGCGCACGCCGTCTCCATCACGGTCGCGGTCGGCGCGATTGGGTATGCCGTCGCGGTCGCGGTCGGCATTCGCGCCGCGCGGCGGTGGCGGACGGCCGCTGTCGTAGGGCACGGCCACGCAGCCCGCCAGGGTGGCGGTTGCGACGATCAGTACTGCGAGTGTTTTCATTGGATTTCCTTGATTTCGTTGATGATCACGATGCCTTCCATGACGCGTGCCGGCAGCCCAGCCGCCCGCTTGTCTTCAAGTAGGCCTCGTTCCCTTTTTGCCATGCCGCCCTACCTGCCACTGTGCCGCTCGCTGGTTGCCACTGCGTGGCTGGCCGCGGTGACGCAGGCAGCATTGGCGCTCAACACCTTCGACGACGTGCGCCGCGAATTCCGCGCGTCGGACACGCTCGTGCTCGACCGCGAAGGCGAGTTCCTGCAGCGGGTGCGCACCGACACCACGGTGCGGCGCGGCCAGTGGATCGCGCTCGCCGACATGTCTGCAGCCATGCGCACGGCCATGGTGCTGAGCGAAGACAGGCGCTTTCACGAACATAGCGGCGTCGACTGGCGTGCGGTGTCGGCGGCCGCCTGGGGCAATGTCTGGAACACGCGCACGCGCGGCGCGTCGACCAACACGATGCAGCTTGCGGGCCTGCTCGACGATGACCTGCGCCGTGGCAACGGCGGACGCAGCCTGGCGCAGAAGCTCGGGCAGACGGTGGCCGCGCAGCGCCTGGAGCGGCACTGGCGCAAGGACCAGATCCTCGAGGCCTACCTCAATACAGTGCCGTTTCGCGGCGAGATCGTCGGCATCGATGCGCTCTCGCGCACGCTGTTCGGCAAGGCGCCGCACGGGCTCGACGCGCGCGAAGCGGCGGTGGCGGCGGCGCTGGTGCGTGCGCCGAACGCGAAACCCGCACAGGTGGCGCAGCGCGCCTGCGAGGTGGCGCGGGCGATGGAAGCCCTTGCGGATTGCGATGCAATGGCCCTGTTTTCGGGTGCGGTGCTGCAGCGGAAAGGGTTTGCCGCGAGCGAGGGCATTGCGCCGCATGTGGCGCTGCGCGCCCTCACCCTATCGCTCACCCGAAAGGAAAGGGATGAAGGCCTGCGGACAACCTTGCGCGCGCCGTTGCAGCGCTTTGCACTGGCCACGTTGCAGCGGCACCTGCGCGAGCTGCGCGGACGCAATGTCGAGGACGGCGCATTGGTGGTGCTCGACAACGCAAGCGGCGAGGTGCTGGCATGGGTCGGCTCTTCGGGCGAGCTGAGCCGCGCGGGCGAGGTCGACGGCGTGCTGGCACTGCGCCAGCCCGGCTCCACGCTCAAGCCGCTGCTGTATGCGCAGGCAATCGCCGAGCGGCGGCTCACGGCCGCTTCGCTCCTCGACGACTCTCCGGCTCAGATCGCCACCGCGAGCGGTCTCTACATCCCGCAGAACTACGACCGGCGGTTCAAGGGCTACGTGTCGGTGCGCACCGCGCTGGCGGCGTCGCTCAATGTGCCTGCAGTGCGCACGCTGGTGATGGTGTCGCCCGAATCGTTTGCGCGCCAGCTGCGCACGGCCGGTCTGCCGCTGGCGCAGAACGGCGGCTACTACGGCTACAGCCTGGCGCTGGGGAGCGCGGAGGTTTCGCTGCTGTCGTTGACCAACGGGTATCGAACGCTGGCGAACGGAGGGCGGGCTGGCGAGACGCGCATCGTCCCGGAGCGGGTGCTCTCATCCCGGCCTTCCCCGGCGGGGCGAAGAGCGAAGGCCGCGCCGTCGATCAGCGGGCCGCTTTCATCGTCGGCGACATCCTTGCCGACGCCAATGCGCGCGCG
Organism: Variovorax sp.; assembly: GCA_037720315.1. GTDB lineage: Bacteria > Pseudomonadota > Gammaproteobacteria > Burkholderiales > Burkholderiaceae_C > Variovorax. The sequence continues at coordinate 5,668 of JBBJMS010000087.1, read as the reverse complement.
CGAACCTTCGGCCCCGACAGCGTGCTTGGCACCCGCTTCTGGAGCGCGGTGAAAACCGGCACCAGCAAGGACATGCGCGACAACTGGGCCGTCGGCTGGTCCGAGCGCTACACCGTCGGCGTGTGGGTGGGCAATGCCGGCGGCGCGCCGATGTGGGACGTGAGCGGCACCAGCGGGGCGGCGCCGGTGTGGGCCGAGGTGATGGGCTTCTTGCATCGGGGCGAGCCGAGCCGCGCACCGACGCCACCGGCGGGCGTTGTGCAGATGCGCGTGCACTTCGGCGGCGAGCTCGAAGCCGCACGCGACGAATGGTTCATTGCCGGCACCGAGCAGGCACTGTTCACGGTTGCGCAAGCGGGGGCTGCCGGAACTGCACCGCGCATCATCGCGCCGGCAGACGGCAGCATCATCGCGCTCGACCCCGACATCCCGCCGCGCAATCAGCGTGTGCGCTTCGAGGCTGAGGGCCGCGGACTTCAGTGGCGCATCGACGGCAAGCCGTTCGCACGCGGCGAAAGCGCGCAATGGCTGCCGTGGCCGGGGCGGCACAGCGTGGAGCTGGTCGATGCGCGGGGCCGCGTCGTCGACCACATCCAGCTCGAAGTGCGCGGCGCCGGCGTGGCGGCGAAGCACTCGCGCAGCAATTCACACGTTGGAGCGAGGTGATCGGCAAGCAGAAGATCGGTCCGCAGTAGCCGATCGGCCTGGAGAACGGCCAGGGACAGCCCGACCTTCTCGGCCACGGTGGCCCACTGGATGCCCTTGGCCACCTTGGCGGTGATGATTTTTTTCGGTGACGTCCGTTGCGGTTCATGCGGATGCTCCTGATTGAGGGGGAAGGGTCACGCGGCCTTGGCGCGCGTGGCGAGGAAGTCGCCGATGTAGCGGCATCCACAAATGGAACACGCTGTCTGCGCCCGGCGCGCTTTCGATGTCGATGCGGCCACCGAAGTGGCATGCGCGCGCGTGACGGCCGACGTTGCTCACACGGCAGCCAGCGTCGAAATGCGTTAAAGATGGGGCAGTCGGTATCGGCAAGTGCGAGCCGCCCGGTTGCGAATGGTGCGTGGATGGTCGGCGGGCGGCGGCAGTACGGGCGTCTCCATGCACCAGATCAAGCAACACCCGTGTCGGCATGGTGCAGAGGACCGTCACGATAATCGGAACATTGCGCCATTCACGCACGAACAAGGAGATACCGAGTGCCCGACCTTTCCAGGATCACCTGCATCGAAGACCTGCGAGTGATCGCCAGGCAGCGCGTGCCGCGAATGTTCTACGACTATGCCGACTCGGGCGCCTGGACCGAGGGCACCTACCGCGCGAACGAAAGCGATTTCCAGAAGATCAAGCTGCGCCAGCGCGTGGCGGTGAACATGGAAGGCCGCTCGACTCGCAGCACCATGGTCGGCCAGGAGGTCGCGATGCCGGTGGCGATCGCGCCGACGGGGCTGACCGGCATGCAGCACGCCGACGGCGAGATCCTGGGTGCTCGCGCGGCCAAGGCTTTCGGCATCCCGTTCACCTTGTCGACCATGAGCATCTGCTCGCTCGAAGACATCGCCGAACACACCAATCGCCATCCGTTCTGGTTCCAGCTCTACGTGATGAAGGACCGCGACTTCATCGAGCGGCTGATCGAGCGGGCGCGCGCGGCCAATGTGTCGGCGCTGCAGCTCACGCTCGACCTGCAGATCCTCGGCCAGCGGCACAAGGACATCAAGAACGGGCTCACCGCGCCGCCCAAGCCGACGTTCAGGAACCTGGTCGACCTGGCAACCAAGCCGCGCTGGTGCATGGGCATGCTGGGGACCAAGCGCCGCACCTTCGGCAACATCGCCGGACATGCCAAGGGCGTGGGCGACTTGTCGTCGCTGTCGTCGTGGACGTCCGCGCAGTTCGACCCGGCGCTGAACAGGGCGGACCTCGAAATGATCCAGAAGCGCTGGGGCGGCAAGCGGATCCTCAAGGGCATCAAGGACGGGGCGGACGCGCGCCTCGCGGCGGCCAGCGGCGCCGATGCGCTGATCGTCTCGAACCACGGCGGGCGCCAGCTCGACGGCGCGCCCTCTTCCATTGAGGCGCTGCCGGCGATCGCGGAGGCGGTGGGCACCGAGATCGAGGTCTGGATGGATGGCGGCATCCGCAGCGGCCAGGACGTGCTCAAGGCGCGTGCGCTGGGTGCGCGCGGTACGCTGATCGGCCGCAGCTTTCTGTATGCGCTGGGCGCTTACGGCGAAGCCGGCGTGACGCGGGCGCTGCAGATCATCCAGAAGGAGCTCGACATCACGATGGCGTTCTGCGGTCGCACGCAGATCGACGAGGTCGATTCGAGCATCCTGCTGCCCGGCACGTTCTAGCGCGGCGTTGCCGGGTTCTCCGATAGCCAGAGTTCGGGGTAGTCGCTGACGAAGCCGTGCGGCGTGACGGCGAGCATCGCCGCGTAGTCGAAGCGCGGTGCGCGATACCAGTACGCCGTGGCGCTCCTGCGCTCGTAGTGCTGCTGCAGCGGGCTCAGGCTCTCGCCGTCGAGATCGACCCACGCGGCTGGCGCCTCGGCGCTCTCGCCGATGACGAGATTCAGCCGGCGCAACTGCAGGAGGTTGGTGGCGGGCGTGAAACCCAGGTCCAGGTCGATGCAGTGCGCGAGTTCCGGCATTGTCTGGTGGTTCAGGAGCCACGCCCCGGCGGCTGAACGGGCGACCGCCAGGTCGACCGCCGAAGCGCCGACCCAGCCGCGCACGCGACCCCACTGCGCATGCCAGGCGTGGTCGCAATGCACCCGGTAGTCGAGTCTCGCAGCCCGCCCGTCGTGGTTGCAGAAAACCGCGGCGCCGTCGAGTCGCCATCCGTCGCCATGCCTTTCGAGGCGGCACGCATCATGACCGGGCAAGTCGATCCGGCGCCAGAACATGGTGGCAACGATCTGCATGGAAGGATGATGTCATCGATGACCCCGGCGCACCAGCGCGGGCTTCGAACCTTCAAAATCGCTACCGTGAGCACAACACCGATCCGCCGCATCGCCCATCTCGACATGGACGCCTTCTTTGCCTCGGTAGAGCTGCTGCGCTATCCACAGCTCAGGGGCTTGCCGATGGTGATCGGCGGCGGCCGTCGCAAGGTCGACGAAGCGGTGCGCAACTTGCCCGCCGGCAGCGCGCTGGCGGACATTCCGATAAAGGCTTTTCCGCTCCTCAAGGACTATGCGGGTCGCGGCGTGATCACGACCGCAACCTACCCGGCGCGGCAGTTCGGGATCGGCTCTGCGATGGGGCTCATGAAGGCGGCCAAGTTGTGTCCGCAGGCGTTGATTCTTCCAGTCGACTTCGACGAATACCGCAAGTACTCGCGCATCTTCAAGCAGGTCGTCGCCGAGATCGCGCCGGTGATGGAGGATCGCGGGGTGGACGAGGTCTACATCGACTTCACCGACGTGCCGGGCGGGCAGCGCGAGGGCGGACGCGTGCTGGCGCGGCTGATACAGAAATCGATCCTGGAGGCGACCGGGCTCACCTGCTCGATCGGCGTCGCGCCCAACAAGCTCCTGGCCAAGATGGCGAGCGAGTTCGACAAGCCTAACGGCATCTCGATCGTGCACGACAGCGATCTTCAGACCCGCGTATGGCCACTGCCTTGCCGCAAGGTCAACGGAATCGGGCCCAAGGCCGACGAGAAGCTGCAGCGCTTGGGCATCCGCACGGTGGGAGAGTTGGCGGCCCGCGAGCGCGACTGGCTGGTCGACAACTTCGGCAAGGCCACCGGCGCCTGGATGCATGCAGTCGCGTGGGGACGGGATGATCGGCCCGTCGTGACCGAAAGCGAACCGGTGTCGATGAGCCGCGAAACCACCTTCGACCGCGATCTGCACGCAGTGCGCGACCGCGCCCAACTCGGCACCATCTTCACGCAGCTGTGCGAAAAGCTTGCCGGCGACCTGCAGCGCAAGGGCTATCTGGGCAAGACCATCGGCATCAAGCTGCGCTTCGATGACTTCAAGATCGCAACGCGTGACCGCACCATCGACCACTTCACCAACGACGCCAGGCTGCTTCGCCACACGGCGGGCCAATGCCTCAAGCGTGTGCCGCTGGAGCGACCGTTGCGCCTGCTCGGGGTGCGGGTCGGCGCGCTCGTGAGAGCCGGTGACGCTGCCGAAACGGCGGCAGTCGCTCAGCCTGCGAGAGCCGCTGGCCGGCGCAGCGGTGCCACGCCAAGCGACCGGAACGAAACAAGCACCGCTTCGCTTTTCTAGGCGGCAGGTTGACTACAGAGCTGGCACGCCCCGTTCCCACTGCTGCCAATCGGCGACGATGCGATCCACCACCTTCGTACCGACGAGCGCTATGTTCTCGACCGTTTCGGCGAACCGCCGGCGGTTTCCCCAGGCGCAGGATCAAGGTGCTGCAAGGTACTTTCGCGCGGGTTGCCCTGGTCGAAGTTGACGGCGCTGCGGAGGCTCATCACCCGGTCGGTGCCATGGCTGCGCTTGATCACCAGCGCGATGGCGGCGGCTTCCATCTCAGTGATCACGTAGTCGTCGGCGCCGTAAAGCTTGGCGATGTACTGCGCCTGGTTGGACATGCCCGGCCCGTGAAAGAAAGTGTCGCCCGTCATGTGGGTGCCGGTACCGACGAAGGGTGCGCGGCGAGCCGCTGCCTGCGGATAGCGCTGGGCGGTAGGTGCGAGCGGACTCCGAATCCCGCAGCGGCGTGTCGGCGGAAAGCTTCATCGCCCAGGCGACGAGCGCTGGATTGAGTTGGAAGCGCCGGTACTCCTCATAACCCTTGCGCGGCATGAATGTCGGCTCGCCGAATTTTCTTTCCTCCGGCGCCCACCGATGGCCGAGGTCGTAGGACAAGCCGGGTGGCCCAATTGACTTCGCCGATAGTGCCGCGCCCCGGCGGCGTTCCGGCGACGCCGGAAATAACGTAGTACGCCTTGGAGAAGTCGAATTTCGGATTCAACAGGATTGCCTGCATCGATGCCGAGGAATTGACCTTGCCCATGCCGAGCACCGCCCCGCACACGCCGTCGGTATTGCAGTAGATCGGCTGGAGCGTACCGGGAATCGTGATCCGGTCGCTCCCTTCCAGTAGCGCTCGTACCAGTGTTGAAACTCGCCGGCGAGGTCGCTAGTGTTCTGTCCGATCTTGAACAAGGCTGCGATGAAGACCTTTACCTCTACAGGCCGAAGACCCGAGCAGCCGACACCAATCCACAGCCTGCGATCGCGATCGCGGCCGCTGCGCAGAGCGCCAGCCTGGGCGTACAACAGAAAACGAGCAAGCATGTCGGCTGACGCCAGAACGTCCGCCGCCACCGATAAGTCCATGCCTGCAACCGCCCCGCCTGAGCGCTAAAGATATTTATTGGCTGCAGTGGCTAAACAGTTGGAAAGCACGCCCGCAGTTTGCAAAAAAGCCTATGTGCATCCTGCAGTGCTCTCACTTGGATTCGCTCTCGCCGGCGAGGGAGCAGCAATGAATGAAATCTGACAAAAAATCACTGGAACGGTACTGACCACTCGGCGACTGCACGCTGCCGAAGTGCGGCTAATGGCTTTTCTTCGCACGCACAGGCGAAACCGCGGTTTGCGTGCCCGAATTGCGGACTCATAAAGCAAAAAGCCCAACCTTTTAGGGGTTGGGCTTTATGGGCTGTAAGA
>JBBJMS010000013.1:0-39860 GCA_037720315.1 Variovorax sp. | reverse complement strand
TAAGTCTTCAACTGCAGCAGGCTTCGAGCCAACTCCCGGTTTCCGCGTACTTCGACGAGACGCTCTATGCCCGCGAGCTGCAATCGCTTTTTGCGGGCGGACCGCGCTACGTCGGCCACCGGCTGGCCGTGCCCGAACCCGGCAACTTCCACACGTTGCCGCAAGAGCAGCAGGGCCGTGCGCTCGTCCACACGCCCAAGGGCGTCGAGCTGATCAGCAACGTGTGCCGCCACCGGCAGGCGCTCATCCTGCAGGGCCGCGGCGCGCTCGATGCGCAGACCGGCGGCAACATCGTCTGCCCGCTGCATCGCTGGACCTACGCGGCGGCCGACCCGCGCACCACCGGCACGCTTATCGGTGCGCCGCATTTCGAGCAGGACCCTTGCCTGCATCTGCACAACTATCCGCTGACCGAATGGAACGGGCTCCTGTTCGAGAAGAACGCCAGCGGCAGCGGCCGCGACGTCGCCGCCGATCTGGCGAGCCTCGGGCCACGCGCCGACCTGGACTTCGCCGGCTATGCGCTCGACCGGGTCGAGCTGCACGAGTGCAACTACAACTGGAAGACCTTCATCGAGGTGTATCTCGAGGACTATCACGTCGGACCGTTCCATCCCGGGCTGGGGCAGTTCGTCACCTGCGACGACCTGCGCTGGGAGTTCAACCGGCACTTCTCGGTGCAGACGGTCGGCGTGGCCAACCGGCTCGGCCGCGCCGGCAGCCCGATCTACCAGAAGTGGCAGGAGCAGCTGCTCAAGTACCGCGACGGCAAGCCGCCTAAATACGGCGCGATCTGGCTCACCTACTACCCGCACGTCATGATCGAGTGGTACCCGCATGTGCTCACGGTCTCGACCCTGCATCCGGTGGGGCCTCAAAAGACGCTCAACATGGTGGAGTTCTTCTATCCGGAGGAGATCGTCGCCTTCGAGCGCGAGTTCGTCGAAGCCCAGCAGGCCGCCTACATGGAGACCTGCGTCGAAGACGACGAGATCGCCGAGCGCATGGACGCCGGGCGTCGCGCGCTGATGCTGCGCGGCGACAACGAGAGCGGCCCCTACCAGAGCCCGATGGAAGACGGCATGCAGCAGTTCCACGAGTGGTACCGCGGCGAGATGGCATAAGACACACCGACGAATGCAAGCGCTCTGGATGGTGCTGGCCGCACTGATCTTCGCGACCATGGGCGTGTGCGTGAAGATCGCGTCGGCATGGTTCACCAGTGCCGAGCTGGTGCTCTACCGCGGCCTGATCGGCATCGTGTTTCTCTGGGTGCTGGCCCGCAGCCGCGGCGTCTCTCTGGCCACGCGCGTCCCCGGAATGCACGCCTGGCGCAGCCTGGTTGGCGTGGTGTCGCTAGGCGCATGGTTCTACGCGATCGCAAACATGCCGCTGGCCACCGCGATGACGCTCAACTACATGAGCAGCGTCTGGATCGCTGCCTTTCTGGTCGGCGGCGCCTTGCTGGCCTGGGTGCCGGTACCCGGGCGCGATGGGCGCGTGCCGCGGCCGCCGCTGCAGGGGCCGCTGGTTCTCACCGTGCTCGCCGGCTTCGGTGGCGTGGTGCTGATGCTCAAGCCCACCGTGGGCGACAACCAGGGATTCGCGGGGCTCATGGGCCTGTTGTCCGGACTTACCGCCGCATTCGCCTACATGCAGGTGGTGGCACTGTCGCGGCTCGGGGAACCCGAAGCGCGAACCGTGTTCTATTTCGCATTGGGCTCGGCGGTGGCGGGCGGGGCGGCCACGCTGCTGGGCGGCTTCACGCCGTGGGCCGACTGGACCTGGAAGCATGCGCTGTGGTTGCTGCCGGTGGGCGTGCTTGCGGCGCTAGGACAGCTGTGCATGACGCGCGCCTACGCCAGCGCCAAGACCGAAAGCGGGACGCTGGTGGTTGCCAACCTGCAGTACTCCGGCATCGTCTTCGCCGCGTTCTACAGCGTATGGTTGTTCGGCGACCGCATCGACGCTGCCGGCTGGGCCGGCATGGGATTGATCGTCGCGAGCGGCATCGCGGCCACGGTGCTGCGCCAGCGCTCGCTGCCGAAGGCGCCGGCCGAAGAGCATTGAATGGCAACGAAGGAAAGCACGACATGTACACGACCCTGATCTCCGCAGAACAGCTGATGGCATTGGAAAGCGGCAGCAGCAATGCAGCCACGATGGTGTTCGACTGCAGCTTCGACCTGATGCAGCCCGCGGCCGGCCAAGCGATGTACCGCGCCGCGCACATACCTGGCGCCGTGCACGCCGATCTCGACACCGACCTGAGCGCACCCCACGGCGTGCCCGGCGCGCACGGCGAGGTGGTGGTGGCGCACGACGACGGCCTGCCGGCATCGGGCGGCCGGCATCCGCTGCCCAGCCGCGAGAAGTTCGCGACATGGTTGTCGAGCGTGGGCTTTGCCAACGGCATGCAGGCGGTCGTGTACGACCGCAACGGCGCCAACTACTGCGGCCGGCTCTGGTGGATGCTGAAGTGGATGGGCCACGACGCCGTGGCCGTGCTCGACGGCGGTCTCGCAGCCTGGCAGGCGGCAGGCGGCCCGGTCACCGGCCGCGAGGAAGCCGCCCGCTTTCAGTCGAACTTCGTGCCCGGCCCGCCGCTGCTCGCGCTCGCAACCACCGACAGCGTCGCGCACGGGCTCGGCACCCCGCAGCAGCAGACCCTGATCGATGCGCGAGCCGCCGCGCGCTACCGCGGCGAGGTGGAACCGCTGGACCCGATAGCAGGCCACATTCCCGGCGCGCTGAACCGGCCTTTTGCCGAAAACATCGGGCCGGACGGCAAGTTCAAGCCGGCCGCCAAACTTCGTGCCGAGTTCGAAACGCTGCTGGACGGCCGCGACCCGGCAACCGTGGTCCACCAGTGCGGCAGCGGCGTCAGCGCGGTGCCCAACCTGCTCGCCATGCAACTCGCCGGATTCGGCGCGACGGCGCTGTATGCCGGCAGCTGGAGCGGGGGAGCAACACGCCGGGCCTTCCGGTAAGCCAAGGTTCCGAGCCATGAACTTCACGCGCTGCATCGCGCTGGCGGCGCTCGTCGCCGCAGCGCCGCTCGCCGCACTCGGACAGAACCAGCGCGCGCATGTACACGGCGTGGTCAAGCTCGACATCGTTATCGAAGGCCCGAGCGTGGTGATCGAGATGCAATCGCCGCTCGAAAACTTCGTCGGCTTCGAACACACGCCCAGAACCCATGCGGAAAGGAAGACGGCCGAAGCAGCGGTGGCCCAGCTGCGTGCGGCCGACCAGCTGTTGAAGATCGATCCCGCAGCCAACTGCAAGCTCGGCCCGGTCACGCTGCGTTCGGCGGCGCTCGGGCTCGGCAAATCCGAAGCCGCTGCGGGCGGAGGCGGCGAGGCGCATGCCGACCTCGACGGCAGCTTCGCCTTCAACTGCACCGACGCCGCCGCGGCGAAGTTCGTCGAAATCGGCCTGCTCGGCGCATTCAAGGGCATGCGTCAGATCGACGCGCAAATCCTTTCGCCGCAGGGCCAGTTCAAGCGCACGGTGAAGCGGCCGGGCACGCGGGTCGCGTGGGGCGCCAAGTGACCGCGCGGTGAACCCGGTTCTCTCGGTCGAATCGCTGCGCTTCGCGTGGCCCGGCAACCGGGCTCCGTGCATCGACGTCGACCTGCTCGACGTCGCACCCGGCGAAGCCGTGTTCCTGCGGGCCGAGCGGCTGCGGCAAGAGCACGCTGCTGTCGCTCCTTGCCGGTGTGCTGGTGGCCGATGCCGGCGCGTCGCGCTGCTCGGGCAAGACTGGGCTGCGCTCTCGGCCACTGCGCGCGACCGGACGCGGGTTGACCACGTCGGCTACATCTTCCAGCAGTTCAACCTGCTGCCCTATCTGAGCGTGCTCGACAACGTTCTGCTGCCCTGCCGCTTCTCGGACCGGCGCATGGCGCAGGCGTCGCGCGGCGGTGCTGCGCCGGCGCAGGCGCAGGAGCTGCTGGAGCGCATGGGCATCGGCTCGACCCTCTGGAAGCGCCAGGCGATGCAGCTCTCGGTCGGCCAGCAGCAGCGTGTCGCAGCTGCACGCGCAATGATCGGGCTGCCCGAATTGGTCATTGCGGACGAGCCGACTTCTGCGCTGGACGAGGACAGGCGCGAAGGCTTCCTCGACGTGCTGCTGGCGGCCTGCGCGGCGAACCGCAGCGCGCTCGTGTTCGTAAGCCACGACCAGCGCATCGCCGCGCGGTTCGCGCGTCATGTGCTGCTGCCCGCCATCAACCGCGCAAGCGCCGAATCGAACGCATGAAGGCGCTGGTCGCGATCGCGTGGCGCAGCGCCTGGAACCGGCGCTTCACGCTCGTGCTCACCGTGCTGTCGATTGCGCTGTCGACTTTTCTGCTGCTGGGCGTCGAGCGCATCCGCACCGAACTGCGCGCGAACTTTTCGTCCTCGGTCTCGGGCACTGACCTGATCGTCGGCGCGCGCACCGGCTCGTCGCAACTGCTGCTGTACTCGGTGTTCCGCATCGGCGCGGCTACCAACAACATGCAGTGGAAGAGCGTGCAGGCGCTGGCCGCGCACCCGGGCGTCGACTGGGTAGTGCCGCTGTCGCTCGGCGACTCGCACCGCGGCTTTTCAGTCTTGGCGACGACGCCGGCGTACTTCAAGCACTTTCGCTTTGGCGACCGCCAGGCGCTGGCGATGCGTGAAGGCGCACCGTTCGCCGACCTCTTCGATGCAGTGGTCGGCGCCGAAGCCGCCGAACGGCTGGGCCTGCGCGTCGGCGAGAAAATCACGCTTGCACACGGCAGCGGCGGACTCAATGCGGTGGAACATTTGGACAAGCCCTTCACCGTGGTTGGCGTGCTCGAGCGCACCGGCACGCCGGTCGACCGCACCGTGCACATCGGGCTCGAAGGCATGCAAGCCATCCACCTCGAATGGCAAGGCGGCACGCCGTTGCCGGGCGTGAAGATCCCGGCCGAGCAGGTGCGCAAGTTCGACTTGGCGCCGAAGAACGTGACTGCCGCGCTGGTCGGGCTGAAGAACCGCGCCGCGGTGTTCGCGGTGCAGCGCTGGGTGTCGACCTATTCCGAAGAGCCGCTGATGGCCATCCTGCCCGGCGTCGCGCTCGACGAACTGTGGAGCGTCGTCGGCATCGGCGAGAACGCGTTGCTGGTGATGTCGGCACTGGTCGCGCTGGTCAGTCTGGCGGGCCTGGTGTCGGTGGTGATGGCCGGCCTCGACGAGCGTCGCCGCGAACTGGCGGTGCTGCGCGCGGTCGGTGCGAGCCTGCGCCACGTGATGGCGCTGCTGGCGCTCGAAGGCGCGCTGGTCACGCTGCTCGGCGTGGCGATCGGGCTCGTGCTTTCAGTGCTCGGCATCGCCCTGCTCTCGCCATGGCTGCAGGCGGAGTTCGGCCTCTCGCTGCGCTTGTCCGAACCTACACTGAACGAATGGCTGCTGACCGCTGCGCTGCTCGCTGCCGGCTGGCTCGCCAGCCTGCTGCCCGGACTGCGCGCCTACCGCCTCTCGCTGGCCGATGGGCTATCACCGAGGATCTAGACCATGACGACGATGCTGAAATCGCTCCTGCTGATGCTGTGCGCTGTACTGGCGCTGGGCGCCTTCGCGGCAGACCCCGCACCCAAGCCGGCGCCGGGCCAGCCACGCCTGATCACCTGGGAAGAACTGGTGCCCAAGGACTGGGACCCGGCGAAGGAGTTCAAGGGCATCGACCTGAGCAAGCTGCAGGATGGCGACCCGCGCGCCAACGAACTGCTGATGAAGATGCAGGAGGTATCGAACAACGCGCCGACCAATCCCGCGCTGAACGGCGTCGAGGTGCGCATCCCCGGCTTCATCGTGCCCCTGGAGGAGAACAAGGGCGAGTTGACCGAGTTCTTGCTGGTGCCTTACTTCGGCGCCTGCATCCATACGCCGCCGCCGCCGGCCAACCAGATCCTGCATGTGCGCCCGCAGAAAGGCGCCAAGTTCCGCGCCATGGACACGGTGTGGGTCACCGGCAAACTGCAAACGGTGCGCAACGATTCGATGATGGGCGTGAGCGGCTATCAGATCGCCGCGCAGAGCGTCACCAAGTACACCGACCCAGCCGCCAAGTAGCCGCAACGCCTCAAACGGCGCGCTGATTTGCCAGAGATACCGCGGAACCGGCTTCGCCGGGCCGCTGGTATCACCCCTCGGGGAGGCGCCGCAGGCGCCCGGGGTGTTTCAATCAGTCCGGCGCCTGCACCACCCGGTCGAACTCTTCGTCGGCCGGCACGTTGTCGGCATCGAGCTCGCTGGCGTCGTGCAGATCGATGCCGGTTTCTTCGGAGAGTTCGTCGGCCGCCTCCGCTTCGGGCTGATCCAGGTCCTCCTCGGGCAGGTCGTCGTCGGGCTCTTCGTTGGACGGGTCGTTCGCTGATTCAGCGGAACGCAGCGGCGGATCGGCGCGGTTCATTTCGGACTCCTTGGCTGGAAAATCGAGTGGATGGCCTTGCAGTGTGAGCCTACTCAACCTCGTTGAACAGCCCCCCACCAGTCTCCCGCGGACACCGGGCGTTCAGTGCTTGTGCGCCGGCTCGTCGTGCGCGTGGCCGGCCTCGCCGCCGCCGTGCCCGTGCTCGCTGTGCGCAAGCGCGCTCGCCAGCGCCACCATCAGGATGCCGACCGCGAGCCACGCAACCTGCCATGCGGTTTGGCGAGCGGCCAGGCGCTTCTGCAACTGCGGAATCAGATCGGCCAGCGCGACGTAGACGAAGCTGCTCGACGCCAGCACCAGAAAGTAAGGCAGCCAGGCCTTGAGCTGGTCGACCAGCCACCAGCCGACCAGCCCGCCGAGCGCGGTCATGGTGCCGGCCAGCGACACCTTCACCAGCGCCGCACGCGCATTGGCCGAGGTCTGGCGCAGCACGACGAGATCGCCGATGTGATGCGGCACTTCGTGGGCGAGCACTGCGAGCGCGGCGACCAACCCCAGCCGCATGTCGGCGATGAAGGCCGACGCAATCAGGATGCCGTCGCCGAAGCAATGCACGCTGTCGCCGGTGAGCACGGCCCAGCCGCCGCGTCGATGGTGATCGCTTGCATGGCCGTGTGCATGCGCGTGGCCACCGTCCTGCTCGTCGCCATGCTCGTGCCCGTGGTGCCACAGTTCCGCCTTGTCGAGCAGGAAGAAGAACACCAGCCCGAAGAGCAGCACGCCGAAAAGCATCGCCGGCGCGATGCCGCTTTCGAACGCTTCGGGCAAAAGATGCATGAACGCCGTGGCGAGTAGCGCACCCGCGGCCAGGCTCAGCAGATGCTGTGGATTCACGCCGCCACCGCCGCTGCGGACGCCGATGCGAAGCAGCAGCGCTGCGATCCAGACACTTCCGATGCCGGCGACCAGGGTCGCGGCAATGATGGCTAACAGGTTCCTGAAGGCGTCATCAAAAAATCAAAAAAGCCGCCCAATGGACGGCTTTCGGTGCGAGGCCCGCGGTTGCCGTCAGACGACACCGTTGGCGCTGAACCAGGCCAATGCGCGGTTCCAGCCGTCGTCGGCCGCGCCCATCATGTAGCTCGGCCGATAGTCGGCATGGAAGGCGTGGCCCGCATCGGGATACACGACGAACTTGGAGGCCTTGGCCGCCGCGCTGCCGGTTGCCAAAACCGCTTTCATCTTATCAACCGTGTCAAGGGGGATGCCCTGGTCCTTGCCGCCGTAGAGGCCGAGCACTGGCGCCTGCAGGCCGGTGGCGATGTCGATCGGATGCCGGGGCGTGAGCGCCCCCGGCTGGCCGACCAGGCGGCCATACCAGGCCACACCGGCCTTGACTTTGCCTGTCGCCGCATAGAGCCAGGTGATGCGGCCGCCCCAGCAAAATCCGGTGATGCCGGCGTTGGCCACGTTGCCGCCATTGGCGGCTGCGTACTTGAGGGCGCCGTCGAGGTCGGCCATCACCTGCGCGTGGGCACCTTGGCGACGACGTCGGCCATCAACTTCGGAATGTCGGTGTAGCTCTTGGCGTCGCCCTGCCGCGCGTAGAGGTCGGGCACGATGCCAGGTAGCCGCCTGGGCGAAACGGCGGCAGGTGTCGGCGATGTATTCGTGCACGCCGAAGATTTCCTGCACCACGAGCACCACCGGCAGGCCGGTCTTGCCGACAGGCGCGGCGGCATAGGCCGGCACGTCGAAGCCGTTGACGGCGTACTTGATCGGACCCGCCTTCAAGCCTTCGGACGATGTCTTGACGACCGTCTGCGCCGCGATGGGCAAGGCGGCGGCCGCATAGCCGACGCCGATCACCGTCTTGAGCGCAGTGCGGCGCGTTGCGCCCTGCTGCGTGCTTTCGCCCGGGCGCAGCGAGTCGAACTCGACTTGCAGATCGGAACCGGTCTCGAATTGATGCATGGGTGCTAACTCCTGTTGAAGAGGGAGACGAGGAAAAAGACAAGCTGACGCCCCGGCGGCGCAGCCGGAATTTAGGCGATCAGGTGCGCGCGCGCAGAGCCTGCGGCGATACCCCGCCATAGGCACGGGTTGCCAGTGCCGAAGCCAGAACCTGCGCCGGGTCGACCAGGTGCAGCCCGGCAACGGCGGCCGAGTCCTTCAGCCCGAGCGGAATCTCGGTGCAGCCCATGACGATGGCCACGGGGCCATGCCGGTGCGCGAGTTGCAGGGCGACCTGGCTGAAGCAGGCTTGCGCCAATTGCATGTCGCCGGCCTTCACGCCGTCGTAGATGCCGCGCATGAGGAGCCGCCGCTCGTCGGAGTGCGGCAGGTGGCAGGCCAACCCGGCCTCGGCCATTGCCTGCTCATAAAGCCCGACGCGGTAGGTGCCTTCGGTCGCCATCAATGCAGCATCGCGCATGCCCTGGGCGGCCAGGTGCGCCGACACCTCGCGCGCCACATGGAGCACTTCGATCTGCGGAAAACGTGCCTGCAGCGTTGCATGCCACGCATGAGCGGTGTTGCAGGCGATCGCCACGGCACGGCTGCCGAGCGCGGCCAGCCGGCCCAGCGCCTGCAGCATCGGCTCGAGCGGCTGATGCGCCCCGAGCACATCGGATTCGAGTGCGCCGCTGCGGTCGGGCACCGGCACCTGCGCGAGCCAGTGCTCCGGAAAGCCCTGGTCGCGCACCGGTTCGCCATGCGCGCGCATGTGGCATGCGCAGGCTTCGACGAAGAGCCGCACGAAGTCGGCGCCGGCCGCGGGGCCCATGCCGCCGAGGATGCCGACCACATGCGTCACGGCGCTGCTCGGGTCAAGTGGCTGGCTTGTCGCTCGGGGTCTTGATGTTGTCGCGCAGCTGCGTGCTCATCGGCAGGTTGAGCGGTGCGCCCTTGGGCGCGATCGGCGACATGAACCACTTGTTGTACATCTTCTCGAACTCGCCGCTCTTCATGAGGCCGACGATGGTGTCGTCCACCAGCTTCTTGAAGGCGGGGTCGTCCTTGGCGAGCATGCAGGCGTAGGGTTCGACCTGCAGCGCCTCGCCGACGACTTCGAAATCGGCCGGGTTCTTGGCATTGGCGATCAGCCCGAACAGCAGGATGTCGTCCATCGCAAAAGCCACGGCGCGGTCGCTCTCGACCAGCAGGAAAGCATCGGCATGGTCCTTGCCGAGCACGATGTCCATGTCGAGGTTCTTCTCGGTGTTGTACTTGCGCATGACCAGCGCGTTGGTGGTGCCCGTGGTGCTTGCGACCGTCTTTTTGGCCAGGTCGGCGTAGTCCTTGACCTTGGACGACTTCTTGGTCAGGAGTCGCGTGCCGGTATAGAAGTGATTGATGGCAAAGGTCACGTCCTTGCCGCGCGCGGTGTTGTTGGTGGTGGAGCCGCATTCCAGGTCGATGGTGCCGTTGGTGATCAGGGGAATGCGGTTTTGCGAAGTGACCGGCATCAGCGCAACCTGCAGGTTGGGCTTGTTGAGCTTCTTCTTGACTGCATCGACCACCGCATTCGAGAGTTCGACAGAGAAGCCGATCGGCTTGTTCGGACCATCGAGGTAGCTGAACGGAACCGACGACTCGCGGTAGGCCAGCGTGATCTTGCCGGACTCGGCGATCTTGGCCAGGGTGTCTGCGGCCTGGACGCCGGTAGCGGCTGTGGCGAGGAGAACTGCGGCCATCGATGCGGAGATTTTCATGCGAGCCTCATTGCGGTTGGATTGAAGTGATCGAGTGTAGGAACGATTGCTCTACATCCCAAAATTCATTTTGCGAGCAAGGCCATGACCAAAACTCATGGGCCGCGGCTGTTTCGGCATTTCCCGCCGCGGCGCCCCGAACATAGAGTCGGCTGCTTCGAATATCGAGAGAACAGGGAACGACATGCATGTGTGCGTGCTGGGGGCCGGCATCGTGGGCCTTGCCACCGCCTGGCAGTTGAACCGGCAGGGCTTCGAGGTGAGCGTGGTCGACCGCGCCGCGCCCGGAGCGGGCGCCAGCGGCGGCAATGGCGCGCAGCTCAGTTATTCGTACGTGCAGCCGCTGGCGGACGCGTCGATCTGGCGGCAGCTGCCCAAGCTGCTGCTTTCCCCGTCCTCGCCGCTCAAGCTGCGGCCGCAGCTCGATCCGCTGCAATGGCGCTGGGGCCTCGCCTTCATGGCAGCCTGCAATGCGCGCACTTCGCGCGACACCACGACGCGGCTGCTGGCGCTGGCGGCCGAAAGCCGCGCGGGCTTCGAGGAGATGCGGGCCGACATCGCGCCCGACTGCGATTTCTCCGCCACCGGCAAGCTGGTGATCTACGCCAGCGCAGCGTCGCTCGAAGGCGCCCGCGCGCAAGTCCGACTGCAGCGCGCCATGGGCAGCGTGCAGCGCCTCGTCGATGCCGACGAATGCATCGCCATCGAGCCGGCGCTGGCGGCTTACAGCAGCAGGATCGCCGGCGCCGTCCACACGCCGAGCGAGTGCGCCGCGGACTGCCTGAAGGTCTGCACCGAACTGGTCGGGGCGCTGCGCGAGCGAGGCGTGCGCTTCATGCTCGAGACCGACGTGCGCGGCTTCGACGTGCGCAGCGGCCGCGTCGCCGCCGTGCCGACGTCCGCCGGCGACGTGCAGGCCGACGCCTTCGTGATGGCGCTCGGCAGCGCCTCGCATCAATTGGGACGGGTGCTAGGCGCGTACCTGCCGGTCTATCCGCTCAAGGGTTACAGCATCACGGTCGATGTCGATCCGCAGCCCGGGGCCGCGCCACGGGTGAGCGTGACCGACAGCGCGCGCAAGGTGGTGTTCGCCCGCATCGGATCGCGCCTGCGGGTTGCGGGCATGGCCGAACTGGTCGGGCGCGATGAGAGCATTCCGGCGGCCCGCATCGATGCGCTCGCCGCAGCGACGCGTGCTGTGTTTCCGGGGGCAAGCCGCATGGAAGTTCTGCGCCCCTGGACCGGCATGCGCCCGGCAACGCCGACCGGCGTGCCGATCGTCGGCCGCGTCGGCGGCGCACCTTCCAACATGCTCTTCAACACCGGACACGGCGCGCTCGGTTTCACGCTGGCCTTCGGCTCTGCGCGCCGCGTTGCGCAGGACCTCGCCTAGATCATTTCCCGGATCACCTCGCGCATGCAGCGGTGATGCTGCGCACGGCCACCGAATCGGGCCGACCGGCAAGCGCAGCGCGCGCACCGGCACCGGGATGTGCGGTTCGAGCGTCAGCACTTCCACCTTGGCTGGATCGGCCGACTTCGCGGTGCAGCCGTCGACCAGCGCCACGCCCAGGCCGTGGTGGGCCATCGCCAGCGCCGCGTGGTAGGTCTGCACCGTCACCACCGCTTGCGCAAAGCCCACGCCCGCCTGCCGGCAGGCTTGGCTCAGGCTGGTGCCGACCGGGTCGCGGCTGTCCAGTCCCACCACCGGCAGCTTGGCCAGGTCGTGCAGCGCAACCGAACCGTTTCGCGTCAACGCGCGCGGCAGCATGCCCATTGGCGCGACGCACACCATGCGGGTGTCGGCCAGGCTTTCCTGGGTGAGCGACGGATGCACGGCGGGGCTGAAGGCAAAGCCGACATCGGCCTCCTGCAGCAACAGCGCGGACATGATCTGCGGTGAATGCAGCGATGCGACCGTCACGGCGACGGCCGGGTGCTTCTGGCGGAACGCCTTGAGCGCACGCGGCAGCGCCTCGTAGCTGAGCGCGAGCACGGTGAGGATGCGCAGTTCGCCGGCATCGCTCGCGGTGCGCAGATTGGTCGCGAGCCGCTGTACCTCGTCGAGCTGCGCGAACAGCCGCTCGATGTGCGGATACAGCGCCAACGCCTCGGTCGTCGGCGAAAGCCGCCCCTTGGCGCGCTGGAACAGCGAAAAGCCGAGCTGGATCTCGGCATGCTGCAAGGTGCGGCTGACCGCCGGCTGCGTGATGTTGATGAGGCGCGCCGCCGCGCTCACACTGCCGGTCAGCATGATCGCGTTGAAGACCTCGATGTGACGCAGGCGCATCGCGTCAGTGCGCCTTGTCCCAGTTCGGGCCGAAGCCGATCTCGGCCAGGAGCGGAACCTTCAGATCGGCCACGCCGGCCATGAGTCGCGGGATCTCGGTGCGAACCCAGTCGACCTCGTCCTCGGGCACTTCGAACACCAGCTCGTCGTGCACCTGCATGATCATCCGGGTGCCGCGCTGCTCGGCATCGAGCACGTCCTGCACCTTCACCATGCTGAGTTTGATCAGGTCGGCTGCCGTGCCCTGCATCGGCGCGTTGATGGCGGCGCGCTCGGCACCGCCGCGCCGCGGGCCGTTGGGCGAATTGATCTCGGGCAGATAAAGGCGCCGGCCGAACACGGTCTCGACATAGCCCTTCTGCTTAGCCAGCGCCTTGGTCTCGTCCATGTACACCTTGACGCCCGGATAGCGCGCGAAGTAGCGATCGATGTAGGAAGCCGCTGCTTTGGTCTCGATGCCGAGATTGCGCGCCAGGCCGAAGCTGCTCATGCCGTAGATGAGGCCGAAGTTGATCACCTTGGCATAGCGGCGCTGCTCGCTCGACACCTGCTCCACCGGCACGCCGAAGACCTCGCCGGCCGTCGCGCGGTGCACGTCGATGCCTTCGGTAAAGGCGCGCAGCAGCGATTCGTCGCCGCTGATGTGGGCCATGATGCGCAGCTCGATCTGCGAGTAGTCGGAGCTTGCGATGACGCGCCCTGCCGGCGCCACGAAAGCCTCGCGCACGCGCCGGCCTTCTGCAGTGCGGATGGGGATGTTCTGCAGGTTCGGATCGTTGCTCGACAGGCGTCCTGTTACCGCCACCGCCTGCGCATAGTGCGTGTGCACCCGGCCCGAGCGAGGGTTCGCGAGCTGGCCGAGCTTGTCGGTATAGGTGCCCTTGAGTTTCGACAGACCGCGGTGCTCGAGGATCTTGGCCGGCAGCGGATAGTCTTCGGCCAGCTTCTCCAGCACTTCCTCGTCGGTGCTCGGCGCACCGCTCGGGGTCTTCTTGATCACGGGCAAGCCGAGCTTGCTGAAGAACATCTCGCCGATCTGCTTGGGCGAGCCGAGGTTGAAGGGCTGCCCAGCGATTTCGTAGGCCTCCTGCTCCAGCGCCATGATGCGTTTGCCGAGCTCGTTGCTCTGCGCGGCCAGCGTGGGCGCATCGATCAGCACGCCGTTGCGTTCGATGCGGTAGAGCGTTTCGCTCGACGCCATCTCGAGCGCATAGACGTAGCGCAGCTTCTCGTCGGCTTCGAGCCGCGGCCACAGCGCGAGATGCACGTCCAGCGTCTGGTCGGAGTCTTCGCACGAGTATTCGGCCGCCTTGTCGATCGACACCTGGCTGAACGAAATCTGGTGCGCGCCCTTGCCGCAAAGATCTTCGTAGTCGATGCCGCTGCGCCCCAGGTGCCGTTCGGCAAGGCTCGCGAGGCCGTGCGGCTTGTGCACCTCGAGCACGTAGCTCTGCAGCATGGTGTCGTGCGCGTAGCCCTGCACTTCGATGCCGTGGTTGGCCAGCACATGGCGGTCGTATTTGACATGCTGCCCGAGCTTCTTGCGGGCGCCGTCTTCCAGCCAGGGCTTGAGCCGTGCGAGCACTTCCTCGCGCGGCAATTGCGCCGGCGCATCGGGATAGTCGTGCGCGAGCGGAATGTAGGCGGCCTCGCCGGGCGTCACGCTGAAGCTCAGGCCGACGATCTCGGCGCGCATCTCGTCGAGCGAAGTGGTTTCGGTGTCGAGCGCCACCAGATCCGCGGCTTCGATCTTGGCGAGCCAGGCATCGAAGGCGTCCCAGGTCACGACCGTGTCGTAGGACAGGTTGGTGGCTTTGGAGGCGGCTTCGAAGCTCGGGTCGTCGAACAGGCCGGTGCCGCCTTCGGGCCCCTTCCTTCGCTTGTTCTCTTCGATCAGCTCGGGCGGGACTTCGTGCGCCTCCAGCGTTCTCACGAGGCCCTTGAAGCCGTACTGCTCGTAGAAGGTCTTCAACAGCTCGGTCTGCTGCGGACCGATCGCGATGGCGTCGAGCGACGGCAAGCCGGCCACATGTTCGGCCAGGTCGCAGTCGGTGCGAATGGTGACCAGCCGCCGGCCCTGCGGCAGCCAATCCAACGCCTTGCGCAGGTTTTCGCCGGCTTGGCCTTTGATTTCGGCGGCGCGAGCGATCAGCCCGTCGAGCGAACCGTATTCGAGCAGCCACTTGGCAGCCGTCTTGGGGCCGACCTTGTCCACGCCGGGCACGTTGTCGACGCTGTCGCCCACCAGCGTCTGGTAATCCACCATGAGGTGCGGCGGCACCCCGAATTCGGCCGTCACGCCCGCCACGTCGCGCTTCTTGCCATTCATCGTGTCGATGATGGTGATGTGCTGATCGACCAACTGGCTCATGTCCTTGTCGCCGCTGGAGACGATCACCTCGATGCCCTGCGCCGCCGCCGTGTACGCCAGCGTGCCGATCACGTCGTCGGCCTCGACATCGGGCACGCACAACACCGGCCAGCCGAGCAGCCGGACCACCTTGTGGATCGGCTCGACCTGGCTGCGCAGGTCGTCGGGCATCGCGGAGCGGTTGGCCTTGTAGTCGGGATACCAGTCGTCGCGGAAGGTCTTGCCGGGCGCATCGAAGATGCAGGCGGCATAGTCGGCGCGCACCTCTCGGCGCAGCGCCTGCATCATGTTGATCATTCCGCGAATGGCGCCGGTGGCCGGACTGCCGGCATCGCCGGGCACGGCGCGCAGGTCGGGCATGGCATGGAATGCGCGGTAGAGGTAGCTCGATCCATCCACCAGCAGCAACGTTTTCTTGTCGTTCATCGGCGCATTTTGCCGCGCGGCCTCCGGCCTGCTGCAGCACGGCGAAGATCGCTTGCGGCTTACACGCACCGCCGGGGCCCCGCCTACAATTCACGAATGTCTCCTGCAATCCTTTCGCTCGTTCGCGGCACTCTGGCAGCCGTCGTGGCTCTGGCCGCACCCCTGGCTGCCGTTCATGCGCAAAGCGCGCCGCCACCCGACGCGCAGCAGGCGCAGGAAGGGCCATCGCGGCAGAACCAGAAGATCGAGCACATCCGTGTCGAGGACGGCGGCGCCACGGTCGACGAAGTGCGCTACGGCGGGCAGACCCAGAGCATCACCGTGCAGCCGAAGGCAAACGTGCCTTCCTACGAAGTGCTGCCGAACGACGGCGGACGCGAGCGCCAGGGCCGCAGCGAAACCGGCACCGGCGGGAACGGCCCGAGAGTCTGGAACGTGCTCAAGTTCTGAGCGCCGGTCGTGGCGGTCTTCACTGAAGTCGGATTCGACGAGGCGGATGCGCTGGTGCGGCGCCTCGGGCTCGGCTGCTTGCGCGAGCTTCGGGGCATCGAGGGCGGCATCGAAAACACCAACTACTTCGCGACCACCGAATCCGGCGAGTTCGTCCTGACGCTGTTCGAGCGGCTGGGTGCGCAGCAGCTGCCGTACTACCTCTGCCTGATGCAGCATCTTGCGGCGCGCGGCATTCCGGTGCCCGCGCCGGTTGGCGATCCGGCGGTGACGCCGCTACCGGTCGCTCTGCCGATCGCAGCCGATGCGCCCTGCGAGCTGGTGCACACGGTGGCCGGCAAGCCGGCGGCCGTGGTGCAGCGACTGAGCGGCAGGAGCGAGCTGGCGCCCTCGACCGCGCACTGCGGCGAACTCGGCCGCCTGCTGGCGCGCATGCATCTGGCAGCCCGGGATTTTGCGCGGGTGCAGCCCAATCTGCGTGGCCTGCCCTGGTGGAACGAAACCGCGCCGGTGGTGCTGCCTCATCTCGATGCGGCGCAAGCCGCGCTGCTGCAAAGCGAACTCGCCTACCAGAACCATGTGGCCGCGTCATCGGCCTACGCCGCCTTGCCGCGCGGCCCGGTGCACGCCGATCTGTTCCGCGACAACGTGATGTTCGACAACACCGCAGGCAAGGGCGTGCCGTGGCTGAGCGGTGTGTTCGACTTCTACTTTGCG
Source organism: Variovorax sp. (assembly GCA_037720315.1). Taxonomy (GTDB): domain Bacteria; phylum Pseudomonadota; class Gammaproteobacteria; order Burkholderiales; family Burkholderiaceae_C; genus Variovorax. The sequence continues at coordinate 23,508 of JBBJMS010000013.1, read as the reverse complement.
GGCACCGACAGCTGGCTGTTCGACCTGGCCGTGTGCCTGAACGACTGGGCAGTCGACCTCCCCACCGGCCGACATGATGCGGCTCGTTCGGCGGCGCTGCTCGCCGCTTACGCCACGGTGCGGCCGCTCGCGGCCGCCGAGCGCGTCCTGCTGCCGGCCATGCTGCGTGCCGCAGCGCTTCGATTCTGGATTTCGCGGCTCTGGGACTTTCACCTGCCGCGCGAGGCCAGCATGCTCAAGCCGCACGATCCGAGCCACTTCGAGCGCGTGCTGCGCGAGCGCGCGGATGCGCCGATCGATCCCTGCGCCGTACTCTCCTCGACAAAAAACGCACCTGCCCTCGAACTGCTGGCTGCCTGATCCGATTCCATGAAACTCAATATCGTGCCGGCGCGCACCGGTGCCGAATGGGTCCGCCTCGGGCTCAAGACCTTCTGGCGGCAACCGCTCGCCTTCGTGTCGCTGTTCTTCCTGTTCATGGCGCTGATCTCGATTGCATCCCAGCTGCCCTTGATCGGCAGCCTGCTGGCGCCGATACTCTTGCCCTTCATGACGCTTGGACTGATGGTCGCGACCTCGGTGGCCCAAGCGCCCGATGCGCCAAAGCCGACCGCACCGGCGATGTTCGTCACCGCACTGCACGCTGTGCGCACCGAGTGGAAGCCGATGGTTGTTCTGGGCCTCGTCTCCGCGGCGTATTTCGTCATCGCGGTCGGACTATCGGGATTCATCGACGGCGGCGAGCTCGCAGCCGCCTATCTGCTCGACGAAACGCTCACGCCCGAGGTGGCTGCCAGCAGCGATTTTCAGGCCGCCCGGCTGTTCGTGATGGCACTCAACCTGCCGCTGTCGCTCGCCATGTGGCATGCGCCGGCGCTGGTGCACTGGCACCGGGTCGAACCGGTGAAGAGCCTGTTCTTCAGCCTGGTCGCCCTGTTCCGGAATTTCACCGCCTACGCGATGTTCTGCCTCTCGTGGTTCGGTGTGTTCATCATCGCCGGCATCCTGATCGGGCTGGTCGCCACGCTGCTGGTGAGCGTGGGTGCAATGGCCGTCGGCGACGGGGCTTCGGCGCTGGGCGGCGCGCTGATGATCGGCTGCGCACTGGTGCTGGCAGCGATGTCGCTCAGCTCGACCTGGTTCACCTTCAGGGACAGCTTCCAGGGCGACTGACAAAAGCTCCCGCGCCTCAAACCGGCGTCAGCTTGGCGACCGACAAGGCCAGCCATTTGACGCCATGGCGCGAAAAATTCACCTGCGCACGCGCATCGTCGCCCGCGCCTTCCAGCGCCAGCACGGTGCCTTCGCCGAACTTGCTGTGAAACACCTGCATGCCTGAGCGCAGGCCGTGCGACGGCGCAGTTTTCTGCGGCGGCACGGGTGGGCTGGCAAACGATTCCTTCGCAAACCCGCCACTGCCGCCGCGCGTGGTCGCATAGCCGCCGCCATAGCCGAAAGCCGAAGGCGCGAAGCCCTGGTTCTTGGGGGTCAGCCACTTGAGAGCGCCCTCGGGCAGTTCCTCGAAAAAACGGCTCTTCAGGTTGTAGCGCGTCTGCCCATGCAGCATGCGCGTTTGCGAGTGGCTCAGGTACAGCCGCTGGCGCGCGCGGGTGATGGCCACGTACATGAGCCGGCGTTCTTCCTCGAGGCTCTCGTAGTCGTTCATCGAGTTCTCGTGCGGAAAGAGGCCCTCTTCCATGCCGGTGATGAACACGCAGTCGAACTCCAGGCCCTTGGCGGCATGCACGGTCATCAATTGCACCGCATCCTGGCCGGCCTGGGCCTGGTTGTCGCCGGACTCGAGCGCGGCGTGCGTCAGGAAGGCAGCCAGCGGACTCATCGTCTCGCCGGTTTCCGCATCCGGCGCGAGCAGTTCGTCGACGACCGGCAGGTTCGCATCGAGGCCCTGGCTTGCAGGCGACTGGCGAAGTTCGTCGACAGGCATGGCCACCGCATCGCGGCCAAATCCCTCCTGGGTGACGAAGCTCTCCGCGGCGTTCACGAGTTCTTCGAGATTCTCGATGCGGTCCGCGCCTTCGCGGTCGACCTTGTAATGTTCCACCAAGCCGCTGTGGTCGAGCACCAGGTCGATGATCTCGCGCAGCGACATGCCCTGCGTCTGCTCGCGCAGCACGTCGATCTTGGCGACGAAGGCAGTCAGGTTGGCGCCGGCCTTGCCGCCTACCGTGCTTACTGCGTCGTGCAGCGAGCGGCCGGCCCCGCGAGCGGCATCCTGCAATTGCTCGATGCTGCGTGCGCCGATGCCGCGCGGCGGAAAGTTGACGATGCGCAGGAAGCTGGTGTCGTCGTCCTTGTTATCGAGCAGCCGAAGGTAGCCCAGCGCGTGCTTGATTTCGGCGCGCTCGAAGAAGCGCAAGCCGCCGTACACGCGGTAAGGCACTGCCGCATTGAAGAGCGCCGTTTCGATCACCCGGCTCTGCGCATTGCTGCGGTAGAGCACCGCCATTTCCTTGCGCTCGATGCCCTCGCGCACCAACTGACGCATTTCCTCGACCATCCACTGCGCCTCTGCGAAATCACTGGTCGACTCGTAGACGCGCACCGGCTCGCCGGGGCCCTGGTCGGTGCGCAGGTTCTTGCCGAGGCGCTTTTTGTTGTGGCTGATCAGCTCGTTCGCAGAATCGAGAATGTTGCTGAAGCTGCGGTAGTTCTGCTCGAGCTTGACTTGGTGCGACACGTTGAACTCGCGCACGAAGTCCGCCATGTTGCCCACCCGCGCGCCGCGAAACGCATAGATGCTCTGGTCGTCGTCGCCGACCGCGATCACGCTGTTCTCACCAGGGACGAAGCGGCCTTCGGCCGTTGTGCCCGAGAGCATCTTGATCCACGCGTACTGCAGCCGGTTGGTGTCCTGAAACTCGTCGATCAGGATGTGGCGAAAACGCCTTTGGTAGTGCTCGCGCACCGGGTCGTTGTCGCGCAGCAGTTCGTAGCTGCGCAGCATGAGTTCGGCGAAGTCGACCACCCCCTCGCGCTGGCACTGCTCGTCATACAGCTGATAGAGCTCGACCTTCTTGCGGTCGTCGTCGCTGCGGATTTCCACATCGCGCGGGCGCAGCCCGTCTTCCTTGGCGCCTGCGATGAACCATTGGGTCTGCTTGGCCGGAAAGCGCTCGTCGTCGACGCTGTACTGCTTCATCAGCCGCTTGATGGCGGACAGCTGGTCTTGCGTGTCCAGGATCTGGAAGGTGGACGGCAGGTTTGCCAGCTTCCAGTGCGCGCGCAGAAAACGATTGCACAGGCCGTGGAAGGTGCCGATCCACATGCCGCGCGCATTGACCGGCAGCATTGCGGTCAATCGCGTCATCATCTCCTTCGCCGCCTTGTTGGTGAAGGTGACCGCGAGGATGCCGCCGGGCGACACCTGCCCGGTCTGCAGCAGCCACGCGATGCGGGTGGTGAGCACCCGGGTCTTGCCCGAACCGGCGCCCGCGAGAATCAGCGCATTGCCGGCCGGCAGCACGACGGCGGCACGCTGCTCCGGATTGAGGTTGTTGAGCAGCGGCGAATCTGCGGCAGCCGCGAGGTCGGTGAACATGGCCCGATTGTAGAAAGCACTTCGTATGGGGGTTATACGAACCGGCCTCACCCACACGCAATGGCGCAGGCGTAAAATCAGTCACCGGGCCCAAGTTTCTTGCGCCCGGTTTTTTTGTGGCCGCTCGTTTGGCGAGCGCAGCACGAAAGCCGGCCGGACCAAGCGCTCATTCGACATTCACAGGAGCCTTGGCCATGCAGATCTTCGATTACGACAACATCCTTTTGCTGCCGCGCAAGTGCCGCGTTGAGAGCCGCTCGGAATGCGACGCCAGCGTGAGCCTCGGTGGGCGCAGCTTTCGCGTTCCGGTGGTGCCGGCCAACATGAAAACCGTGGTCGACGAGACCATCTGCGTCTGGCTCGCGACAAGCGGTTACTTCTACGTGATGCACCGCTTCGACCTGGACAACCTGCGCTTCGTGGAGCACATGTACGCCAAGGGCGTGTTCGCGTCCATTTCGCTCGGCGTCAAAAAGCCGGACTACGACACGGTCGACCAGTTGGCCGCCGCCGGGCTGGCGCCGGAATACATCACGATCGACATTGCCCACGGCCACGCCGACAGCGTGAAGAACATGATCGGCTACCTCAAGGAGAAGCTGCCGAAGTCGTTCGTGATCGCGGGTAACGTCGGCACGCCCGAAGCCATCATCGACCTGGAAAACTGGGGCGCGGATGCAACCAAGGTCGGCATCGGGCCGGGCAAGGTCTGCATCACCAAGCTGAAGACCGGTTTCGGCACCGGCGGCTGGCAGTTGTCGGCGCTCAAGTGGTGCGCGCGCGTGGCGACCAAGCCGATCATCGCCGACGGCGGAATTCGGGACCACGGGGATATCGCCAAGAGCATCCGCTTCGGCGCATCGATGGTGATGATCGGCTCGCTCTTCGCCGGCCACGAGGAGTCGCCCGGTGAGACGGTCGATGTCGACGGCGTGCTATTCAAGGAGTACTACGGCTCAGCCAGCGACTTCAACAAGGGCGAGTACAAGCACGTCGAGGGCAAGCGCATCCTCGAACCGATCAAGGGCAAGCTGGCCGACACGCTGGTCGAGATGGAACAGGACATCCAGAGCTCCATCAGCTACGCGGGTGGACGCAGGCTGATGGACATCCGCAAGGTCAACTACGTCACGCTGGGCGGCGATAACGCGGGCGAGCATCTACTGATGTGAGCGGTGCCCCGGCCGCAGGCGATCACGCGTCGAGCAGGTGAATGGCATAGCCGTGCAGCGGTTGCGCGGCGTCGGCCAGCGCATCGACGATGCTGAAGTGGTTGAGCCCTGGCAGCACATCGCACACCGGCACCGCGCCGCGGCCCCAGGCCTTGCGGATCAAGGCGTTGTGCCGGATGAACTCATCGCTTTCCTCGCCGCCCGCGACGGTGTAGAGCTCGCCTTGTGGCGGCGCTGTCCAGAGCGCAGGGCTGAGACGCGTGGCGTCGGCCTCCGTCAGGCGCAGAGTTTCGGCAAGGAAGGGTACATGCCGCACGGTCTGCAGCTCGTACAAGCCCGAGATCGACAACGCATTGCGCACCAGGTTAGAAGGCAGGTCCGGCGCGACCGCGCGCCAGTGACAGGCCAGCAGCATTGCCGCCAGATGGCCGCCGGCCGAGTGCCCGGCGACCGTGATGCGTGTTGGATCGCCGCCATGCGATTTGATGTTGCGCCACGTCCATTCGAGCGCACGGACCATCTGCAGCGCGATATCGGCGATGCCCACCGGCTTGGCATCGGTGCCAGGACACAAGGCGTAGTTGGGCACCACCACACAGATGCCGCGCTCGTTGAATGCGCGCGCGATAAACGAGTGATCGCTCTTGTCGAGCGAGCGCCAGTAGCCGCCATGGATGAACACCAGCACGGGCGCGTTGGCAGCGCGCGCCGGGAACACGTCGAGCGTCTCCTGCGTGCCGCGGCCGTAGCGCAGATCGAGCCGACCGCGCAACGCGGTTCGGGCAGCCGCCGACTCTGCGGCCCAGCGGGCAAAGTACGCCGCATGATCCGGCACCAATGCCCGGTTGTTGTACATGCGGTCGAGCCAGACCGGATCGTGCGAAGTCATGAAGACTTTTCCTAGCGAAGCGTTGAGGCGCGCATCTTGGCATGCTCCAGGCACCCATCCGACGACCGCTTCTGGTTAGAATTTGCCCGATGTCGGGGGGGGGTAGCTCAGCTGGGAGAGCGCCGCGTTCGCAATGCGGAGGTCGTGAGTTCGATCCTCATCCTCTCCACCAACATCGTCTTCAGAAAAGGCCTCTGCGCATCGCCGGGGCCTTTTTCATGGGGGTCATTGGCCGAGTGTCAGATGCTGGCCATTCAGGGCCGCTGCCGCCGGCGACGCAAGGAAGCCGATCGTTTGCGCCGCTATGGCTGTCGACACCCAGTTGTCGGGATTGGCATCAGGCATCGCCTGGCGGTTGGCCGGTGTATCGAGCACGCTTGGCGCGATGCTGTTGACGCAGATGCCGCGCGGTGCCAGCTCCGAAGCCGCCGCTTCCACGAGACGCTGCAGCGCTTTTCGATGCGATGTAGGCAGCCATGTCGGATGCACGGCGCGCCGCGTTTTTGGCACTTACCGCGATCACGCGGCCGGCGCCGAAGCCCTTCATCTTCGGCGCAAACGCTTGCAGAACCGAGACAAACGACCATGCATTGAGGTTCATCATCCGGTCCCACGCCTCACGGCTGAGCGCATGCACCGGCTCACCCATCTCGAAACCGCCGGCGATGTGCACCAGCGCATCGACCTGCTTGAAGGCGGCGAATATCTTGGTGCCACAGTCCGCCATGGCGGGCACCGAAGTGACGTCGGCTTCGAACAGCAAGTGCTGCGATTTGTCGAGGCCGGGAAACACGTCGACGAGGTGTTGCATGCGGTGGTCGATCAGTGCCAGGCGCGCGCCCTGATCGAGAAAGTGCTGCACCGTGGCGCGGCCGAGAGCGCCCGCTGCGCCGGTGACCACGATGTGGCGGATGTTCGTGCTGGTGTCGGTCATGTCGGCGGGCTCCTAAGCTGAACTGGCATGGTAGCGCCGGGTCGATCCGACCGGAGGTCTGTGGCTATAATCGTCGGATTGCCTGAGGGACAGCAATGTCGATCAGGGGCTCTTAGCTCAGTTGGTAGAGCAGCGGACTCTTAATCCGTAGGTCGAGTGTTCGAGTCACTCAGGGCCCACCACCAACATAGGCGTGCAAACGCTCGAAAGCCTGCTATCAGAACGATAGCAGGCTTTTTTACGTCAGCAGTCTTCGGGAGACATCGCGGTTAGCATCCTCTGCTGCAGCCGGGTGAGGCGAGAGGCGAATCAATGCGGATACTGCTTGTAGAGGATGACAAGGTGCTGGCGGACGCGCTGTCGAGGGCGCTGGTTCAGTCCGCTCACGCCGTTGACATCGTCTCCACCGGTGAAGAGGCCGACAATGCGCTCGCGCTCGGCATCTACGATCTGGCGATCCTGGATATCGGTTTACCGAAGCTGAGCGGGCTGGACGTGCTGCGGCGGCTGCGCGCGCGCAAGTCGACGATGCCAGTACTGATGCTGACCGCTTTCGACACCCTTCAGGACCGCGTGCGCGGGCTCGATCTGGGCGCCGACGATTACCTGGCCAAGCCATTCGATCTTCCGGAGCTGGAAGCGCGCGTGCGGGCGCTGCTGCGCCGCGGCACCAACTCCACGCCTTACCTCGAACATGGACTGCTGCGCTTCGACACGGTGGGCCGCCGCGTGTTCTACGAGGAGCGACCGTTGGATCTGTCGCCGCGCGAACTCGCGGTGCTGGAACTGCTGATGATGCGTGAAGGGCGTGTCGTGGGCAAAGAGCAGATGGTCAATCATCTCTATGGATGGGGTGACGAGGTCGGCGAGAACGCGATCGAGGTCAACGTCTACCGACTGCGCAAGAAGCTGGAACCGCTCGGATGCGAGATCCGCACGGTTCGCGGCATGGGCTATCTGATGGACCGCAGCGATGCGAAAACCTGAGCCGAGGCTGCAGCGCAAGCTGCTGACCTGGCTGCTCGGGCCGCTCGCCGTGCTTCTGGTGCTGGACACAGCTGCCGCCTACTGGAACTCGCTGCGTTTCTCGAACCTCGCTTACGACCGTGCGCTGCACGAAATAGGACGCGAGATCGTGCTGCACGTCAAGCTCGACGGCACCCGGCCCCGGCTCGACCTCTCCCAGGCCGCCGCTCACATCCTGTTACTGGATCAGGACGACTTGCTCTTCTACCGCGTCTTCAGTGCGGACGGCACGGCGCTGGGAGGCGACGCGGAATTGCCGCCGCCGCGCGCGGCCGAGCCTCCCGCGCCGCGCTTTTACCGTGACTCGGTGCACGGCGAGCCGGTACGGATGCTGGTGGCCTCGATGCCCATCGGCGGCAACCCCGGCGCGCCGATGGTCCTGGTGCAGGTAGCCGAAACACTCCACAAGCGCACGCAGCTCGCCTGGGAGATGGTGGTCAACGTGGTGGTGCCGCAGCTGCTGCTGATCGTGATGGCCACGGCGGTGGTCTGGTTTGGCGTTTCGCGCGGGCTCGACCCGCTGCAGCGCCTGCGCGCGCGGTGTCGGATCGCTCGCATCTGGACCTGAGCCCGATCGAAACCCACGACGTCCCCGGAGAGGTGCGGCCGCTGGTGGACGAAGTCAACGAACTGATGGCGCGTCTGGGGCGGACCTTCGATTTCCAGAGCCGCTTCGTGGCCGACGCCGCGCACCAGCTGAAAACGCCAGTCAGCGGCCTCAAGGCGCAGATCGAATTGGCGCTGCGGGAGAACGACGTGCAACGGGTGCGCCATTCGCTCGCGCAGCTCTACATCAGCGCCGATCGGCTGTCACGGCTGGTGCAGCAGCTTCTTTCGCTCGCCCGCAACGAGCCCGGCGCGCTCGACGCAATGCAGCTGCAGCCGCTCGACCTGAATGCCTACGCGCTGGAGGTCAGCATGGACTGGGTGCCGCAGGCGATCAAGCGCAACATCGACCTTGGCTTCGAAGGGACCGAGCAGCCGCTGGTGATCAACGCCGACCGGGACCGGTTGCGCGATCTGATCAACAACCTGATCGACAACGCAATCCGCTACAGCCAGCCGCATGGCCGGGTGACCGTGCGGGCGAGCCAGACCGGAAACGAACAGTGCCGCCTGGCCATCAGCGACGACGGCCTCAGCATCCCGGTGGAGGAACGCGCGCGCATCTTCGAACGCTTTCACCGCCTCCTCGGCACGCAGGAAGATGGCAGCGGCCTCGGCCTGGCGATCGTGAGCGAGATCGCCACGCTGCACGGCGCGCGCATCACGCTGGAGGAAGACATCGATGGTGTGGGGAACACCTTCAGCGTCTTCTTCCCGTTGCGGTCGGCCTGAGCCGCCGGCGTGCGAACCAGCGCTCGCATCGGCCGGCTGTAAGCTGGCCGACAGGTAGCAGACAGGTGGCTGACAGCGCGTCGGCAGAAAGGTGACAGCACAGGTCCGTAGCCTCGAACACGTCGGAACCGCAGTGGTTCCGCGTTCCAATCGAGGAGACACCATGTCGTTTCTGTCCAGTCCGGATTTCTGGATTGCCCTGTCGCAGATCATCCTGATCAACATCGTCCTGAGCGGCGACAACGCCGTTGTCATCGCGATGGCCTCCCGCTCGCTGGCGCCCTCGCAGCAGAAAAAAGCGATCCTGTTCGGCAGCATCGGTGCCATCGTGCTGCGCGTGGTCCTGACTTTCTTTGCCGTCTACCTGCTCACGCTGCCCTACCTCAAGCTGGTGGGCGCCGCGCTGCTGCTGTGGATCGGCATCGGCCTTCTGAAAGGCGACGAGAACGCGGAGAGCCTGGACGGCCACTCCAGCCTGACAGCGGCCATCAAGACCATCGTGATCGCCGACCTGGTCATGAGCCTGGACAACGTCGTTGGGGTTGCGGCCGCTGCCAAGGGCAACGTTCCACTGTTGGTGTTCGGTCTCGTGATCAGTATTCCCCTGATCATCTTCGGCAGCACCTTGATCCTGAAGCTGATGGACCGCTTGCCGATCATCATCACCCTCGGAGCCGCCCTGCTCGGCTGGGTGGCCGGCGACATGGCGATGACCGATCCGTCCATCGCCGGTTGGGCCGCGAACCAGCATGCGCTGCACACCGTTGTTCCTGCGCTCGGCGCCGTATCCGTGGTGACGATCGGCAAGTGGCTGACCAGCCGCCGGCCGCCGGAAACCGCCAGCCAGTCGGCCGCCTGAAGGTGTCCGCATGAGACGCATCCTGGTACCGATCGACCCCGCCCAACCAGCTCGGACGCACTCGGCCGTCGAGCAAGTCGTTCGCATCTGCCGGGAAGAGCAGGCGACGGTTCGCCTGCTGCGGGTGCAGCCCGTGCTCTCCGGCCACGTGGCGATGTTCTTCGATGCGGACGAGTTGCGCGAGCTGCAGCAAAGCGCGGGTGCCGAGGAACTGCGGTTCGCGAAGAGCCTGCTCGACCTGGCCGGCGTGCCCTATACAAGCACCGTGTTGATCGGGCGCAGTGCGCAGACCGTCATTGAAACAGCGCGCGACTGCGGCTGCAATCGCATCATCTTCGGCCAGGAGGAGCCCAGCCTGGCGGGACGAATATTCGGCTCTCTCGCACAGCAGGTGCGCCAGCTGCTCGGCACGAACGGCGACCTTCAGGTGATCGGCTCCTGACTTAGGCCCGGTAGCAGTCAACCCGTCGGAAGCTGCACCTCGACCCACACCGGCGCGTGGTCGCTGGCGCCGGGCCGCCCGCGCACCTCCCGATCGACGCCCGCGCTAACCAGGAACGGCGAGGCCTCGGCGTTAAGGAGCAGATGGTCGATGCGCAAGCCCGCATTGCGTGGCCAGCGATTGCGCCAGTAGTCCCAGTAGGTGTACATCGCATCGTCGGGGTGACACGCACGAACTGCATCGGTCCAACCCTGTGCCATCAAGTGGGTATAGGCCGCGCGGCTTTGCGGCTGCAGCAGCGCGTCGTTGCGCCATGACGCGGGGTTGTAGATGTCCGCATCGGTGGGCACCACATTGAAGTCGCCGGCCAGCACGACCGGCAGGCCACTTTTGTATAGCCTTAGGCCGTGCGCATGAAGGCGCCCGAACCATTCGAGCTTGTAGTCGAACTTCGGTCCGGGTTGCGGATTGCCGTTGGGCAGGTACAGGCAGCCAATGACCACGCCGTCTACCACGGCTTCGAGATAGCGGCTCTGCGTGTCTTCCGGGTTGCCGTCAAGGCCGCGCCCTGTCTCGATCGGCTCCCTGCCTCGCGCAAGGATCGCCACGCCGTTCCAGGAGCGCTGGCCGTGGAACAGAACGCCATACCCGGCTTCGCGCAATGCCGCCGCCGGAAAGTTGGCGTCGGGCGATTTTAGCTCCTGGAGGCAGGCAACGTCGGGCTTTGACTCTGCCAGCCATTCCAGCAGGCGCGGCAGCCTGCCGTTGACACCATTGACATTGAAACTGGCGATCTTCATGGCACGCAGCCGGTGGACAAGGACGTCTTCATCATCACCCGAAAGCCTTCATCGGTGGCCACGAAACGTGTTCTGTTGCGCTTCAAGGTCGCGCGCAGCATGCCGATGGCACCCTCCCGGTTGCACCGCCCTTCGAGCTGAGACGGGTGTTCTCGGCTGGAGAAAACATCGCGTCATAGGCGGCCCGCCAGCATTTGCGGCGAAATCCTACATGCCGATCCGCGCGCACGAGAAATCCTCGCCCACCCGATCAAACCGAAGAATCAGATGGCTACCGACACAGGACGCACCTTCGTTGTTTCCGGCTTGCTTGATGCCGACCAGTGCAAAGTCAGCACGTTGTTCGCGGGTGGCGAGATCGTATCGGCCTCCGGCAAGGATGCCGTCCATCCGTTTAAAGAACGGACCGATGGCGCGGGGGGGCAGCGACTTCGGGTGCTGGTCGTCGAAGACGATCGCGACGCGTTGGAAGCCACGCTCGAAACGCTCGAGTTGATGGGGCACTGGGCAACGGGCGTGCAAAGCGCGGAGCGCGCATTGGACCGCTTCACCGAAGGCGCATTCGATGTGCTGATGGCCGACATCGGCCTTCCCGCCCTGTCCGGATTGGATCTGGCAAAGAAGCTGCGCGAGCGTTGCAAGCTGCCCGTGATCTTTGCAAGCGGCCAGAGCGAGCCGGACGCTCCGTTGCCCGGTACCGTATGGCTGAGCAAGCCGTTCAGCTTCGAACAACTCGGCGACGCTTTATATACGGCATCGAGGCTGCTCGACGGCGCCTCCTCCTCGCTCTCCTCTGTTATGAAGACGAAAAAAAGCCTGCCATCCGAAGAGGCAGGCGATACGAAGACGAATGGCGGCCGGTCGGCCGCCAAACTCAACGACCAGGCTTGAATGCGCGCCGCTGCGCGTCGCGCGGCACGAAGACCTTGCCTGCGCCGCCGAATCCTCCACCGTTGCCGCGGGGTGCCGCGCCATCACCGCGGCTGGCAGCGCCGCGAGGAGCACTGTCGCCCCAGCCCGGCTTGCGGCCGTAGGCACCGCCTTCGTCACGGCCGCCGCCAAACCCGGCATTGCCCTGATTCTGGAAGCTGCGCGGTGCTGCTGCAACGCCCGGCCCGCTACGCGACGGCCCACGGTCGTTGAAGCCGCTCGCGCCGGCATAGCCGCCGGCGTTGCCGCTGCGGTGACCAGCGCCGCCGCCAAACTTGCGGTCGCGCGAATGGTTGTCACGGGAGTCACGGCCCCGGCCGCCGAAATCGGCCTGCGGGCGCGACTGCGGCGCGCGCTGCTGCGGCTCGAGACCCGCAATCACTTCGGCCTTGAACTGCTGATGGCTGTACGACTCGATGTCGAAGATCTTGCGGCGGTCACGGAGTTCGGCAAAGGTGATCGCCAGGCCGTCGCGCCCTGCCCGGCCGGTGCGGCCGATGCGGTGGGTGTAGTCCTCAGCTTTCATCGGCAGGCCGAAGTTGAAGACGTGCGTGATGGTCGGCACGTCGATGCCGCGCGCGGCCACGTCGGTAGCCACCAAAATTTGCACCTGGCCTTGGCGCAGCGCCATCAGCCGGCGATTGCGCAAGCCCTGGCTCAGCGCGCCGTGCAACGCAACGGCACTGAAGCCATCTTGCTGAAGGTCGTTGGCCAAACCGTCGCACTCGACTTGGGTACTCGCAAACACGATGGCCTGGTTGATGCTGGTGTCGCGCAGCCAGTGGTCGAGCAGCTTGCGCTTGTGCTGCGTGTTGTCGGCCCAGAACAGCATCTGCTTGATGTTGGCGTGCTTTTCCTGCGGGCTGTCGATCGTCACGCGCTGCGGCTCGCGCATCACGCGCTGCGCGAGCTGCTGGATGCGCGGCGCGAAGGTTGCGCTGAACATCATCGTCTGCTGGCGCTCGATGGTGAGCTGGTTGACTTCGGCCAGGTCGTCCGAGAAGCCGAGGTCGAGCATGCGGTCGGCTTCGTCGACGACCAGAAACTTGACTTGGTCGAGCTTGATCTGCATCGAGCGCTGAAGGTCGAGCAAACGGCCGGGCGTGGCCACCACGAGATCGGCGTTCTGCAGCTTGGCAATCTGCAATTGGTACGGCATGCCGCCCACCACGTTGGCAATGCGCAGGCCGCGGCAATGCTTGACCAGATCGATCGCGTCGTGCGCCACCTGCTGCGCGAGCTCGCGCGTCGGGCACAGGATGAGTGCACCGGGGGTTGCGGCTTTGAAGTGGCGTGTGTTGGTAGGGTCCTTGCGCTTCGGCTTCTTCGGCAGCGCTTCGCCCTTTGCGGCGGCCTCGGCGGCGAGCTTCTGGAATTCCGCCTTGGCCGCGGTTTCCGCTTCGGCTTGGCGCTGCAGCAGCGTATGCAGTACGGGCAGCAGGAAGGCGGCGGTCTTGCCGCTGCCGGTCTGGCTGGAAACCATCAGATCGACGAAGCGCGTGGCGCCATCGGCATTGCCGCTGGCGGTCATGGCGCGCGGAATCACTTGCTCCTGCACGGTCGTCGGCTGGGTGAAGCCGAGGTCTTCGACGGCCGCAATGAGTTCGGGTGCAAGGCCCAGCTTGACGAAGCCGTTCGGCAGCTTCGGGGCGGCTTCCGTCGCGCCGGAAGAAGCATCGGAAAGAACATCGGAAGCATAGGACTCGCGTTCAGCGGCGAAGTCATCGGATTGCACAGGCGCGAAGTCGCCCTGCGCTTCAAAAGCGTCGGTCATTTTTAAAGTCTCATACGCGAGCGCAGCCGTGGGCGACGCTCCGTCGGGTGGTGAAAAACATCAACCATCCAACGACATTCAGCAAAAACTTTCGTCTCTGCTGCGGCCCATTCAAAGGGGCGCGGTGTGCAAGATAGGGAGATGCAGGAAAACGCTGGCTGGGTGCCTACCTGGCTTTATGGCTCGAGCCCCAGCAGCGAAGCCGACGATTATGGCACGGCTCGGGGTTTTTACCTAATCGGCGATGCGCAGAAAGGTCTCGCGGTAGTGCACGAGTTCCTCGATCGACTCGTGCACATCCGCCAGCGCGGTGTGCGCCTGCTGCTTCTTGAACGCGCCGTAAGCAGCCGGCTTCCAGCGTTTGGCGAGTTCCTTGAGGGTGCTGACATCGAGGTTGCGGTAGTGAAAGTACGCCTCGAGTTTCGGCATGTACTTCGCGAGGAAGCGGCGGTCCTGCCCGATGGTGTTGCCGCACATCGGCGAGCCACTCTTGGGGATGTAGCGGGCGATGAATTCGATCAGCTGCTGTTCGGCAGTGGCCTCGTCCAGAGTCGAAGCTTTGACCTTGTCGAGCAGCCCGGTGCGTCCGTGCGTGCCCTTGTTCCAGGAATCCATCGCGTCGAGCAGTTCGTCGCTCTGATGAATGACCAGCACCGGGCCGTCGATTCGTACCGCCAGGTCCGAGCTCGTCACGACCACGGCAATCTCGAGCAGACGCTCCTTGTCGGGTTCCAGGCCGCTCATTTCGCAGTCCAGCCAGACCAGGTTCTGATCGCTTTTCTTGAGCGAGACGACGTTGCCGGAGGGCGAGGGAGCGATGGGTTCGAGCATCGGGGGATTGTCGCCGATGACCCTGCGCCCGAGTCGCGAGCGTGCGGGCTAAACTCCGGCGGCCATGTCCGATTCGTCCTCCAGCTCGCTCGTTTTCACCTCCGCATTCGCTCTCGCACTCGTTGCGGGCTTGCTCGTGAGGTTCTGGCTCGCCACCCGCCAGGTGCGCCATGTGGCGCGCCACCGCGATGCCGTGCCGGCGGTCTTTGCAAAGGCGATCACGCTCTCCGCGCATCAGAAGGCGGCCGACTACACGGTGGCGAAGAGTCGCTTCGGTCTGATCGAAATGGCATGGAGTGCAGCGATGCTGCTCGGCTGGACGCTGCTCGGCGGCCTCGACCTTCTCAACCGGCTGCTGCTTGCGTCGATGGGCGGCGGAATGCTGCAGCAGCTGGCGCTGCTCGCCTCTTTCGCTGTGATCGGCGGGCTGCTCGAACTGCCATTCACGCTATGGCAAACCTTCAGGCTGGAAGAACGCTTCGGCTTCAACAAGATGACCTTGCGACTCTGGCTGATCGACGTCGTCAAGTCGCTCGCGCTCGGTGCCGCGATCGGTCTTCCGATAGCGGCGCTGGTGCTCTGGCTCATGGGAGCAGCTGGCGCGCTGTGGTGGCTTTGGGCGTGGGGCGCGTGGATGGTTTTCAACCTGCTGTTGATGCTGGTGTATCCGACCTTCATCGCGCCGCTGTTCAACAAGTTCAAGCCGCTAGACGATGCAGTGCTGAGGACCCGCGTCAGTGCACTGATGCAGCGATGCGGCTTTGCGGCCAAGGGGTTGTTCGTGATGGACGGCAGCACGCGCAGCGCCCATGCCAACGCCTACTTCACCGGCTTTGGCGCGAGCAAGCGGGTGGTGTTCTACGACACGCTCCTGCGCCAGCTCGACGCCGGCGAGGTGGAGGCCGTGCTTGCACATGAACTCGGTCATTTCAAGCATCGGCATGTCGCGAAGCGCATGGCGGCAATGTTCGCCTTGAGCCTCGCAGGGTTCGCGGCGCTTGGCTGGCTCTCCGGCCATTTATGGTTCTACACCGGCCTCGGCGTTCAGCCCAACATGGCGGCACCCAACGATGCGCTCGCAATTCTGCTGTTCATGCTGGCGGTGCCGGTGTTTGGTTTTTTTGTCGCACCGCTTCCGGTGCGCATCTCCCGCAAGCACGAGTTCGAGGCCGACGCATATGCCGTGCAACAGACCAGTGGTGCCGATCTCGCGGCGGCGCTGCTCAAGCTCTACCGGGACAATGCATCGACGCTCACGCCCGACCCGATGTTCGTCAAGTTCTATTACTCGCACCCTCCCGCTTCCGAACGCCTCGCGCGCATGGCAGCAGCCTGAAAGCCGACGATGAGCAGCATGCTGACAATCAAGGACTGGAAGAGCCATCCACCGCGCCGCGCGCTGAGCGCCACGGAAATCGTGACGGGCCTGGCGCGACTCGACGGTTGGAAGCTGACTGGCGACGGTGTTGACGTCGCAGTCGAAAAGACCTTCGGCTTCTCCAACTATTTCGAGACGATTTCGTTTGTCAACGCCCTGGCCTTGATTGCGCACAACCAGGATCACCATCCCGACCTGTCGGTGCATTACAACCGCTGCGTCGTGCGCTTCGGCACGCACGACGTGGGCGGCATTTCGGCCACCGACTTCGAATGCGCTGCGCGGGCCGATGCGTTGCTGTCGTCGGCCTGATCATCGTGGAACGCGCCCTTGGCTAAACAACCCGGCGGCGCAACGGGCGCCGCGTTGCGCGACGGCCTCGTGGTCGCAAGCCATGGTCGCCATTGTTTGGTCGAAACCCCCGAAGGCGAACGGCTGATCTGCCATCCGCGCGGCAAGAAAAGCCAAGCCGTGGTGGGCGACCGGGTGCGCTGGCAGGCGAGCGAGGACGAGGGCACGATCGAGCAGGTGGTGCCCCGGAAGAATCTGTTTTATCGACAGGATGAGATTCGCACCAAATCGTTTGCGGCCAACCTCGACCAAGTGCTCATCCTGATTGCGGCCGAACCCGAGTTTTCAGAAACCCAACTGGCCCGTGCGTTGATCGCTGCCGCGGCCGAGGGCATTGCGCCGGTCATCGCGCTCAACAAGAGCGACGTCGCCACGCCATTCCAGCGCGCATGGACCAGGCTCGAACCCTATCGCCGCATGGGCTACCAGGTACTGCCGCTGTCGCTCAAGGCATCGCCCGATGCGGATCGCACCACGCTCATGAAGCTGCTGGCAGAAAAGACCACCTTGGTGCTCGGCCCTTCGGGTGCGGGCAAGAGCACATTGACCAACCTGCTGGTGCCCGGCGCGCTGGCCCTTACTGCCGAGATTTCGCAGGCCCTCAACTCGGGCAAACACACCACTACCAGCACCAGTTGGTACTGGGTCGACGCCGCACGCAGCACCGCGTTGATCGACTCGCCCGGCTTCCAGGAATTCGGGTTGCACCACATCGAGCCGATGCAGCTTGCGCACCTGATGCCCGACATCGCCAAACATGCCACCGACTGCAAGTTCTACAACTGCACGCACCTGCACGAACCGGGCTGCGGCGTGATTGCGCAGGTTGCGTCCGATGGTCACCTCGGCGCGATCAGCGCTTCGCGCTATCGCATCTACGGCGAGTTGTTCGCCGAACTGAGCCAGACTCGCTACTGAGCGGGCACCGAAGCGCGGCTCATGGCTTCAGGCCGCCTCCGTGGATCGATTTACCCATTGCTTGCCGTATCGCAGCTTCGTAGCGCTGAAGAACGGTATGTGGGTCGAACATCTCGAGATGCGCCTTCCTGCTGTCCATGAATCGATTGCGCAGCCCGTCGTCGGTCAACATCTCGCGAACGGCCTGTGCAAGCGCGCGCGGATCTTCGGGCGCCACGAGCATTCCGCACGGCCCCACCGATTCGGGCAGGCCGCCCTGACGGCTTGCGATGACGGCACATCCACTGGCAATGGATTCGACAGGAACCAAGGGTAACGCTTCCGGCGGCTCGGGCCTGGAAGGCACGACCACGATCTTGTGCTCGCGCATGGTTTGTCCCAGGGATGCGCCCCGCAGCACGCCGAGCCAGGTGATTTGTCCCTCGAGGCCGAGCGCTGCGCTGCGAGCCTGTATGGCCTGCCTTTCGGGTCCATCGCCGGCAACCGAAAGCTGAGGGCGCAATCCATCCTCTGCGAGCAGGTGCAAGGCCTCGATCAGAACATCCAGGCCCTTGGCACGCACGATTCGTCCGACGAACAGCAGTTCGCGCCAGCGCTTTCCTGCGTTCGCGTCCGAGGGCAAATGAAAGGATTCCGCGTCGTACGGGTTGTGCATGAGTTGCCCATTGCGCGCGGTCACGCTATCGAGATAACGCGACACGGCATACACCTGAGCACCTCGCAGGCTCGCCAGCTTCAAGCGGTCGCGCCAAGTGCGTCGGCCGTCGGAACGTGCGATCGGTGTGTGGTTGACGACCATCCACGGCTTCCTCACCACGCCCAACGTGAGCGGCCAGGCAAGCCCGACACTGACGTTCGACTGCACGACGACATCGGCCCAGCGCAAGGTCGACAGCAATCCGGCAGCCGTCGGACGCCGAATGATGCGCTCGCTTTCCGGCTGGCTACGCTCGGCGTCGCCGGGCGTGTGCGTCACGACGCGCACCTGGTGGCCACGCGCCTGCAGCCCGTCGAACAGGAGCTGGCTCACGGTTTCGATACCGCCGACGCCGGGCGCGTAGGCGTACGAGATCAACGCGATCTTGAGCGGTTCGGATGCAGCAGAAACGGGGGGCATGGAAGGTTTTTTTTGGAAGAAACGGCTCAGCCCAGCAGCCGCGCCAGCGTAAGAAGTGCCAGCAGCACCATCCACATGACCACCGAGCGCCACACCAGCCCAACCACGCTGCGCAGATGCGCCGGTTCCGGATCGCGTCCCGGCGTGCTGCCGCTGTCGAACCCGCGCCCGGCGGCGAGCGACTCGCCTGCCTGCGCGCGCGCGAGCGGGTCGGCCAGGGCCACGGCGTTCAGCGTGCCGCCGCCAAGCCGCACGTTGACCGCGCCCGACGTGGCGGCAAGGATCACCCCATCATTGGGGTCGGGGAAGCGGGCCGCATCGTTGCGCCAACAGTCGATCGCCTCCTCGAAGCTTCCCACCACTGCGAATCCGAGCGCGGTGATGCGTGCCGGCAGCCAGTCGATCACGCCCCAGGCCCCGTCGGCCGCCCGCTGAACCCACACGCTCGACGGCTGGATGGAAGCGCCGTTCTTATGCTCCCAGTAGCGCGAGACGAACTCGCTCATGCGATAGAACACCGCACCCGCGGGTCCAAGACCCAATGCTGCGAGGATTGAAAACCACGCCAGCACGCCGAACACATGCCGGTGCGCCGCGATGACTGAATGCTCGATGACGTGCCGCACGATTTCGCTGCGCGGCAGTTCGGCCGCATCGACGCGCTGCCACCGCGCAAGCAGCGAGCGGGCGAGCGGCTCGTCGCCGTCGTCGAGCGCGTCGCGGATGCCGGTGAAGTGATGGCTGAACTGGCGGAATCCCAGCGTGACGTAGAGCACGGCGACGCTCCAAACAACCGCGAACGGCACTCCCAGCGTAAACACCAGCAGCGCGTGCACGCCAAAGGCGAGCAGCGTCGGAGCGAACACCGCCAGACCCCATGCGACCCATCCATGGTGTGGCTTGCCGGCATCGAAATTACGGCTCGTCCAGCGCGTCCATGCCAGGACGCTTGCGTACACAGGGTTGTGATGCGCGAGCGGGCGCACCTGCTCGATCAGCAACGCGCACAGGATCGCAAAAAAACTCATCGGGCGATGATAGCGATTGACTTCAAGGCCCCTGGAAGGCGGGCGTTCATGCAGAAAGAAACCGGTACAGGTTGCGCAGCATGCCGGCGGTCGCGCCCCAGACGTAGCGCTCGTGCAAGCCGTCGTGGTAGGGCATCGAGAACCACTCGCGCCTACTGAGATCGTCATCGACCGTCACATGGCGCCGGTGGTTCGCCGGATCCATCAGATAGCCGAGCGGCACCTCGAAGGCGTCGGCCACCTCGTAGGGATTGATGGTCAGCTCGAAGTCGGGTCGGACGAGCGCGACCACCGGCGTCACGATGAAGGCGGTCACGGTCGTGTACGTCGGCAAGCTGCCGAGCACTTCGATGTATTGCGCCGACAGGCCGACCTCTTCCCAGGCTTCGCGCAAGGCGGCCGCGGCGATGTTCGCGTCCTCGGGGTCGACCCGGCCGCCGGGAAACGCGACCTGGCCGGAATGCGTCGACAAGTGTGCGGTGCGCTCAGTCAACAGAACCGTGGGCACCTCTCTCATCACGATCGGCACCAGCACGGCCGCCTCGGCGGGCTTGCGATTCGTCATCTGAGGCTCGCGGCGGAGTTCGGGCGCCCAGGCCGGCGGGCTGGCAAAGCGCATGCGCAAGGCATGTGCGTCGAATTGCCCGGCTGAAACAGCCGGCATGGCGTCGTCAACGCCCGATACAGGCACCCCGCGCGGGTCGAACGAACGCATCGCCGACGGAAGGAAGGCGTTGACGGAGTCCACGGAGGCGGGATTCATCAGGGGCAATCAGTTACTCAAGAAACTTGCTTTGCCAAGTACAACGCAGAAACAGCGCGAGCGCGTCGCGTTGCACCACAACAAAAGTCACGATCGCGTTGATCCTTCGATGCGCCAATGCAAAAGCCGCCTTCGATGGCGGCTTTTTGACAGGCGCGAGCGTTTTACTGCGCGGTCTGTGCGGCAGCAGCAGCCTTCGCGGCCTTCGCCGACCTGCCCGGCAGCTTTTCCTTGATCCGGTCCGAGCGGCCGCTGCGGTCGCGCAGATAGTAGAGCTTGGCGCGGCGCACGTCGCCGCGGCGCTTGACCTCGATCGCTGCGATCAGCGGGCTGTAGGTCTGGAACGTACGCTCCACGCCTTCACCGCTTGAAATCTTGCGCACCGTAAAGCCGCTGTTGAGGCCGCGGTTGCGCTTGGCGATCACGACGCCTTCATAGGCCTGGACACGCTTGCGGGTGCCTTCGACGACGTTCACGCTGACGATGACCGTGTCACCAGGCATAAAGTCGGGGATCTTCTTGTCGAGGCGGGCAATTTCTTCCTGCTCGAGGGTTTCGATGAGGTTCACGGGTTTCCTGACTTCGATCATGCGCGCGCTACACAAAAGGCGTCTTTGGAGCTTGGCAGCCTAAGGGCTGAGGCGACGCGGCCGGCAGAGGATCGGAAAAGCCCACGATTATAGCTTTGTTTGGAGCGTCTTTTCATCTACGGCGCTGAGACGGCCCGCCGCGCGGGCCGCGTCGATCAAATCGGGTCGCTCGCGCGACGTGATCCGCAGCCGCTGGTCACGCCGCCACCGTTCGATCTGCATATGGTGCCCGGACAGCAACGGTGGCGGAACACCGTTACCGTTCCATTGCTCCGGCCGCGTGTAGTGGGGGCAATCGAGCAATCCGTCGAGCGCCGGATTGAAGCTGTCCTGCGCATGGCTGGCCTCGTCGCCCAGCACGCCCGGCTGCAGCCGGGCCACCGCATCCAGCAGCGCCATCGCTGCGATCTCGCCGCCGGACAGCACGAAGTCGCCCAGACTGATCTGGTGCGTGATCCGCGCGTCGATGAATCGCTGGTCGACGCCTTCGTAGCGGCCACAAACCAGCACCGCTCCGCTGCTGCTGGACCATCGCTCGACCGCCTCGTGCCGCAGCGTCTGCCCAACCGGCGAGAACAGGACCACTGGCGCGGCGCCGCCGCGAGCGTCCAGCGCCGCGTCGATAGAGGCGGCCAAGGGTTCGGCCATCATGACCATGCCGGGTCCGCCGCCGAACGGCCGGTCGTCGACCCGTCGGTAGTTGCCCTGCGTAAAGTCTCGCGGGTTCCAAAACACCAGTTCGACCTGCTTCGATTCGTAAGCGCGTCGCGTCACGCCGCACATCGCGAACGGCGCGAATAACTCCGGAAAAAGGGTGATGACATCGAAGCGCATGGCGCGCGACAGCGGTGCCGCTCAGTAGCCGGCTTGCCAGTCGACCGTGATCAGCTTGCCCGCCAGATCCACCTTGTCGACGAAGACAGCAACGAACGGCACCATGCGCTCGATCTGTTTGCCGTCTTCTTCCGCATCGAGCACCAACGTGGTCTGCGTACCGCCCGCGAGTAGTTCGCGCACGGTGCCGAGTACCACGCCTTCGCGGTTCACGACAGACAGGCCGATCAGGTCGACCCAGTAGTACTCATCGTCGCCTGCCGTGGGAAAGCTCGAGCGCGGTACGAACACCCGCGCGCCGCGCAGTGCCTCTGCCGCGGTGCGGTCGGGCACGTCTTCGGACGAAGCGACGATGCAGTCGGAATGTTCCTTGGCCTCGCGGATCGCGAGCCGGAAAACGCCGGCGGCCTTGGCGCCCGGAGGCTGCAGAAACCAGCGCTTGGACGAAAAAAGCGCCTCGGGTTGGGCGCTGTGCGGCAAGACCTTGAACCAGCCCTTGATGCCCCAGGCATCGGCGATGCGCCCAACTTCGATGGCATCCGCCGGCAATTCGACGGCTTCGAGGGCGGGGAGCATCGCTTAGGCCGGTGGCTTAAGCAGCAGCCTTCGGTGCGGCGCCCGCAGCTTGCTTGATGAGGCGGTTGACCGTGGGCGAGGCTTGCGCGCCGACGCCCTGCCAGTAGGTTAGGCGATCCTGCGCAATGCGGATGCTTTCTTCGTTTTCCTTGGCGGTCGGGTTGTAGAAACCCAAGCGCTCGATGAAGCGGCCGTCGCGGCGAACGCGCTTGTCCGACACGACGATGTTGAAGAACGGACGACCTTTGGAGCCGCCGCGGGAAAGTCGAATGACGACCATGATTTATCCTTCGGGTGGTGCAGCAAACCAGAAGAGGTTCGCCCACAGTGTTCTTTCAGCGTCGAGACACGCGACATGGCCACCCGGCCAGCGGCACGCTGAATAGCCCATGATTATAGCCCGAGCGACTTTTTCCAATCTTTCCGGCGCACAGCCGGTCGCGCATGACAACCATCCGCCCGAGCCGCGACGAAGACGTTGCGGCGATCGCCTCCATCTACGCCCACCATGTGCTGCACGGTACCGGCACCTTTGAAACCGAGGCGCCCACCACCGCCGACATGGCCGCCCGCCGAGCCGATGTGTTGTCCAGGAACCTTCCCTACCTCGTCGCCGAGCGGGACGGAGAACTGCTCGGATTCGCCTACTGCAACTGGTTCAAGCCCCGCCCCGCTTATCGCTTTTCGGCAGAGGATTCGATCTACCTGGCAGAGGCGGCTCAGGGCCAAGGCACAGGCGCAAAGCTGCTCGCCGTGCTCACGCAGGCAGCCGAAGCCGCAGGCGTGCGCAAGCTCATCGCGGTGATCGGCGATTCGGCCAACGCTGGTTCGATCGGTGTGCACCGCTCGCAAGGCTTCACCCATGTGGGCGTGCTCAAGGACTGCGGCTGGAAGTTCGGCCAATGGCGCGACGTGGTCTTGATGGAGAAAGTGCTGGGCGAAGGGAGTTCGACGAGCCCCGAATGAAAAACAAGACCCTGGCAACGTGGCTCGCATTCCTCGGTGGACCTGTGGGTTTGCACTGCTTCTACCTGCGCGGCTTCGGCAGCACGCTTGGCTGGCTGCTGCCCATACCGACCGCACTCGGGCTCTACGGCATCGAACGTCTGCGCCTTTACGGCGTGGACGATGCCTTGAGCTGGGCATTGCTGCCGCTCTTTGGCTTCACCATCGCCGGATGCGCACTCACGGCCATCGTCTACGGTCTCATGACGCCGGAAAAATGGAATACACGTTACAACGCGGGCGCAGCCGCCGACGCATCGGCCGGGAAGACCGGCTGGCTCACGATCGGCGCCGTCGTGCTGGCCCTCTTTTTCGGCAGCACGGTCCTCATGGCCAGCATCGCGTTCAGCTTTCAGCGCTTCTTCGAGCACCAAATCGAAGAGGGCCGCAAGAT
>JBBJMS010000012.1:0-39901 GCA_037720315.1 Variovorax sp. | reverse complement strand
TGGAAGGCTTCGTGCGGCAGATCCTCGGCTGGCGCGAGTTCATGCGCGGCGTGTACTGGTGGCGCATGCCCATGCTGCTGGCGGCCAACGCACTCGGCCACCATGCCGACCTGCCCGGCTGGTACTGGACCGGCGAGGTGCAGATGAACTGCATGCGCCAGGCGATCGGCCAGACGCTCGCCACTGGCTACGCCCACCACATCCAGCGCCTGATGGTGACCGGCAACTTCGCACTCACCTACGGCATGGCGCCGGCGCAGGTGCATGCCTGGTACCTGTCGGTTTACGTGGACGCGGTGGAGTGGGTCGAGCTGCCCAACACGGTGGGCATGTCGCTCTTTGCCGATGGTGCGCGCTTCGTCACCAAGCCCTATGCCGCCGGCGGCGCGTACATCCGGCGCATGAGCAACTACTGCGACGGCTGTCGCTACAAGCCGGGCGTGCGCAGCGGTGACGGCGCATGCCCGGTCACGGTGATGTACTGGGATTTCGTGGCGCGCCACGCTGCGCTGCTCGCGGCCAATCCCCGCACGGCGATGATGCAGAAGAACCTCGATCGCTTCGATGCCGGCGAGGTTGCCGCAATCCGCCGCACAGCGCAGCAGATGCGCGAGCGGCCGGACCTTTTGTAGCCGCTCAGCGCGCCGCGGTCTCGGCCTGCATCGCCTGCTGGACCGCCGGCCGCTCGCCCACCCGCGCATGCCAGGCCTGCACATTGGGGTAAGGCGCGAGGTCGATGCCGGTGGGCTTGGTCCAGTTGGTCACCGTGAAGAGGTAGCAATCGGCAACGCTGAAGTGCTCACCCATCAGATAGGCCTTGCCTTCGAGTTCGCCGTCGAGCCACTTGAAGCGAGACTGCAGCTTGGTCTTGGCGAGCGTCTTCGCTTCGTCCGGCATGTTCGCGTTGAAGAGCGGCGAGAACCCCTTGTGCATTTCGGTGCCGACGAAGTTGAGCCATTCCTGCAGCCGGTAGCGCAACAAGGTGCCGTTGGCAGGCGCAAGGTTCTTGGCCGGGGCGAGGTCGGCGATGTACTGCACGATCACCGCGGCTTCGCGCAGCCGGGTGCCGTCGTCGAGTTCGAGCATCGGCACGTAGCCGAGGGGATTGATGCCGTAGTAGTCGGTGCCGTCCTTGAGCTGATGGCTCTTGGTGCTCGCAACCACCGGCTCGAACGCAAGGCCGGCTTCGTGCATGGCGATGTGAGGCGCGAGCGAGCAGGCGCCCGGTGACAAATCCAGCGTCCTTGAGAACACACCAATGGACGGATGGATGACAGGTTGTGAACCGTTTCGAGTGAAAGCAGGCCGATGCTAGCGGTTTCGATGGCGTCGCGTTTTTGTCCTACGGTGCCATGCGCGCGCCGACTATCGGGCAGGTTTTCAGAGCTTCTTAGCATCGGCTCTCGCGGCGCAAGTGCGTCGCAAGGAGCTCACGCATGTTGAAGTACGCGATTATTTTTGCGATCGTTTCACTCGTTGCCGGAGCGCTCGGGTTCGGCGGCGTCGCGGCCGGCGCAGCGGGCATTGCCAAGGTCCTGTTCGGGCTGTTCCTGATCCTCGCCGTGGTATTCCTGGTTCTTGCGGCGCTCGGTGTCGGGGCGGTGAAGAAAGCCATCGACTGACTGCCGATCCATGCATCTCTCGACCATCGAAACCGTCCTCGACTACGACGTCTCGGCACCTTCGCACCTGCTGTTGAACATCGAAGCGGCCCGTTGCGGTGCCCAGGCCCTGATCAGCGAAGAACTCGTGATCGAGCCGACGGTGGAGATGCAAGTGTTCCACGACGAGACCAGCGGCAACCGCTTCATTCGCTTCGATGCCGCGCCCGGCCCGCTGACGATTCGCTACAAGGCGAGCGTTCAGCGCTCGCAGGTGGCGGTGCCGACCGACCTGGCGGAAGTGCCGGTGAACGAGGTGCCCCACGACATCCTCCATTACCTGATGCCGTCGCGCTATTGCGAGTCGGACCTGATGTCGCGCTGCGCCCAGCAGCTGTTCGGCGACTTGCCGCCCGGCATCGGCCGGGTGCAGGCCATCGTCGACTGGATTCACGACAGCATCACCTACGAGCCCGGCAGCAGCGACTCGACCACGACGTCGCGCGAAGTGTTCGTCGAGCGAGCCGGTGTCTGCCGCGATTTCGCGCACCTGGGCATCACCTTCTGCCGCGCCCTCAACATTCCGGCGCGGCTGGTCGTGGGCTACGTGTGGTTCGACGAACCGCCGCAGGATTTCCATGCCGTTTTCGAGGCCTGGTTGGGTGGGCAGTGGGTGTTGTTCGACCCGACCCGCATGGCGCCGGTCGACCGGCTGGTGCGTGTGGGGACGGGGCGCGATGCCAAGGACGTCGCCTTCTGCACGATCTTCGGGCCGGTCAGCATGACCGGCAAGACGCTCGCCGTGCGGGAGTTGCAAGACGAGCAGCTCGCGCCTTCCTCCGCGCCGGAGCCCAGCGGTCAGCTGGTTGGGATCGAGAAGCCGGTGCCGATTCCGCCGCAGGGCGAGCCGCAGGCGGCTGCTCACGTCGTGGCGCTTGCCGACTAGGCTTTGGCGCTATTAAAAAGATAGCAAGGATGCTTGTCCCTGCGCGTTGAACGGAAGGGTGCCGCCGATTAAAATCGGCGCCCCTTTCCGCAGCGCACGCGCCAGTGCGCCATCCTCATGCTGTACCCCGAAGAATTCGATGTGATCGTCGTCGGCGGCGGCCATGCCGGCACCGAAGCCGCGCTGGCATCCGCCCGCATGGGCGCGCGCACGCTGCTGCTCACCCACAACATCGAGACGCTGGGTCAGATGAGCTGCAACCCGTCGATCGGCGGCATCGGCAAGGGCCATCTGGTGCGGGAAGTGGACGCACTCGGCGGCGCGATGGCACTGGCCACGGATGAAGCAGGCATCCAGTTCCGGATTCTCAATTCGAGCAAGGGCCCGGCGGTGCGCGCGACGCGCGCCCAAGCAGACCGAGTGCTCTACAAGGCCGCGATCCGCCGCCGGCTGGAGAATCAGCCGAACCTGTGGCTGTTCCAACAGGCCGTCGACGATTTGATGGTGGAGGGCGATCGCGTGGTCGGCGTAGTCACGCAGGTCGGCATCGCGTTTCGCGCGCGGACGGTGGTGCTCACGGCCGGCACGTTTCTCGACGGCCGCATCCATGTGGGGCTCGACAACTACCAGGCGGGGCGCGCGGGCGATCCGCCGGCGGTCAGCTTGTCGGCACGGCTGAAGGAGCTGAAGCTGCCGCAAGGGCGGCTCAAGACCGGTACGCCGCCGCGGCTCGACGGACGCAGCATCGATTTTTCAAAGTGCACGGAGCAGCCGGGTGACGGCATGCCGGGCGGGGCGGAGGCCATGCCGGTTTTCAGCTTCATGGGGCGCCGAGAAATGCATCCGCGGCAGATGGCTTGCTGGATCACCAACACCAATGCACGCACGCACGACATCATTCGCTCGGGGTTCGACCGCAGTCCGATGTTCACCGGCAAGATCGATGGCATTGGCCCGCGCTACTGCCCGAGCGTGGAAGACAAGGTCAACCGCTTTGCCGACAAGGAAAGCCACCAGATCTTTCTGGAGCCCGAGGGCCTCACGACGCACGAGTACTACCCCAACGGCATCTCGACCAGCTTGCCTTTCGACATTCAGCTGCAGCTGGTTCGTTCGATGGCGGGTTTGGAGAACGCGCACATCCTGCGGCCTGGCTATGCCATCGAGTACGACTACTTCGATCCGCGCGAATTGCGGAGCAGTTTCGAAACGCGGGATATTCGGGGCTTGTTCTTCGCGGGGCAGATCAACGGCACTACCGGCTACGAAGAGGCCGCGGCGCAAGGGCTGTTCGCCGGCGTCAACGCTGCGTTGCAATGCCGTGGCGAAGGCCCGTGGCTGCCGCGTCGCGACGAGGCGTACCTGGGCGTGCTGGTTGACGATTTGATCAGCAAGGGCGTGACAGAGCCGTACCGGATGTTCACCAGCCGGGCTGAGTTCCGGCTGCAGCTGCGCGAGGATAATGCAGACGCTCGACTGACCGACGCGGGGCGAAAGCTTGGCTTGATCGACGATGCCCGCTGGGATGCTTTCTCCCAGAAACGGGATCTTGTTTCACGTGAAACACAGCGGTTGAGTTCGATCTGGGTGAATCCCCGAAATTTGCCGGCTGAGGAATCGGAGCGGGTGCTCGGCAAGCCGATCGAACGCGAATACAACTTTGGCGACCTCTTGCGGCGCCCGGATGTGAGTTACGCCTCCTTGATGTCGCTCGACGGCGGCAAGTACAAGGCGCCTGAGCAGTTGGGTGAGTTCGAGATCGAACAGCTCGAAATAGCAGCAAAGTACGCCGGCTACATTGACCGTCAGCATGACGAGGTGGAGCGGGCCGCCCACTTCGAGAACCTTCGCCTGCCCGAAGATCTGGACTATACGCAGGTTCCAGCACTGAGCTTCGAGGTTCGGCAGAAGCTCGCCCGGCACCGACCGGAAACCCTGGGCTTGGCCTCCCGCATCTCTGGCGTCACCCCGGCGGCGATCTCGTTGCTGATGGTGCACTTGCGCAAACACGGCAAGCGGGCGCTTGCCCATCAAGCCCCGGCGGCGCCGCACGCTGTCGAATGAACCCGGGCGTCGCCCTGCGCGCAGGCGCCGACATGCTCGGAGTGCCGCTGAGCTCTCATCAGTGTGAGCAGCTGCTCGCCTACGGCGCGCTGATTCTCAAGTGGAACAAGGTCTACAACCTGACCGCAGTGCGAGATCCGGCGGCCGTGCTGACCCATCACCTTCTCGACAGTCTTTCGATTGTTTCTCCGCTCGCCCGTGAATGCGCCGGTGCGGCGACATTGCTCGACGTCGGCGCAGGCGCGGGCCTGCCCGGCGTTGTGATTGCGATTGTCCGAGGCGACATTGCCGTGACCTGTGTGGACGCCGTTGCAAAGAAGGCTGCGTTCGTGCAGCAGGTCGCCGCCGAACTGAAGATCGGCAACCTGCGCGGATTGCATGTTCGCGTGGAGTCGCTTGCTGGCAGCTTCGATGTCGTGAGCTCTCGCGCCTTCGCTTCGTTAGGCGACTTTTTCACCGGCTCGAAGCACCTGTTGGCGCCGCAGGGATGTTGGCTTGCGATGAAGGGCAGGACGCCGGACGAAGAGTTGGCTGCATTGCCGCCGGGCGTCGAGGTGTTTCACGTGGAACAACTCGATGTGCCCGGCCTCGATGCGGAGCGCTGCGTGGTTTGGGCAAGAAAACGCACCGTTTGAAAGGCGTCGCTCATCCCGCCTCGCTTAGACTCGACGCTCCCCAATCTCAGGCAAATTCATGTTCGGTATCGCTGATTACGGCGCGTTCGTCGTTGCCATCGTCGTTTTTCTTGCGATTCCCGGGCCGGGAAATCTTGCCTTGATCACCTCCACAAGCAAGGGCGGCATCCGCGGCGGACTGGCTGCGACCGCCGGGGTGATCGCCGGCGACCAAGTGCTGATGTGGGCGGCTGTCGCCGGCGTCGCTACATTGCTCACCACCTACCCCGCTGCATTCAGCGCCGTCCAGTGGCTCGGCGCAGCCTACCTGGCCTGGCTTGGCTTCAAGATGCTCACCGCCAAGCCCGGTGCGGCGCCCATCCTCGACATCCGCGCGGGGCAGTACCTCCGGCAGGCCTTTGCGATCACCTTGTTGAACCCGAAAGCCATCGTCTTCTATATGGCGTTCTTCCCGCTCTTTGTCGACCCGGCACGTCATCAGGGGCTGACCACCTTTGCGGTGATGGCGCTGACGATCGCGATCCTGACATTTGCGTATGGCCTCGGGGCGACGCTGCTCACCCATTTTCTGGCGGAGCGCATGCGCGCCAATCCGCGCATCGGATGCACGCTCGAAAAGCTGGCGGGCGTTTTTCTTATCGCTTTTGGCATCAAGCTCGCGGTGTCCAAATAGCATGGCAAAGATCTTTTGCATCGCCAATCAAAAGGGCGGCGTCGGCAAGACCACCACCACCGTCAATCTGGCCGCCGGACTCGCCAAGGTCGACCAGCGCGTACTGATGATCGACCTGGACCCTCAAGGCAATGCCACCATGGGTTCGGGCATCGACAAACGCAAGCTGGAAACGACGGTCTATGACGTGCTGCTCGAGTCGGCTTCGGTGGTCGAGGCGCGGGTCAACTCGCCGAAATGCGGCTACGACGTGCTGGGTGCCAACCGTGAACTGGCCGGCGCGGAGATCGAAATGGTCGCGCTCGACCGACGCGAAAAACGCCTGCGCACCGCGCTCGCTGCTGTGGGCGCCGAGTACGACTACATCCTGGTCGACTGTCCGCCCAGCCTGAGCCTGCTTACGCTGAACGGCTTGTGCGCCGCCCACGGCGTGATCGTGCCGATGCAGTGCGAATACTTCGCGCTCGAAGGGCTGACCGACCTGGTCAACACCATCAAGCAGGTGCATGCCAACCTCAACAAGAACCTGCAGATCATTGGCCTGCTGCGGGTGATGTTCGACCCGCGCATCACGCTTCAGCAGCAGGTGAGCGATCAGCTCAAGTCTCATTTTGGCGAGAAGGTGTTCGATACCGTGATCCCGCGCAACGTGCGACTGGCAGAGGCGCCGAGCTACGGCCTGCCGGGGGTGGTGTTCGATCCCTCGGCCAAGGGCAGCCAGGCTTTCGTGGCCTTCGCGAAAGAACTGCTCGAGAAGATGCCATCCGCTCTGGCCGCGGCGGCGGCGGCGGCGCCGGTGCCGGTGCCGGTGGACGCACCGCCGGGCGTGGCGCAGGCGCCGAGCGGCATCTGAAGTGACGATGACCGGAACGAAGATCCTGCTGTTGCCGGGTTGGCAGAACAGCGACGCTGCGCACTGGCAAAGCCGCTGGGAAGCGCTCTACGGCGACCACCGGGTCGAGCAGCACGGGTGGATGCGGCCGCTGCGCGGCGACTGGTCGGCCCGCCTCGAAGAAGAAGTGCTGGCCGCGCCAGGGCGCGTGGCGCTCGTGGCGCACAGCCTCGGCTGCATCCTGGTCGCTGCCTGGGCGGCCCATTCCCGCAACATCCACAAGGTGCGGGCCGCTTTACTGGTTGCGCCGGGCGATGTCGAGCGTGACGACCTGCGCCAGACCATCCCCGGCTGGACGCCGATCGTGCGCCAGCGGCTGCCGTTCCCCGCGCTGATGATCGCGGCGCACGACGATCCGTATTGCGCAGAGCAACGCTCCCGCGAAATGGCGAAGGACTGGGGCGCCGCATACATCGACACTGGCGCCCGCGGTCACCTGAACGGCGAATCGGGCCTGGGAAACTGGCCCGAAGGCCGTGCGCTGCTGAACGATCTATTGAAAGAAGAATGAAATCCATGGCCACCAAAAAACCAAAAGGCCTCGGCCGCGGACTCGAAGCGCTCCTGGGCCCGACATTCAACGGCCCCGATACCTCGGATGCCGACGGTGCGGCACCGCCGAATCCGACCGTCCTGAATCTCGACCAGATGGTGCCCGGCGTCTACCAGCCGCGCACGCGCATGGACGAAGGTGCGCTCTACGAGTTGGCCGAGAGCATCAAGGCGCAGGGCATCATGCAGCCCATCCTGGTCCGCCGCCTCGATCCGGATGCGGCGCGCGCCAAGAATGCGGAGTTCGAAATCATCGCCGGGGAGCGGCGGTTCCGAGCCGCCAGGCTTGCGGGTCTCGACAGCGTACCGGTGCTGGTGCGCGACGTGCCCAACGAAGCCGCAGCGGCCATGTCATTGATCGAGAACATCCAGCGCGAAGACCTGAACCCGCTGGAAGAAGCCCAAGGCCTGCAACGCTTGGTCGCAGAGTTTGGGCTCACTCACGAAGCAGCGGCTCAGGCAGTGGGGCGCTCGCGCAGTGCGGCCAGCAACCTGCTGCGCCTGCTCAATCTGGCAGAACCGGCGCAGCAGATGCTGATGGCCGGCGACATCGACATGGGCCATGCCCGCGCGCTCCTGTCGCTCGACAAGGGGACGCAGATCACGGCGGCCAATCAGATCTCAGCCAGAAAGCTGTCGGTGCGCGAGGCGGAGGCGCTGGTCAAGAAGCTGGCGGCCGAGTTCAGCCTGACTTCGCCGCCGCGCCGCGGGGCGGCAGAAAAGTCGCGCGACCTGCAGCGCGTGGAAGAAGAACTGGCCGATCTGCTCGCGGCCGAGGTCGAGGTGCGAATCAAGAAGCGCAGCAAGCGCGGTGGCCGCATTGAAGAAAGTGGCGAACTCGCGATCCATTTCGGGTCGCTCGAGGCGCTCAACGGTTTGATCGACCGCATCCGCCAAACGGCCTAGCGCGCCGGCGCGGCCGGGCCTCTGCTTTTGAGCGATTGTTTCGCCGCCAGGGCCGCACATATGCTTCGCCCTTACTTCTTTCCAGCGCCTGCGTCGCAGGGGAGCCATCGTGCAAATCAACGGCTTTTCTCAGGAGTGGGCAGGGCCGTCGATATGACGCTTCGTCAAGAGCGCTGCGCCTTTCGGACAAGACGCAAACCTGCAGGGCGCTAACGTTGGGCGCGTGTGAAGGCACGAGCGATGCGGCAGGCAATGCGCGGCTCGGTCGCCTCCCGCGCCGACCCGCCCGCGGCTTCCCCGGGCCACTTGCAGGATGTATCCGATGACGAACTTTGCTTATACGGACAAGGCTCTCGAGCTCCAAAAGCGTTTTGACACCGAAGCCCTGGCGGCAGCGGAATTGCAGGTGATCGTTCACGACGCGCTTTCGCCGGGCGACCGTCAATTCATCTCGCAGGCAGAGATGTTCTGGCTGGCATCGGTCGATCCGAAGGGTTCACCGACAGTCAGCTTCAAGGGCGGTGCCAAGGGCTTCGTCAAAATGCCCGACGACAAGACCTTGTTGTTCCCCTGTTTCGACGGCAACGGAATGTTCTTCTCGATGGGAAACATCGCGTCGACTTCGCAAGTCGGGATGCTCTTCATGGACTTCGTCACTCCCAGTCGCCTGCGCGTGCAGGGTGACGCAAAGCTCACCGATGAGCCCTCGGTCGTCGGCCTGTGGCCGGGTGCGCAGTTCGCCGTCAAGGTCGACATCACGGCACTGATCACAAACTGCCCGCGCTACATACCGCGCATGCAACGCATGGAAGGATCTCGCTACGTACCCGACACCACGACCGGCGAGCAGCCGATCCCCGGCTGGAAGCGCATCGATGCCATACAGGGCGTGTTGCCCAAGCGCGACCAGGACAAGGCCGACACGGTCGGCGGACTGATCTCGATGGATGAGTGGGAAAAGATGGTCGTCGAGGGCGACCGGGGCGCCTGAGCGGGAGTTGTCGCGCTACGACAGCTACATGCTGAAGATCTTGCCCGGATTCATGATGTTCTTCGGGTCGAGCGCTCGCTTGATCGTGCGCATCATGTCGATCGCGCCGACGCCGGCTTCGGTGACCAGAAAGTCCATCTTGTGCAGGCCCACGCCATGCTCGCCGGTGCAGGTGCCTTCCAGCGCGAGCGCCCGGGACACCAGCGCATGGTTCAGCTTCTCGGCCGTGACGCGCTCTTCCGGCGCGTTCGGATCGAGCAGGTAGCCGAAGTGGAAGTTGCCGTCGCCCACGTGGCCAACCAGGAAGTAGGGGATGCCGCTGGCGTCGGCTTCGGCCACCGACTCGAGCAGGCAATCGGCCAGGCGTGAGATCGGCACGCAGGTGTCGGTCGAGATCACGCGGCAGCCCGGGCGCGACTGCACGGCGGCAAAGTAGCTGTTGTGGCGCGCGGTCCAGAGCCGGGTGCGCTCCTCCGGCGTGCTGGCCCATTCGAAGGCATTGCCGCCGTGGCCGCTGGCGAGTTCCTGTACGGTTTCGGCCTGTTCCTTCACGCCGGCCGGCGAGCCGTGGAACTCCATCAGCAGCATCGGCTCCTCGCGCAGGCCGAGCTTGGCGTAGGCGTTCACCATGCGCACCGTATTCACGTCGATCAGCTCGACCCGCGCGATCGGCACGCCCAGCTGGATGATCTCGATGGTGGTGCGCACGGCGGCTTCGATGCTCGGAAACGAGCAGATCGCCGCCGACACCGCTTCGGGCAGCGGATAGATGCGCAGCGTGATCTCGGTCACCACGCCCAGCGTGCCTTCGCTGCCCACCATCAGGCGGGTGAGGTCGTAGCCGGCCGATGACTTCTTGGCCCGCGTGCCGGTGCGGATCACCTCGCCGGCAGCGGTGACGACTTCGAGCGCGAGCACGTTTTCGCGCATGGTGCCGTAGCGCACGGCGTTCGTGCCGCTCGCGCGGGTGGCCGTCATGCCGCCGATGGACGCATCGGCGCCGGGATCGATCGGGAAGAAGAGGCCGGTGCTCTTGATCTCCTCGTTCAGCTGCTTGCGGGTGACGCCGGGCTGCACAGTCACGGTGAGGTCGTCCGCATTGACCGACAGCACTTGGTTCATGCGGCTCACGTCGATGCTGATGCCGCCCTGCACCGCGAGCAGATGGCCTTCGAGCGACGAGCCGACGCCAAACGGGATCACCGGAACACTGTGGTCGCCGGCCAGCTTGACCGCATCGGCCACGTCCTGCGTGCTTTCCGCAAAGACGACGGCCGAGGGTGGCGGGGCGTCGAACGACGACTCGTCGCGGCCGTGCTGGGTCCGCACCGCGAGCGCCGTCGAGCAGCGTTCGGCGAAGCGCGCCTTGAGCGATTGGATGAGCGCATCGGGCACCTCGCGCAGCGCGATTTCGGGCGTGAGGTGGGACAGGGCGGCGGGGGCGTTCATCGGCGGTCTCCTGAAGGGGTCTACCATTCTACGAACCGCACTCTTCAAAGACATTCCCATGGGCAATCGACTCACGCAGATCGCCACGCGCACCGGCGACGACGGCACCACCGGCCTCGGCGACAACACCCGCGTTGCCAAGCACCACCTGCGCGTGCATGCCATGGGCGACGTGGACGAACTCAATTCCAGCATCGGCCTGCTGCTGTGCGAGCCGATGCCCGCGCCCGTGCGTGAGCTGCTGGTCGACGTGCAGCACCAGCTCTTCAACCTCGGCGGCGAGCTGTCGATGCCAGGCTTCACGCTGCTCAAGGCCGATGCACTGCTGCAGCTCGACAACGCGCTGGCCGAACACAACGCCGCGCTGCCGCGGCTGGCCGAGTTCATCCTGCCGGCCGGCACCCGCGCCGCCTCGTTCGCACATGTGTGCCGCACCATTGCGCGGCGGGCCGAGCGCGCGGTCGTCGCGCTGGGCGCCGAAGCTGAAATCAACGATGCCCTGCGGCACTACCTGAACCGGCTGAGCGACCTGCTGTTCGTGCTCGCCCGCGTGCTCAACCGCGTCGACGGCGGCGACGACGTTTACTGGAAAAGCGAGCGCATGGCCCGCGCGGCGGAGCCCGACAGCCCCTGAGGCCCACTGCCGCGCTTCTACGGGCTTTACCTTGCTTCACCGCGCGCCTACACGAACGGCGCCGGCGCGATACAAGGGCCGGCCCCACTGGAATCCTCATCTACGCAAAGGGGTTCCATGATGATCGTCAAGTCCATGAGCATGGCCGTGGCCGCAGCGGCGCTCGCGATGTGCATGGCCGGCAGCGCCTTTGCGGACGACCGCCGCGCCGACCGCGAGCGCCGCAACGAGCGCCTCGAGCAGCGCCGCGAGCGCCAGCAGCAGCGTCAGTCAGAGCGCCAGTTCGAGCGCCATGGCAGCGGCAACCAGTTTCATGGGCAGCAGGATGTTCGTCCGGGACGGCATTTCGATCGGAGCGGCTACCCGCATGCGCGCAACGAAGGGCGCCGCGGCGGGCGGGTGCCCGCCGAGTACCGAGGCCGCAACTACGTGGTCAACGACTGGCGTGGCCATCGCCTGCACGCCCCGCAGCGGGGGCAGCAGTGGGTCAGCGTGGGTGGCGACTACGAGCTGGCCGCCATTGCCACCGGGCTGATCGTGCAGATCATCGCCGGGCAGTAGGCGACTCAGGAAAACTCAGGCGGCGGCCGGCGTCTGCTGGGCGCACACGTTGCGACCGGTGATCGTGAGGCGCAGCCCGCCGCCGTGCCACTCGAGCCAGTTCAGTTTCACGTAGGCCTCGATGTCGCTGTCGTCGATGCGGTCGGCCTGGCGGTGGTGCAGAAGATCGACCGTGGCCGGCAGTGCCTGCCGAAGCCGCTCCCGGGCTGCGGCCTCGCTGGCTGCAGCAGCGGAGACAGGCGCGGGAGAAGGGGCGCGCGTTGAAGAAGTCGATGCCATGGCGGATTCGTTCCTTAGCTGAGCAATAAGGCCAATGTACGCCGACTGCAGCCGGCGTCACGGACCTTTTTCTCGCTTAGGCCGTGCATCGACCCTCGCTGCTCATTTGCGCTGCTGCAGCAGCTTGCTCACCTCGTCCACGTTGTCGCGAATCCGCTGGCGCACCACGTCGAAGGCGTCGGCCTGCGTTTTCGCCGCCAGCTCCGAAAGCTCGCGCATGTCGTCGAGCGCCTGCTTGAATGCAGCCCTGCCCATGGCGTCAAGCTTGGCGATGTTCTCCCGCGGCTCGGCCGGCGACATGCCCTTGACCGCACCCTGCCACTCGGCGATCGAGTTCTTGAGCATTTCCGTCTGCCGTTGCACCACCGACTGAAGGCCCTGGTAGGACTTCTCGTTGACCTGCACCAGCGCCTGCAGATCCTTGCGCCCGTTCTCGACGATGGCGCCGGCGGCTCCTGCCAGCGGCAGGCTCTGCAAGCGCTCGGCCATCCCCTTGAGAGGCTTGATGAAGGCGTCCTGGATATCGGACTGCGCATCGGCAGCGGCCGAAGAACGCGTCTTTTTCTGTGCGCCGGCGTGGCTGGCGGGGCTCGACTTGCTGGTTGCCATGGTGCGGTTTCTCCAGGTTTTGGTTGGGCTGACACGATACGCCCACATCGATGCTTCTTGGAAGGGCGGCGACCCCAAGCCGAGCCGAGGCACATTTCGCACAGTCGTGCTTAAATACGTCGCATGGACGCCAAGACCGCCAAAAGCGAACTGACCCGCACCGCCATCGTCGGCGCGGCCATGGACCTCGCTTCGGCTGAAGGCCTGGAGGCGATCTCGCTGCAGGCCGTGGCCACGCGCCTGGGCCTGTCGAAAAGCGGCGTTTTCTCCCGGGTCGGTTCGCGCGAGGCGTTGCAGAAGGCGGCGATCGAGGAGTTCGGCCGGCGCTTCCTGGCCGATGTGTTCGTGCCTGCGATGCAAATGCCCAAAGGTCTGGCGCGGCTGGACGAGATCGTCCGGCGTTGGATCGTGCGCACCCGCGACGTCGAGACCGCAACCGGCTGCATCTACACCGCCGGCGCCTTCGAACTGGATGACCGCGAAGGCGAACTGCGCGACCTGCTGCTGGAGGAGGTCACGCGCTGGCGCGCCGCGCTGCGGCGCACTGTCGTCCAGGCGATCGAGAGCGGCGAACTCAAGGCAGAGACCGATCCGGTGCAGTTGGTCAGCGAGATCAACGGCCTGGTGATGGCCCTGCTGCACGACGCCCGTTTCCTGCGCGACACGCGTGCTGCCGACCGCGCCGTGCTGTCCTGGAAGCGCCTGCTCGCCAGCTACCGGGCCTGACAACGTCCATGTTCACTCATTCCCGCTCACTACGACCCAATTTCGCACAGTCGTGCGATAAGAAAGCTCAATGACCATCGCCACTTCGACCGGCGCCGCCGGCTCCAACTATTACGGCACCAGCGCCCTGGTGCGCATGCTGCGATTCGGGCTCGGCACCGTCCAGCATGCCTGGCCGGCGCTTGGTGTTCGCGCGTCCAGCCGCTTGTTCGGAACGCCACTGCCGCTGAAATGGCTGAACCGCCGCCATGCCCCGGCTGCGGGTTGGCGGCGCGAAGCCTGGCCGTTCGAGAGTGCCGGGCTCGGCGTTTATCTGCCCATCGAAAACCTGCGGCGGTCGGTCCGCGCATCGCCCAGCAGACGCTGGTGGTGCACGACCGCGAAGACCGGGTCAACCGGTTTGCCGACGGCGAGGCCTACCGCGAAGACCGGGTCAACCGGTTTGCCGACGGCGAGGCCTACCGCGACGCAGTCGCCGGCGCCGAGCTGATCGCGACCCAGGGGTTTGGCCACCGCCGCATGTTGAAAGAGCCGTTCGTGACGCGGGCGGTAGCCGCCTTCGTCGCCAAGACCTAGCCGTGGCTCAGCGCGCGGCGGCGGCTGCGCCTTCGGGCAGCTCGATCTTGACCTGCAGCACTTCGAGGTCGTCCTGTCGCTCCAGGTGGACCTTGATGTCCTCCGCCTTGATCGACACGTACTTCGAGATCACCGCGATCAGCTCGCGCTGCAGTTCGGGCAGGTAGTCGGGCCGCCTGCCGCCGAGACTGCTGCGTTCGTGCGCCAGGATGATCTGCAGCCGCTCCTTGGCGACGTTGGCCGTCTTCTTCTTTTCACCCAGAAGGAAGGACAGGAGTGACATGGCTTACTTCCCTCCGAAGATGCGCTTGAAGAAGCCCGGCTTGTCGGCTTCGATGAAGCGCATCGGCTTGTCTTCGCCGAGGAAGCGCGCCACCACGTCCTTGTAGGCCTGTGCCACGTCGCTCTCGGCGTCATGGATCGCGGGCACGCCCTGGTTCGACGCCTGCAGCACGCTTTCGGATTCCGGAATGACGCCGATCAGCTTGATGCGCAGGATGTCCTTGATGTCGTCCAGCGACAGCATCTGGCCGCCGGCAACCCGGTTCGGGTTGTAGCGCGTGATCAGCAGGTGCTCCTTGATCGGGTCGCCGCCTTCCTTGGCGCGCTTGGTCTTGGAACCCAGCATGCCGAGGATGCGGTCGGAGTCGCGCACCGACGACACTTCCGGATTGGTGACGATCAGCGCCTCGTCTGCAAAATGCATCGCCATCAACGCGCCGGTCTCGATGCCGGCCGGCGAGTCGCAGACGATGAAGTCGAAGCCCTGCGCGTCCAGCTCCTTCAGGATCTTCTCGACGCCCTCCTGCGTCAGCGCGTCCTTGTCGCGCGTCTGCGACGCCGCCAGCACGAACAGGTTGTCGCACTGCTTGTCCTTGATGAGCGCCTGGCTCAGGTTGGCCTCGCCCTGGATCACGTTGATGAGGTCATACACCACGCGCCGTTCGCAGCCCATGATGAGGTCGAGGTTGCGCAAGCCGTCGAAGTCGATCACGGCCGTCTTCTTGCCCGCGAGCGCGAGCCCTGCCGCAAAGCTCGCGCTGGTGGTCGTCTTGCCGACGCCGCCCTTGCCCGAGGTCACCACCACAATCTTGGCCATTCCGTTCCTTCTTCGTTGATTCGTTTGTCGGTGTTCGGCGCGCGTGCGCCGCTTGTTATTCGATGGCACTGAGGACGATCTTCTTGCCGTCTAGCGACACCTGCGCCGGCTTGCCCGCGACGTCGCCGGGGAGCGCGACCTCCGCGGTGCGGTAGATGCCGGCAATCGCCACCAGCTGCGCTTCCATGCAGGTGGTGAAGATGCGGGCGGATACGTCGCCGCGCGCCCCGCGATCGCCTTGCCGCGCAGCGGCGCATACACATGGACGTTGCCGTCCGCGATCACCTCGGCGCCGAAGCTGACCACCGCCGTCACGATCACGTCGCCGCCGCGCGCATAGACCTGCTGGCCTGAGCGCAGCGGCGTGTCGATCAGGAGCGTTCCGCTGGCGGGCACCTGCACCTCGCGCACGATGCGCGGCGCCTCGCTCGGCGGCTCGGCCGGCGGCGCGCTTGCGCGCGGGCCGGGCGCCACCGGCATCGCGGCGATCGAGAGGCCGGCAGCACGCGCCGCCGCGTTGTGCGCATCGTCGCCGCCGCGCACCGCGATCGGTTGTGTCTGATGGCGCCCGAGCAGTTCGCGCAGGGCGCCGAAGTCGATCTCGGCCTCGACATCCGCCAATTGAGAGAGGTCGATGACCACCGGCTCCTGGTCGAAGAAATCGGGCGAGTCGGCGAGTTGAACGTCGAGCGCTTCGGACAGTAGCCCCAAGTCGGCCGTCTTGAGGATCACGGCGATCAGCGGCAGCGTCACGCTCTTGAATTCGAAAACCGCCCTGGTGCGCGCGGCGGATGCATCGGCCATGGAAAACGTTCGTGCGAAAAGCGTTGGAGTCTAACGGGCGCCAGCACCCGCTCAGCCGCGACAGCGGCGATCCACACGCGGGACAACAACTCTTTCAAGGGGTTTCATCTGCATCTTTTGCGCAACAGCCGTCGCATCGGGAGTGCAAAGCCAGCGATTTCCTACATTCGCCACGCAAATTGTTTTGCAGACTCGACGGCTCCGGAAAAGAACCGCGCTCTGCGCCCTGCACTCATGCAACCCACACTCGACATTCGAAACGTCCAGCCCGACCTCTATACCTACAGCCTCGGCGCTGTGGCGCAGGCCGAACTGCAGTGTGGGGACCTTTTCGAAACGGTGGAGCATTGCCTGCTCGATGCAGGGCGGGGCCTCTCGGTCTACTTCGACAACGTGCAGATCCGGTTTGCCGGCTTCGCGCTTGGCAGTTACCCGGTGGCGCGAATGGTGCACGACCCGCTCGGCCTGTTCGACGAACTCATGGCGCGGGTGGTCGGCATCTACCGCGCCCGCGCCACCCCCAGGGACTACAGCGCGACCGACTTGCGCGAGCGGCCCAGCAACGCGTAGAGCAGGATCGCGCCGAAGGTCGCCGTGCCGATGCCGCCGAGCGCGAACTGGCCGAACTTGAGCGTGAAGTCGCCGGTGCCGATGATCAGCGTGATCGCGGCGACGATCAGGTTGCGGTTCTGCGAAAAGTCGACCTTGTTGTCGACCCAGATCTTCGCGCCCGCCACCGCGATCAGGCCGAACACCACGATGCTCACGCCGCCCATCACCGGCAGCGGAATGGCCTGGATCAGCGCGCCGAACTTGGGGCTGAAGCCCAGCACCAGCGCAATCAGCGCGGCCGCCACGAACACCGCCGTCGAATAGATGCGGGTGGCGGCCATCACGCCGATGTTCTCGGCATAGGTGGTGACGCCGGTGCCGCCCACCGCACCGCTCACCACCGTCGCCACGCCGTCGCCGATGAACGCGCGGCCCATCAGGGGATCGAGGTTGCGCCCGGTCATTGCCGTCACGGCCTTCAGGTGGCCCAGGTTCTCGGCCACCAGGATGATCGCGACCGGCGCGATCAGCAGCATCGCGCCGGCGCTGAATGCGGGTGCGGTGAACAGCGGTGCGCCGATCCAGGCCGCGGCGGCAATGCCCGACAGGTCTACCGGTTTGCCCAGCCCGAGGCCGTTGGTGAGCACCGCATAGACGATGCTCGCAATGATCAGCCCGATCAGGATCAGAAGCCGCTGCACCATGCCCCGCGTGAACACCGCCACCAGGCCGACGCTAAGAAAAGTGACGGCCTGCATCCACGAGTCGAAGTTGCTCGCCGCCATGTTCTTGATCGGTATGCCAGCCAGGTTCAAGCCGATCACCGCCACCACCGCACCGGTGACCACCGGCGGCATGAAGCGCTCGATCCAGCCGGTGCCCACCGCCTGCACGATCGCGCCGATCGCGATGTACAGCACGCCGCAGGCCACGATGCCGCCGAGCGCGACCGCGATGTTCGGATTTGGCCCCTTGCCGGCGTAGCCGGTGGCCGCGATCACCACGCCGATGAAGGCGAAGCTCGAGCCCAGGTAGCTCGGCACGCGCCCGCCGGTGATGAGAAAAAAGATCAGCGTGCCGACGCCGCTCATCAGGATCGCGATGTTCGGGTTGAAGCCCATCAGGATCGGTGCCAGCACCGTGGCGCCGAACATCGCGATGACGTGCTGCACGCCCATCACGGCGGTCTGCGGCCACGCCAGGCGTTCGTCGGGCGCCACCACGGCGCCCTCGGTGGCCGCGACTTCGCGCCAGCGGGGAAAGTAGGAATCGCTCATCAGGTCTTCTCCTCGGTTGTTGTCGTTCTGTTCTGAATAGCAAGACTCAAGCCGACGGCGTGAGCATGGCCATGGTGATGCGCGAGACGCAGGTCAGCTGGCCGACGTCGTTGGTCAGGTCGATCTGCCACACCTGCGTGGTGCGGCCGCGATGCACCGGGCGCGCGGTGCCGGTCACCCAGCCGGAGGTGGTGGCTCTGATGTGGTTGGCGTTGATGTCCAGTCCCACCGCGCGCTGGCCCTCGGGCGCCGAGTAGTGCGCGCCGCAGGAACCCAGCGTTTCGGCCAGCACCACCGACACGCCGCCGTGCAGGATTCCGAAGGGCTGCTGCGTGCGCTTGTCCACCGGCACCCGGGCGCGAATGAAGTCGTCGCCGACTTCCAGAAACTCGATGCCGAGCGTTTCGACGGCGGTGTCGACGTGGCTCCGGGTCAGCACGTCGATCGATATATGTTTGTTCCAGATTCGCATGCGGCATTCTCCAGGTCGTGGGATTCAAAACTATAGCGACCGGTGGCCGCACCACTTAAGCTCCCTCGATGACGCGCACTGGAAAATGGATCGCCGGCAGCGCCGCCGCAGTGGCCGTGCTGCTGTGCGGGCTGGCGCTGTTGGCGCATCGGCTGCTGCCGAGCGACGAGGAACTCGCGGCCCAGGTCAGCGCTCGCTTCGAGCAGGCCACC
Organism: Variovorax sp.; assembly: GCA_037720315.1. GTDB lineage: Bacteria > Pseudomonadota > Gammaproteobacteria > Burkholderiales > Burkholderiaceae_C > Variovorax. The sequence goes on along the minus strand of JBBJMS010000012.1, from coordinate 21,391 downwards.
GGTGTGGGCTTGCGCATCGGCGCGGCGCACTGGTCGTTGCGACCGGTGCCGGTGGTGGTGCTGAGCGACCTGGCCACCGCGCAGGCGCAGCCGATCACCGTCGGCCGCATCGTGATTCGTCCGCAGCTTGCCGGGCTCTGGCGTCGGCAGATCGGCATCGACGAAATCGAAGTCTCGGGCGCCGTGCTGCCGCGTGCGTCGGTGCGCGCCTTGCGCGGAAGCTGGCAGCCCGACGATGCCGCCGGGCTTTTGGGTGGCCCCTGGACGCTGGCGGAGATACCGCTCGGCCGGCTGCGCCTGCAGGACCTGACCTGGATCGATCGCCGCGGCATCGCCCTGGCCTACGACGCCGAAGTGCGTTTCGACGCCGGCTGGCGCCCGCGCGAGGGCGAAGCGCGCCGCCCGGGCGTTTCGCCCGAAGCCGTCCTGCGCATCGAGCGCGAAGGCGACGCGGACCGCTGGCGCGCGCTGATCGACGTCGGCGGCGGCACCTGGAACGGCAGCGCGGTGCTTCAGACGCTCGACAACGGCAGCCTTCGCCTCACGGGCGAGCTGGCACCGCAGGGCGTCGATATCGCCGGCATGGTGGGCGCATTCGGCCGCAGCGCGGCGGTCGAAGGCAAGCTGAACGGCCGCACCCAGGTCGAGGCCGAAGGAGAGAATGCCGCGGCGTTGTTGCGCGGGCTGCGCACCCGCACCCGCTTCAGCGTCAAGCCGGCGGTGGTCAAAGGCTTCGACCTCGCGCGGGCGGCCCGCACGGCCAGCACCGAGCGCGGCGGGCAAACCGTGTTCGACGAGCTCACCGGCACGCTCGAAACGCAGGTGGCCGAAGACGGCATGCTGCTGCGCTATACCGGCCTGCGCGGTCGCTCCGGCCTGCTGACCGCCAGCGGCAGCGCCACCGTCTTCAACCGCAAGCTCGACGGCGAGGCAGCGATCGACCTGGTGGACGGCGTGGTCGGCCTGCCGCTTCGGCTTGGCGGCACGCTCGACCAGCCCAAGCTGTCGCTCACCGGCGGTGCGCTGACCGGCGCTGCGATCGGCACGGCCGTGCTGCCGGGCGTCGGCACGGCCATCGGCGCGCGCATCGGGCAGCAGGTGGAAAAGATCTTCGGCGACGACGATAGCCAGAAGAAAAAGACGCCGCGCTGAGCGCCCGCTTCTTGCGCTTTCGAAAAACTTACCAGCCCTGCAGTCGGCTCCAGGTCGAAATGCCGCCGTCGTCCGCGAGCGCCTGGTAGCTCGGGAACTGCGCCCCGGTCGCGCACGCATGATTGGGCAGGATGCGCAGCTGCATGCCGATCGGAAAGCGCGCCGCGATGTCCGTGTCTGGGGCGCCCTTGCGCTGGACCATGCCGTGTTCCTGGTTGGCGCCGGCCAGCAGGTAGCCCGCGAGCGGTTTGCCGTTGACGCCGCAGACCTGGCCGTAGCCGTAGTCGTGCGCCTGGGCCTGGGTGCCGCGGTCGCGGCTCATCGCCATCCAGCCTGCGTCCACGATCGCCAGGCCCTTTTCTGCTTGATGGCCGATCACGGTCGTCAGCACGCTCAGCGCAATATCGTCCGCTGTGCAGATGCCCACGTTGCACATCACCAGGTCGAAGAAGACGTAGACGCCGGCGCGCACCTCGGTCACGCCGTGGAGCCGCGCGGCGGACAGCGCGGTCGGCGTCGAGCCGACGCTGACGATCGGGCAGGGCAGTCCGGCCGCGCGCAGCCGCTCTGCCGCGGCCACGCAGCGCGCGCGTTCCTGCTCCGCCAGCGCAGCAAGCGCGGCCGGTGCGTCGAGTTCGTAGCTGGCGCCGGCATGCGCCAGTACCCCGGCGAGCGCCATGTCGCCTTCATGCAGCGCACGGCCGATGTCGAGCAGCGCCGCATCGTCGCAGCGAATGCCGGACCGGTGGCCGTCGGTGTCGATCTCGATCAGCACCTCGAACGCCTCACCCTGGGCGCGGCCGAACTCGGCCACGGCCTGCGCCGCGGCCAGGCTGTCCACGACGATCTTCAGCCCGCAGCCCCGGCGGCGCAGCGCCAGCGCACGCGGCAGCTTGGCCGCCGCCATGCCCACGGCATAGAGGATGTCGGTGAAGCCGTCGTCGAAGAAGGCCTCGGCCTCCTTCAGCGTCGACACGGTGATCCCGCGCGCGCCGGCGGCCTGCTGCGCGCGCGCGACCGGCAGTCCCTTGCTGGTCTTCACATGCGGCCGGAACGCCACGCCCAGGGCGTTCATGTGCTGCTGCATGCGCTCGATGTTGCGCTGCATGCGCGAACGGTCGATCAGCGCCGCAGGCGTGTCGAGCATCGCGAGCCCGGCGAGATCGGTCATGGCGCCGAGCCCCCAGCAGCGCGGCGAAGCGCGCGATGTCGACGTTGCCGCCGCTCACCAGCACGCCGATGCGCTGGCCGCGCAGCTGCGCCTTCATCTCCTGCGCGGCGGCAAAGCCCAGGCAGCCGGTCGGCTCCACCACCAGCTTCATGCGCGCGGCGAAGAAGCGCATGGCCTCCACCAGTTGGGCGTCGCTCACGGTCAGGATGTCGTCCACGTCGCGCCGGATGATCGGAAAAGTGTGCACGCCGAGGTGCTGCGTCTGCGCGCCGTCGGCAATGGTTTGGGGCGTGTCGATATGGACGATCGCGCCCGAGCGGAACGACTGCTGGCCGTCGTTGCCCGCCTCCGGCTCGACGCCGTACAGCTTGCAGTCCGGCGCCAGCGCGCGGGTGGCGAGCGCCGAGCCGGCGAGAAGGCCGCCGCCGCCGAGGCAGACGAAGAAGGCGTCGAGCTTGCCGACCTGCTCGAACAGCTCCTTCGCCGCCGTGCCTTGGCCGGCAATCACGTCGGGATGGTCGTAGGGCGGGATCAATGTGAGCCCATGCTTCTCGGCCAGGTCGCGGCCGATCTGCTCGCGGTCGTCCTTGTAGCGGTCGTACACCATGACCTGGCCGCCGTAGCCACGGGTGGCCGCCACCTTGGCCGCCGGCGCGTCGTGCGGCATGACGATCGTGGCCGGCATGCCCAGCATGCGTGCCGCGAGCGCCACCGCCTGCGCATGGTTGCCCGACGAGAAGGCCACCACGCCGGCGCGGCGCTGCGCGGCGTCGAACCTTGAAAGCGCATTGAAGGCGCCGCGGAACTTGAATGCGCCGATGCGCTGGAGGTTCTCGCACTTGAAGAAAAGCTGCGCGCCGAAGGCGTCGTCGGCCGTGCGCGATGTCATCACCGGCGTGCGATGGGCATGCCCATCGATGCGTGCGGCGGCGGCGGCCACGTCGTCGAAGGTCGGCAGGGTCTGCGTGTCGGGCATTCGGATTCCTTGGCTTCGTCGGGATTGAAGATTATTTTCGCAGCCACCCTGTTCACGCAGCGCCGTCGTGCCGATAGAAAGACATGGCTTCACGGACGACGCCGGCCGAGGGCGAGCCGAACTACAGGATAGAGATGCGCGAAGGATGCAGGATCGTCTACGGCCACATGCCGCTGGGCGAGTTCCTGCGCCTCTTGAAGGAAACGAGCGACGACTGCCTGCTGCATGCGGAGGTCGCCCGCATGCTGGGTGCCACTGCCGCCATCGGCCCGCGGCTGGGCCTTGCCCGCATCCGCGAGCAGGAAGCGCCCGCGGCGATGGGCCGGGTGCGCGCGCAACTGGGCCGCGCGGCGCGGCGCCGACCCCGACGCCATCCGCTGGCTCGCAGCCGGCGAGCAGGGGCTGTCGAGCCTGGCGCTGTTCACGCTGCTGTCCGGCATACGACCGCGCCACTACCGCGGCAACGGGTTCGACCTGCCGGCCGATGCCGGCGAGTTCCGGCGCTGCCGGTTGCTGCTGGAGCAGGCGCCGTCGCTCGGCTGCAAGCTGCCGGCGTTGGCGCAGCGGGTCGCCGACCCGGCGCTGGCGGCATGGGCGGCACTGGCCGAGGCCTGGCGCGACCTCTGCATCCAGATCGACCACGAGTTGCCCGAGTGGCGCGAGTGCGCGGGCAGGGCGCCGGGCGTCGAGGCGATGCTGGCCTGCTTTCAGGAGGTGGCGACCGAGAGCGCCACGTTTCAGTCCGGCCGGATCACGTCGGCGTCGCTCGCGCTGCCTTACAGCCGCCCGTCGGAGTCCGCACGCCGGGCCGGCTCGGCGCGCTGGTCGAACTAGCACTTGCCGTCCGCGGCGCACAGGCTGAGCATCTACGGGATGCAACCTACATCCAGCAGCAACTTTCCTGCGTAACTTAGGGCGATGCCGATTCCCGCACGCCTCCTGCTGCTCTGGCTGGTCACCGCCTGCCTGGCGGTCGGCTTGCCGTTGCAGTCGGTATCGGCGGCGGTCGCCGGGATGCTCGGGTCGCGGCATGCGCACCGCACGGCCGAGCCCCACAGCCGGGCGCAGGACCCGATGGCCGGCTGGCAGGATTTCCGGCGTGCGGACCACCACCACGGCGCACCGTCCGTGCGGCCGGCGCAAGCGCATTCGCATGACGCCGGCGCGCGCCACCACCATGCAGCGCTGGACCAAAGCGTGATCGACCTGGAGGCGATTTTTCGGACGGCAACGGTGCGCCAGCGGACTTCTTGCAAGCTAGCGCCAGCTTTGTCTTCATCGCCGGCGCCGGCCTCGCGCTGCTGCCGCAGCCGGGGAGGCCATCGACGATGCATGGCGAACGTCGAGCGCCGCGTCTTTCAGCAGCCCGTATCCGAGGCGCATCGAGCGTCCGCCGCAAGCCGTCGCGCAAGCACTCTGATCGCAACGCGCCCCATTGCGGCATAGCTGCCGCTTCTCGAACCGCGCCTGTTTCCGGGCCGGCGAATCACCCCATTGTTGAAGTCGCAGCCGCCATCCCGGATGGACGGCTGCGGAGACATCATGCAATCCATTCCGAAAACAAAGTTCTCGCGCATCCAGGCTGCTTCGCTGGCCGCGGCCGCGCTTGCCGGCAGCGCCTATGCGCAGGCGCCGGCCGGCGAGCCGCCGACGCTCGCCCCCGTCACCGTGGAGGGATCGCGCACCAGCCAGCTCGGCATCGCCGACTCCGCCAACGCCGGCGTCGTGACCCAGCAGCAGCTCGAAGCGCGCACCGTCTACCGGCCCGGCGAAGTGCTGGAGGCGACGCCCGGCCTCATCGTGAGCCAGCACAGCGGCGAGGGAAAAGCCAACCAGTTCTACCTGCGCGGCTTCAACCTCGACCACGGCACGGACCTGCGAACGACGGTGGACGGCATGCTGGTCAACCAGCGCAGCCACGCGCACGGCCAGGGCTGGACCGACCTGAACTTCCTGATCCCGGAACTGGCCACGCAGCTGGACTACAAGAAGGGGCCGTACTACGCGTCCGAAGGCGACTTCGCGTCCGCCGGCGCGGTGTCCGTGCGCTACGCGGACAAGCTCGATCGCGGAATTGCCAGCCTGGGCATCGGCCAGCGGGGCTACCGCAGGGCGTTCCTTGCCGACTCGCCGAAGGTCGGCGACGGCCACCTGCTCTATGCGCTGGAGGTCTTCAAGAACGACGGGCCGTTCGTCAACCCGGACGACTACCGCAAGTTCAACGGGGTGCTGCGCTACAGCCAGGGCAACGAGGCGAACGGCTTCAACGTTACCGCCATGGGCTACAGCGCCAAGTGGAACGCCACCGACCAGATTCCCAGGCGCGCCGTCGACAGCGGCGCGCTGTCCCGCTTCGGCGCGATCGACGCCACCGACGGCGGCAAGGCGAGCCGCTACAGCCTGTCGGGCGAATGGCGCAGCAGTACGGCCGGCGGCGGTGCGACCAAGGTCAATGCCTATGTCGTGCAGCAGCAGCTCGACCTGTACTCCAACTTCACCTACTTCCTGGACGACCCGGTCAACGGCGACCAGTTCAACCAGCCCGACCGGCGCGTCACCACCGGCCTGAAAGCCGCACACACCGTGCAGACGAAAGGCTTGGGGCAGGCATCGCAGACGACGTTCGGACTGCAGCTGGAGAACGACAACATCCACAACGCGCTGCACAACACCGTGGCCCGCCAGCGGCTTTCGACCACCCGCCAGGACCACATCGTCGAGAGCAGCCTGGGCCTGTTCGTGGAGAACACGACCTACTGGAACGACTGGTTCCGCACCGTCGCAGGGCTGCGGGCGGACACCTATCGGTTCAAGGTCGACGGCGACAACCCGCTCAACTCGGGCAAGGCGAACGACAGCATCGCCAGTCCCAAGCTGGGCCTGATCTTCGGGCCGTGGGCCAAGACCGAGTACTACGTCAATGCAGGCACCGGCTTCCACAGCAACGATGCGCGCGGCACCACCATTGCCTTCGACCCCAAGACCGGCGATCCGGCGGACCGCGTGTCGCCGCTCGTGCGATCGAAGGGCGGCGAAGTGGGCGTGCGAACCGAGATCGTCCGGGGCTTGCAGAGCTCGCTGGCGCTTTATCGGCTCGACTTCGACTCGGAACTCGTCTTTGCAGGCGACGCCGGCACCACCTTCGCGGGCCGCCCGAGCAGGCGCACGGGCTTCGAGTTCTCCAACTACTACAAGCCCTTCGACTGGTTGACGGTCGACGCCGACGTGTCGTTTGCGCGCGCGCGGTTCAAGGACTTCGACGCCACCGGCAGCCGCATACCCGGCGCGGTCGAGGGCGTGGCATCGATCGCGCTGGCGGTCGACAACGTCGGCCCCTTCTTCGGCGCCTTGCAACTGCGCTACTTCGGGCCTCGGCCGCTGCTTGAAGACAACAGCGTTCGTTCGAAGAGCACCGCCACGCTGAACGGCCGCATCGGCTACAAGATCAACAAGTCGGCGCGGGTCGAACTCGAAGGCTTCAACCTGACCAACCGCAGGGACTCCGCCATCGACTATTACTACGAATCCCGCCTGAAAGACGAGGCCGTTGCCGTCAACGACATCCACTTCCACCCGATCGAGCCGCGCTCGTTTCGGGTCACGCTCACGATGAACTACTGAGCGCGCGTGTAGGGCTTGTGCCCGCAGGCACCCGGCCCGGGAACTCGGGCCGGGGCGAGACGTCGATCAAAGCGCGAGCATGAACCAATCGATCGAAACTCTCGGATCCCTCGAAGTCCTCGGCACGCCCTTGAGCGCCTTCGCTCTGGCGTTCGCCGCGTCCCTTCACCAACCGGGCCTTCCTGCTGCTGGCGGCGTTGCTCGTAGGTCTCGGCATGATCGACCTGTCCGATCGCTGGAATGCGCGTGTCGAGCAGCTCTGGTTCATAGCGCTGGCCCTGCAGCTGGGGGTCTGGCTCACTCGCGCAACTTCCATCGGCCTGCGCCGCTACATCGACCGCTATAGCTCCAAGGGCGACGCAGGTCGGCGCATCGGCCACGCTGATGTCGTGGGCGCTGCGCACAGTGGTGTGGGCCACCGTGCTGCTGGCGGTGCTGTCGAACCTTGGCGTCAACATCACCGCCTTCGTTGCCAGTCTCGGCGTCGGCGGCATCGCCATCGCGCTGGCGGTACAGAACATCCTCGGCGACCTGTTCGCGTCGCTGTCGATCGCGGTCGACAAGCCCTTCGAGGTCGGCGACTTCATCGCTGTCGACACGCTGGTCGGCACGGTGCAGTACATCGGCCTCAAGACCACCCGCATCCGCAGCCTGAGCGGCGAGCAGATCATCATCGGCAACACCGACCTGCTCAAGCAGGTGCTGAGGAACTTCAAGCCGATGACAGAGCGCCGCATCGTCTTCAAGTTCGGCGTGAGCTACGACGCGACGCCCGACCAGCTGGAGGCGGTGGCTGGCATCGTGAAGCGGATCATCGAGGCGCGCGAGAAGCTGCGCTTCGACCGGGCGCACTTCCTGGGTTTCGGCGACGGCTCGCTCGACTTCGAGGTGGTCTACATCGTGAAGGACCCGAGCTACAACCTCTACATGGACGAGCAGCAGGTGATCAACCTGCAGCTGATGCGCGAGTTGGCGGCGATCGGCGTGGGCTTCGCGTTCCCGACCCGCACGGTGCACATCGCGACGGTGCCCCCGGAGCGCGTCGAAGCGCAGGCGTCCGCGCAAGGCGCCGACCGATAGCGTTCAGACGCCCAGCAACTCTTCCATCGAATCGGGCGCGGCCAAGAGTTCCGCGGAGGCGCCATTCGCAACGATGAGGCCCTTCTCCATCACCACCGCGCGGTCGGTGTGGCCCAGCACGCGGCGCCAGTCGCGGTCGACGATCAGCGTGGCGATGCCGGTGGTGCGGATGTCGGCGATCACGCGCCAGATCTCGGCCACGATCAGCGGCGCAAGGCCTTCGGTGGCTTCGTCGAGGATCAGCAGGCGCGGGTTGGTCATCAGCGCGCGGCCGATCGCCAGCATCTGCTGCTCGCCGCCCGAGAGCTGCTGGCCGCCGTGCGCGAGCCGCTCGGTCAGGCGCGGAAAAGTCGCCATCACGCGCTCGAAGGTCCAGGCGCGCTGGCCGTCGATGCCCGCGCGCGCGCTCATCAGCAGGTTCTCGCGCACGTTCAGGTTGGGGAAGATGCCGCGGCCTTCGGGCACGTAGCCGATGCCGCGCCGCGCCATCTTCTCGGGCGCCCAGTTGGTCACGTCCTGGTCGTCCAGGCGCACGCGGCCGCCGGCCGGGCGCACATAGCCCATCAGCGAGCGGATCAGCGTGGTCTTGCCCATGCCGTTGCGCCCGAGCAGGCCCACCGACGTGGAGGCAGGCAGCTCGATGTCGACGCCGCGCAGGATGTGGCTGTCGCCGTAGTAGGTGTTGAGGGCTTGAACGTTCAGCATGTCGGTGCTCCGCTGCGCCTTTCGCCGTTCGGGGCGCGTGCCCGGGACACGGGGTATACCCCACCGCGAATGTCCCCCCGCTTCGCCACCAACTTTATTTAGCTGCGGGGGACACCCATGCCCCGGCACGGGAAACGCCGCGTCGTGCGAGCCGATCAACCACCGCCCTGACGGATCACGTCGATGGTGTGCTCTGCGCAGCGAAATGGAGGAGCCTGCGGCCCAGGCCGCGCCGGGGACATTCGCGGAGCAGAGCACGCCGTCGGCGTGATCGCGCCACTGGCGACACATTCGCATGCAGCATCTCAGTGTTCCTCGCCGAGGTACGCGGTGCGAACCTCGGGTTCGCACGGATCGACGTCGGGTCGCCGGTTGCGATCACCGTGCCGTTCACCATCACCGTGATGCGGTCGGCGATGCGGAACACGGCGTCCATGTCGTGCTCCACCAGCAGGATGGCATGCGTGGTCTTGAGGCCGGCGAGCAGCGCCAGCATGCGCTCTGTTTCTTCGGCGCCCATGCCGGCCAGCGGCTCGTCGAGCAGCAGCACGCGCGGGTTGGTGGCCAGGCACATGGCAACCTCGAGCTGGCGCTTGGCGCCATGGCTCAGCGTGCCGGCAATGCGATCGGCCAGCGCGCTCAAGCCCGCCGCGTCAAGCGCCTCGCGGGCCGCGGCATTGCTCGCCGCGCAATGGCGCGAGGCCTGCCAGACGGCCCAGGGTCGCGGCGTGGCCGCCTGTGCGGCGAGGCGGCAGTTCTCCAGCACGCTGAACTCGGGAAAGATCGTGGTGCGCTGGTAGCTGCGGCCGATGCCGGCTCGCGCGCGCCGGTACTGCGCGCGCTTCGTGATCTCGACGCCGTCGAGCGCGATGCGCCCGCCCGACGCGGCGAGCTCGCCCAGGCATGTTTATCAGCGTCGACTTGCCGGCGCCGTTGGTGCCGATTACCGCATGCACCTCGCCCAGCCGCAGGTCGAGGCTGACCGCATTCACAGCGACCAGGCCGCCGAAGCGCCGGGTGAGGTTTTCGACCGAAAGCAGGCTCGTCGTCATGCGGCAGCCTTGGCGGAAAAGCGCGACGCGATGCCGACGATGCCCTTGGGCAGCAGCGCGACGAACGCGATGATCGCCAAGCCGAGCGTCAGCTGCCAGTGGTCCGCCAGCGGGCCGACCAATGATTGCGTGGAGAGCAGTTCTTCAGCAGCGTGAAGGCGACTGCGCCGATCACCGCACCGCGCAGGTGGCCAAGGCCGCCGAGGATGATCATCAGCAGCACTTCGCCGGACACGTGCCAGGCCAGCAGTTCGGGGTTGACCACGCCATCGCGCGACGCCGCCAGGAAACCCGCCAGCCCGGCCAGCGCGCCGGCGATCACGACGGCCGCGAGCTTGTAGCTGTACACCGGAAAGCCGGCCGCGCGCATGCGCTGCTCGTTGACCCGGATGCCGGCCAGCGTGGCGCCGAAGCGCGAGCGCCGGATCAGCGCCAGCAGGCCGTAGGTGGCCGCCAGCGCCGCCAGCACGAAGTAGAACTGCACGCTGCTCTTTTCCATGTCGAGCGCACCCAGCGCGGGCCGCACGTACATGTAGATGCCGTCGCTGCCGCCGCCGACCGAGGTGTCGTGGAACACGAAATAGGCCATCTGCGCGAAAGCCAGCGTGACCATGATGAAGTACACGCCGCGCGTGCGCAGGCTCAACGCGCCGACCACCAGCGCATAGGCCGCGGCCGAGCCCATCGCGAGCGGCAGCAGCAGCGCGATCGAGCCGCCTTCGCTGCCCGAAGCGAGAACGGTGGCATAGGCGCCGATGCCGTAGAAGGCCGCGTGACCAAGGCTCACCAGCCCCGTCATGCCGACCAGCAGTTCGAGGCTGAGCGCGAATATCGAGAGGATCATCACCTTCACCACCAGGTCGCTCACATAGGGGCTCAGCATCGGGCCGAGCAGTGCGAGCGCGATGGCGCAGGCGAGCGGAAGCAGGAGAGAGATTCGTTGCATGTCAGGTCTTGCGTCCCATCAATCCTTCGGGGCGCCAGATCAGAACGACGGCCATCAGCACATAGACGCCGATGCCGCTCAGCTCGGCGAAGAACACCTTGCCGAAGGTGTCGACGAATCCGACCAGGAGCGACGCGACCAGCGCGCCGGTGATCGAGCCGATGCCGCCGATCACCACCACCACGAAGCAGATGATCAGCACGCTCGCGCCCATGTTCGGATACACCGACGACATCGGCGCGGCGATCATGCCTGCCAGTGCGGCCAGCGCCACGCCGGCGGCGAACACGATGCGGTAGAGCCCGCGGATGTCGATGCCCAGGCCGCGCACCATGTCGCGGTTGCTGGCACCGGCGCGGATCATCATGCCCAGCCGCGTGCGGTTGACCACGAAGTACAACCCGATCGCCAGCACGATGCACGCGGCCGATGCAAAGAGCCGGTACCACGGATAGCTCATCAGGTCGCCGAGCGCGAAGCTGCCCTGAAGCCACGGCGGCGCCGGCACGCCGTGCACGTCGTTGCCAACCAGCAGCGAGCGCAATTCCTCGAACACCAGGATGAGCCCGTAGGTCATCAGCACCTGCTGCAGGTGGTCGCGCTGATAGAGGTAGCTGAAGAAGGCCCACTCCAGCAGATAGCCGAAGAGCGCGGCGAGCACCACCCCCGCCGCCAGCATCACCAAGAACTGGTCGCCGAAGAGCGGCGACAGCGCGAACGCCATGTAGGCGCCCAGCATGTAGAAGCTGCCGTGGGCCAGGTTGATCACGCCCATGATCCCGAAGATCAACGTCAGTCCGGAGGCCACCAGAAACAGCAGGAGGCCGTACTGCACCGAGTTCAGGCACTGGACTAAGAAGGTACCGAGGTCCAAGTTGCTCTCAGCTTTCTGGAGAGAAGCGCGCGCGAAGCGCCGCGATGTCAGGGAGACACCGCGGAACCGGCTTTGCCGGGCCGCTGGTGTCGCCCCCTTGAGGGGGGAGTCGAGCTACACGAAGTGAGCGAGGGACGGGGGTGGTCACATCTTGCAGCCGCGTGCGGGATCGGCCAGCCCCTTGATGGCAACGCTCACCATCTTGTTCTCCTTGCCTTCGACCTTGCGCAGGTACACGTCCTGCACCGGGTTGTGCGACTTGCCGATGGTGAACGCGCCGCGCGGGCTGTCGATCTTCGCCTTCTCGATGGCGCCCGCGAACTCCGCCTTCTTGGTGATGTCGCCCTTGGTTGCGGTGAGGCCGATCCCGAGCATCTGCGCCGCGTCGTAGCCCTGCACCGCATACACGTCGGGCTGCAGCTTGAAGGCCTTGGCATAGGCGGTGCGGAAGGCGTTGTCGCGCGGCGTGTTCAGGCCGTCCGCGTAGTGCAGCGTGGTCAGCATGCCCTGCGCCGCCTCGCCCTGCGCATCGAGCGTGCCGTCGGTCAGGAAGCCGGGGCCGTAGAGCGGAATCGTCTTGTTGAGGCCGGCCCCGGCATAGTCCTTGACGAATTTCACCGCGCCGCCGCCGGCGAAGAACGAATACACCGCATCCGGCTTGGCTGCCGCGATCTCGGTCAGCAGCGCCTGGAACTCCACGTTGGGGAACGGCACGGTGAGCTGCTTCACGACCTTGCCGCCGCCCTTCTCGAAGCCTTCCTTGAAGCCGGCCACCGACTCGTCGCCGGCCGCGTACTTCCAGGTCAGCGTCATCGCCGTCTTCTTGCCCTGCTTGGCCGCCACCTCGCCCATGGCATAGGCCGGCTGCCAGTTCGAGAACGAACTGCGGAAGATGTTCTGCGCGCACATCGGGCCGGTCACCGCGTCGGCGCCGGCGTTCGGCACGATCAGCACGGTGCCGCTTTCCTTGGCGGCCTTGGCCATCGCCATCGCCACGCCGGAGTGCACGGTGCCGACGATCACGTCGACGTTGTCGCGCTTGATCAGCTTGTTCACGTTGTCGGTGGCCTTGGACGGGTCCGATTCGTCGTCGACCCGGATGTATTCGATCTCCCGGCCGCCGAGCTTGCCGCCTTGCTCTTCGACGCGAAGCTTGAAGCCGTTCTCGATCGCCACGCCGAGCGCGGCGAAGGTGCCGCTGTAGGGCAGCATCAGGCCGACCTTGAGCTTGCCCTGCTGGGCGTGGCCGATGGTGGCGATGCTGGCCAGCGCGAGGGCGGTGAGCGTGGTGCGCGCGATGCGGTTGGTCATGGAGATCTCCTTGCGTTGATGAATGAAATGGTCGCAACTATCGCCGTTTCGGGCTGGTCGCGATGCGGGGAATGCCCGCACTCCGGCAGCTCGACGAGCTCGGTGCCAAGCACGCGCTCTGCAATGCCGCGTATCTGGCGCAGTGTGCCGTACACGTCGTCCAGCCCCTGCATTGCAAGAATCGGGCTACGGATCGCATCGAGTTCGGCTTCGATGTTCCAGTGCTTGAAGGGCGGATGCAGCCAGATGTCGTTCCAGCCCCGGAAGGTGGCTTCGGCATCGTCGTGGTAGCGCCCGAGCTTCTGCGGCAGGTCGGTGGTTTCCCAAGCGCGGCGGGCCTCGTCGATGCTGACCACGGTCAGGTCTTCCACGAAGATATGCGGCGCGAGCAGCACCAGCCCGGCCACGCGTTCGGGGAAGCGCGCCGCATGCAGCAGCGCGATCGAGCCGCCGTCGCTGTGGCCAGCAGGCCGGCGCGTCGATGCCCGCGCATCGAACACCGCCGGCAGCACCTCGTGCGCCTGGCGGTGCATGAGTCGACACCCCAGTGCTCGTCGGGTGCGCGGCGTCGAGCGGCCGTAGCCGGCCGCGAAAACACCAGCCCGCGAAAGCCGCCGCGGCGACGGCCGCTCGGGAAAGTCCCGCCACATCGCGACCGAGCCCAGGCCCTCGTGCAGGAAGACGACGAGCGGCGCATGGATGCGTTCGGGTGCATGCGCACGCATTCGATGCGCGTCCTTGCCCCGCCACGCAATGGCGGTGAAGTCGGATTCCACGCTCACGCTTCGCGCTCCCGCTCCCGCTCCCGCAGCCGGAAGCGCTGGATCTTCCCGGTGGCCGTCTTCGGCAGTTCGTCGACGAACTCGACGAAGCGCGGGTACTTGTACGGCGCGAGCCGTTCCTTCACGAAGGCCTTGAGTTCTTCGTCCGTCGCCGATCGGCCCGACTTGAGCACCACGTAGGCCTTGGTCTTGGTCAGCCCGTCGGCATCCTGCTTGCCGATCACCGCGGCCTCCAGCACCGCCGGATGCTGCATCAGCGTGGCCTCGACCTCGAAGGGCGAGACATAGATGCCGCTGACCTTGAGCATGTCGTCACTGCGCCCGGCATAGGTGTAGTAGCCGTCGGCGTCGCGGGAATACTTGTCGCCGCTCTGGGTCCAGCCGTCGCGGAAGGTGGCGGCGCTCTTTTCCGGATTGCCCCAGTACATCAGCGCGGTGCTGGGGCCCTTGATATAGAGGTCGCCGACTTCGCCGATCGGGACCGCGCGGCCGTCCTCGCCGCGCAGCTCGATCTCGTAGCCGTCGACCGGCTTGCCGGTGGTGCCGTAGCGGATGTCGCCGGGGCGGTTGGAAATGAAGATGTGCAGCATCTCGGTCGAGCCGATACCGTCGACGATGTCGCAGCCGAAATGCTGCTTGAAGCGCTGCGCGATCTCACCCGGCAGCGCCTCGCCGGCCGACGAGCACATGCGCAGCGAAACCGCGTCCCGCGCGGGCAGGGCGGGCGACGCGAGCATGCCGGCGAAGCCGGTGGGGGCGCCGAAGAACACTGTCGGCCTGTGCCTGCCGGTCCAGCGCTTGAAGGTGGCATCGGGCGTCGGCCGCTCGGCCATCAACAGCACCGTGGCGCCGACCGACAGCGGAAAGGTCAGCGCATTGCCCAGGCCATATGCGAAGTACAGCTTGGCCGCGGAAAAGCAGACATCATCCTCGGTCAGCCCGAGCACCGGCTTGCCGTACAGCTCGGCCGTCCACCAGGGGTTGGCGTGCGTGTGCACCGTGCCTTTTGGCTTGCCGGTGGAGCCGGACGAATAGAGCCAGAAGGCGTGATCCTGCGGCGTGGTCGGCGCCGGCGCGGCCAGTGGCTCATGGCTCGTAATCGCGGTTGCGAGGTCTTGCGCGTCCGGGGGCAGCGCGCCTTCGGGTTGCGAGACGAACAGGGCGCGCACCGCATTCGGCGCCTTGGCCTGTGCCTCCTGCAGCACCGCAAGCAGGGCACCCGACACCAGCGCCGCCTTCGCTTCGCTGTGGCCGAGCATGTACGCATAGTCGTCGGCGGTGAGCAGCGTGTTCACTGCGACCGGCACCACGCCCGCATACAGGCAGCCGAGAAAGCTCAACGGCCAGTCGCTGCCGTCGAGCATCAGCAGCAGCACGCGGTCTTCGCGCTGCAGGCCCGCGGCGAAGAGCGCCGCTGCCAGCCGGCGCGCGCGGTCTTCGAGCTGGCCGTAGGCGAGCGTGCCGCGGTCGTCAACGTAGGCGATCTTCTGCGCCCGGCCGCGGTTGAGCGCGAACAGGTGCTCTGCGAAGTTCAGCGGCATCGGTAGGTTCATGTGTCGACCAGCCTTAGACGCCGAGCTGCGCCAGCACGGCAGGGCTGGCCTGCACCGCACTGCGGCGGTGATAGAAATCCAGCGCCCGCAGTCCGCCGAGTTCGGCGCCGCCGCCGGCGCGGCCGGGGCCGCCGTGGTTCGACATCCGGCATCACGTTGCCGTGGCCGGTCTGGGCCTGCGCCACGTCCGGCGTGACCACATGCACCCGGCCGTGGCTGGCGGCGAGCTGCACCGCCGCCCGGCCGAGCGCGGCGTCGTCGGCACCGTAGAGGGACGTCACCAGCGAGCCCTGCCCGCGGTGAGCCAGCGCAATCGCGTGGTCGATGCCGCGGTAGGGCAGCAGCGTGGCGACGGGCCCGAACACCTCGACGTCGTGCACCTGCCGTGCGGCGTCGGCATCGCGTGCGCCCAGGAGCACCGGGCCGATGCAGGCCGCGACGGCGGGGTCGGCATCGACCAGCGCCTGCCGGCTGCCGTCATGCAGCACGCCCGCATGCGCCTTCAGCTCTTCCAGCCCGTCGCGCACCGCATTCAGCTGTGCCCGGCTCACCAGCGAGCCCATGCGCACATCTTCGTTGCGCGGGTTGCCGACCGTGATGCCGGCCAGCTTGGCGCCGATGGCTTCCGCCGCCGCGTCGTAGAGCGCAGCCGGCACCAGGATGCGGCGGATGGCGGTGCACTTCTGCCCGGCCTTGACCGTCATCTCCGCACCACCTCGCGCACCAGCAGGTTGAATGCATCGCTGCCCGGCGCCGCATCCGGCATCAGCAGGGCGGCGTTCAGGCTGTCGGCCTCGATGTTGGCGCGCACCGAACGCTGCGCCACCGCCGCATGCGAGCGGATCACCGCGCCGGTATCGGCCGAGCCGGTGAAGGACACCACGTCGAAGCCCTGCAGCTGGTCCATCAGCCCGTTCGAACTGCCGCAGATCACCGACAGCGCGCCGGCCGGCAGCGCACCGGCATCGATCACGTCGCGCACCATGCGCTGGGTGAGCCAGGCGGTCGATGTGGCCGGCTTCACGATCACCGGCACGCCCGAGAGCAGGGCCGGGGCGGCCTTCTCCCACAGCCCCCACGACGGAAAGTTGAAGGCGTTGATGAAGAGCGCCACGCCGCGCGTCGGCACCTGCAGGTGCTGCGACATGAAGACCGGCTCCTTGCCGAGCTTCACCGCCTCGCCGTCGGCGAGCGCCCGCACGTCGCCGAGCGCGTCGCCCCACTTCGCGTACTGGCCGAGCGTGAAGATCGCCCCGTCGATGTCGACCGCCGAGTCGTTCTTCACCGTGCCGGAATTGGCGGTGGCGATCTCGTAGTACGCATCCCGATTCGCCTGCAGCACCTTCACCACCGCGCCGAGCAAGGCGGCGCGTTCGCGGTACGTCAGCGCGCGCAGCGCGGCGCCGCCGGTCTCGCGTGCAAAGTCGAAGCCGCCGGTCAGGTCGAGCCCGCTGGCATCGACCCTTACCAGTTCGGTGCCCAGCACCGGGTCAAGCAACACGGTGCCGGCCGCGCTGCCGGCCTGCCAGCGGCCGGCGATGTAGTTGGGTAGGAGTTCGGTCATGGGCGGTTTAAAACTTGCGGCATCGGGCGGGGTGCAGTATCTTGCTTGCGCATGAACCATAAGCACCGACACAAAAGGTGTCAAGCAATATAGTGCATATAGGGTGTTTACCCTGAACGTGAAAGACCGGAGAGAGACGAGGGATCGATGCATGAATGACCGAGCCGAAGCGGTGCTGACCGCACCTGCCGCCGAGCCGACCGTGCCGGCGGAGGAGGCCAAGAATCCGCTGCTGGTGGCCCTGGGCGAGCGCGTGCGCAACCTGCGCGCACGCCGCGGACTCACCCGCAAGGCGGTGGCCCGGGCGGCCGACGTGTCCGAGCGCCATCTGGCCAATCTCGAATACGGCATCGGCAACGCCTCCATCCTGGTGCTGCAGCAGGTGGCAACGGCATTGCAATGCTCGCTGGCAGAGATGGTCGGCGACATCACCACCAGCTCGCCCGAGTGGCTGCTGATCCGCGAGCTGCTGGAACGCCGCGACGAGGCCGACCTCCGGCGCGCGCGCATGGCGCTGGGCGAACTGCTCGGCACCGCCGCCGGCGATCCGGCGCGCAACCGGCGAATTGCATTGGTGGGCCTGCGCGGCGCGGGCAAATCCACGCTCGGCCAGATGCTGGCCGACGACCTGGAAGTGCCCTTCGTCGAGCTGAGCCGCGAGATCGAGAAGCTCGCCGGATGCAGCGTGCGCGAGATCCACGACCTGTACGGCACCAACGCCTATCGCCGCTACGAACGCCGCGCGCTCGAGGAGGCGGTGCAGATCTATGCCGAAGTGGTGATCGCCACGCCCGGCGGCATCGTTTCGGACCCGGCCACCTTCAACCAGCTGCTCACCCACTGCACCACGGTCTGGCTGCAGGCCGCACCCGAGGAACACATGGGCCGCGTCGCCGCCCAGGGCGACACCCGGCCGATGGCAGCCAGCAAGGAAGCGATGGAAGACCTGCGCCGCATCCTGAGCGGACGCGCCGCCTTCTATTCGAAAGCCGACCTGAACGTGGACACCAGCGGGCAGGACCTCGCGCGAAGCTTTCATGCACTGCGCAGAGTGGTCCGCGATGCGATGAGTGCCGGTCAAGGGTTGACGCTTTCGTAAACATGCAGCATGATGCATGCTCCGCCGGCGGATAAATGCACTATTGTTCTTTTTTGTTCTTCGAGCCGGTACCTTTTCAGGAGACTCCGGAATGACTGACACCCCCGCTGCCGCCCGCGTCGACTACCGCACCGATCCCACGCAGTACCGGCACTGGAAGCTCAGCGTCGAAGGCGCGGTCGCCCGGCTGTCGCTGGACATCGCAGAAGACGGCGGCATCCGGCCGGGCTACAAGCTCAAGCTCAACAGCTACGACCTGGGCGTCGACGTCGAACTGAACGACGCGCTCAACCGCGTGCGCTTCGAGCACCCGCAGGTGCGCTCGGTCATCGTCACCAGTGCCAAGGACCGCATCTTCTGCTCGGGCGCGAACATCTTCATGCTGGGCGTGTCGAGCCATGCCTGGAAGGTGAACTTCTGCAAGTTCACCAACGAGACGCGCAACGGCATTGAAGACTCGTCGAAGCACTCGGGCCTCAAGTTCCTCGCGGCGGTCAACGGCGCTTGCGCCGGCGGCGGCTACGAGCTGGCACTGGCCTGCGACGAGATCCTGCTGGTGGACGACCGCTCGTCCTCCGTGTCGCTGCCGAAGTGCCGCTGCTCGGCGTGCTGCCCGGCACCGGCGGCCTGACCCGCGTGACCGACAAGCGCCATGTTCGCCACGACCTGGCCGACATCTTCTGCACCAGCGTCGAAGGCGTGCGCGGCCAGCGCGCGGTCGAATGGCGCCTGGTGGATGCGATCGCCAAGCCGGCGCAGTTCGCTGCCGCGGTACAGGAGCGCGCCGCGAAGCTGGGCGAGGCCAGCGACCGTCCGGCCGACGGCAAGGGCGTGAGCCTGGCGCGGCTGGAACGCGAAGACGGCGCCGACAGCCTGCGCTACGAACACGTCGCGGTCGAGATCGACCGCGCCCGCCGCACCGCCACCTTCACCGTCAGGGCACCGGCCGGTGCGCAGCCGGGCGATATCGCCGCCATCGACGCGGCGGGTGCGGCGTGGTGGCCGCTCGCGATGGCGCGCCAGCTCGACGACGCCATCCTCAACATGCGCACCAACGAGCTCGATATCGGCACCTGGCTGCTCAAGACCGAAGGCGATGCGCAAGCGGTGCTGGCGAGCGACGCCACGATGCTCGCCCACAAGGACCACTGGCTGGTGCGCGAGACCATCGGCGCATTGCGCCGCACGCTGGCGCGGCTCGACGTGTCGTCGCGCAGCCTGTTCGCGCTGGTCGAGTCGGGCTCCTGCTTCGCCGGCACGCTGGCCGAGATCGCCTTCGCCGCCGACCGCGCCTACATGCTGGCGCTGCCCGACGATGCCGGGCGCGCGCCGAAGCTGGTGCTGAACGAATTCAATTTCGGCTTCTATCCGATGGTCAACGAGCAGAGCCGCCTGCAGCGCCGCTTCTACGAAGAAGCCGCGCCGATGGAAGCCGCCCGCGGCGCGGCGGGCAAGCCCCTCGATGCCGATGAGGCGCTGAAGCTCGGCCTGGTCACCGCCGCACCGGACGACATCGACTGGGACGACGAGATCCGCATCGCCATCGAGGAGCGCGCCGCCATGTCGCCCGATGCGCTCACCGGGCTCGAAGCCAACCTGCGCTTCGCGAGCAAGGAAAACATGAACACCCGCATCTTCGGGCGGCTCACCGCTTGGCAGAACTGGATCTTCAACCGCCCCAACGCCGTCGGCGAAAAGGGCGCGCTCAAGGTCTACGGCACCGGCGAGAAGGCCGGCTTCGATTTGAACCGCGTCTGAACAACCAAGGAACAGCGATGAGCACGATCAACTACAGCGAGAAGATTCCCAACAACGTCAACCTCGGCGAAGACCGCACGCTGCAGCGCGCGCTCGAAGGCTGGCAGCCGAACTTCATCAACTGGTGGGACGACGTCGGCCCCGACGGCTCGACCAACTTCGACGTGTACCTGCGCACCGCGGTCAGCGTCGATCCGCAGGGCTGGGCGCAGTTCGGCCACGTCAAGATGCGCGACTACCGCTGGGGCATCTTCCTGAATCCGGGCGACGCCAACCGCGAGATCCACTTCGGCGACCACAAGGGCGAGAAGGCGTGGCAGGACGTGCCCGGCGAACACCGCGCCAACCTGCGCCGCATCATCGTGACGCAGGGCGACACCGAGCCGGCGTCGGTCGAGCAGCAGCGCCACCTGGGGCTCACCGCGCCCAGCATGTACGACCTGCGCAACCTGTTCCAGATCAACGTGGAAGAAGGCCGCCACCTGTGGGCCATGGTCTACCTGCTGCAGAAGCACTTCGGCCGCGACGGCCGCGAAGAGGCCGACGCACTGCTCCAGCGCACCTCGGGCGACGTGGACAACCCGCGCATCCTCGGCGCCTTCAACGAGAAGACGCCCGATTGGCTGGCCTTCTTCATGTTCACCTACTTCACCGACCGGGACGGCAAGTTCCAGCTGTCGGCGCTGGCCGAGAGCGCCTTCGATCCGCTGGCGCGCACCACCAAGTTCATGCTGACCGAGGAAGCGCACCACATGTTCGTGGGTGAAAGCGGCGTCTCGCGCGTGCTCTCGCGCACGGCGGCGGTGATGAACGAGCTCAAGACCGACGACCCGCAGAAGATCCGCGCGGCCGGCGCTATCGACCTCGGCACCATCCAGCGCTACCTGAACTTTCACTACAGCGTGACCATCGACCTGTTCGGCGCCGACCAGTCGAGCAACGCCGCCACCTTCTACAGCTCGGGGCTCAAGGGCCGCTATGAGGAAGGCAAGCGCGGCGACGACCATGTGCTCAAGGGGCAGACCTACAAGGTGCTCGAAGTGGTGAACGGGCAGCTCCAGGAAAAGGATGTGCCGATGCTGAATGCGCTCAACGAAGTGCTGCGCGACGACTTCATCAAGGACTCCATCGCCGGGGTCGGCCGCTGGAACAAGGTGCTCGAGAAGGCCGGCATCGCGACGCGCCTGGTCGTCCCCCACAAGGCCTTCAACCGCAAGATCGGCGCGCTCGCCGGCATCAAGATGTCGCCCGAGGGCCGCGTGGTGAGCGAGGTCGAATGGGCCGCCAAGAAGGACGAATGGCTGCCGACAACCGATGACTTCGCCTTCGTCGCATCGTTGATGGGCCGCGTGGTCGATCCCGGCAAGTTCGCCGGCTGGATCGCGCCGCCGGTGATGGGCATCAACCGCCAGCCGGTGGATTTCGACTATGTGCGCTTCGGCTAGTCGGTTGCCGGGGTTCTGCGTGGAACACCGCGGAACCGGCTTTGCCGGGCCGCTGGTGTTGCCCCCGGTGAGGGGGTTGGAGAAGCGACACGCAGTGTGCGAAGCCTGGGGGAGAGCAACATGTTCAAGCAGCACCTGATCGACCCCGAGATCTGCATCCGCTGCAACACCTGCGAGGCGATTTGCCCGGTCAACGCGATCACCCACGACGACCGCAATTACGTGGTGCGGGCCGATGTGTGCAACGGCTGCATGGCCTGCATCTCGCCGTGCCCGACCGGGTCGATCGACAACTGGCGCTC
>JBBJMS010000086.1:0-14265 GCA_037720315.1 Variovorax sp. | reverse complement strand
CGCATTTCAAGGGCCTCACCGCGACCCGCATCCGCAACCGCGGCGTGTGGATGCGCCCGATGTGGACGGCGGTGGAGCAAGGCCGCTTTGCCACCAACCGCGATTCGGTGTCACTGGTCAGCTCGGGCGGCAACGACGGCAACGCACCCGGTGTGTGGGCCTTGCTCAAGGACTCGGTGCTGGTGGGCCTCAGCACCAACAACGTCGATCGCTGGGGGCCTTGTCCGCGGCCGGACGTGGGCGACGGAGCGGGTTGCGTCGATGTCAACCCGAAGGCGAACGAACTGCTCGAGCACGGCTATCAAACGCCGCGCTGGAACTCCGCCGGCTACATGATCTACGACGGGCCGGTGCGCATCATCCGCAACCATTTCGTCAACTACCTGCGCGACATCAAGCCGCTGCTCACCGGCGTCGACCGCGAAACCCTCGACCGCTTCATCGCCTACCCGAACCCGCAGGCCCGGCGGCACCAAGGCGACGCCGCGCTCGGATGGTTCCAGAACAACCAGAGTGCCTATCCCACCGCCACCGTGAGCCGCGAACTGAGCTTCGACAACGTCGATCTGCGGCATCAGATCTACACCGAGCGCGTGAACTTGGGCGACTTCCGCGACGGCGACAAGAACACCGCCGTCATCGACCTGGACGGCACCCTAACCGGCTACCGTGTGATCGATGCGAACGGCGCCCCCGTGCCCGGCCAGTTTCCGATCTCGCTCAACAACCTGCCCTTCAACCGCTCGGCCAATGCGGTCGACGAGTGCCTGGCCACCGGCCAGCAGGACGCCGATTTCGAAGGCCGCGCCACCTCCATCATTTCGCCGGCGAGCATGGCGACCCTCGAGTTCGAAGCGCAACACCCCGCCCCGAACACTTGGCAGGACCTGACGTTCATCAAGGATTCGGTCGATGCCGGCGCCCATCGGAGCATGACGCTGATGAGCCGCAACGCGCAGGGCATCTGGGAGCCGAAGGTCGCCAGCGGCCACGGCTATACCGTGCGGGCATCTGCCACCACCGCACCCGGCCAGTCGTCCGCCGGCGTGGGCATTCCGCGCACCGTGCGGGTCGGCTTCACCGATGCAGTCAAGCCGGCGATGGACCGCAAGCCCTTCCATGTGCGGGTCGGCATCTGCTATTCGGACCGGTCGGGCGCGGCGCCTGCGGGCGGCAACTTCACCATCAGGCGCGGCTACAAATCCTGGGGCGGCAACGGCGTCAGCTACAACAACCCTGCGCTGCAGAAGTACTTCAACTTCCTGGCGAACCGCTACCGGGGACAGAATTGCTTCAACCTCGACCACCAGAATCCGGGCAACCTCGCGGACGGGACCGGTTGTCCGGCGGAAGGCGTGATCCCGGTGCCGTTGGGTGGCGTGTGTCCGTCGCCTTCGACCCTGGACGCGTCTGCAGCGCCGCCCGTTTGCGTGTTTCCGCGCGAGGTACTCACCGCGGCCAGCACGTTGGGCGAGCTCACCCGGCCGGACGGAACGCCTGCGGACTTCAGCAAGTACTACTACGACGCCCGAACCGGCATGCTGTTCTTCTACGTCATGCAGAACGCCGTCAACGCGCCGGGCGCGGGGCCGCTGGGCAGTTGCCCGGCGATGCGGCCTGTCCGGACGCCTACGAACTCGAAACCTACTACGCCTGTCCGCCACAGGGCTGCATCAACTATTCGGTGGAGCTGAACGATCCGGGCTACGAGCCGGGCCCGTCTACCTGTGACCAGCGCGCAGGCGGTTCGGTCTATGCCGACGGGCGCTTCGTTATGCCGGAGCCGCCCGATCGGAACCGGCTGGCTTACGTGGTACCCGCCGGAAGCACCGGACCGGCTGAGATCGTCACCGCCAGCGCGCGCACCACGCCCACCGGCTTCCTGCACTGGACGCCGGACCGCGAGCCGTCGTGCCCGGTTTCGAGCGCGCCGCAGGCGCCCGTCGCGCCGGTCAGGTCCGGCGCGTTCAGCTCTGCGACGCTTGGGTTCAAATAGCGGCTTTGCGCCGGACCGCAGACCATGGAATTCATCGAATCTTTTAAGCAGCGTCTTTTTGCAAGCCTCGTGCCTTTGCTGTTGTCGTTGGCCGCCACCGGCGCGGCGGCCCAGCAGGATGCCGAACGCTTTCCTGCCGCCGCGGTGCGCTTTCTCGGCGACGAACTCCCCGCCATGGATGCGGCCGTTGCAGACCGGAACCGCGATTACTTCGAAGAGGCCATGGGCCGCATGCTCGATTTCTCCGACAGCTGGGGCTTCAGGACGCGCGCCAATCCGGCCCTGGCGCGCTATTCGATGTGCACCGCGGCCGTCAGCGATTACCTGGTCGTCGGGTTGTGCCGCTTCAAGCTCTCCACCGACACCTGCACTCCAACGTTGGCCCCGACCTTCGACACCAATCTCCAGCGATGCCGCGAACTCGCGGCCAGGGGAACCCCGTGATGGACTACCAGCGCTACCAGACCCTCGCCATCACGCGCCGCGGCGCCGACGGTGCCGTGCTCGACATCCAGATGCGCGCCAAGAACGGCAAGCTGCCGACGTCCGGGCCCGATGGCCATCGCGAACTGGCCCAGATCTGGCGCGACGTCGCGGACGACGACAGCGTGCGCTGTGCCGTGCTGCGCGGCGAAGGCATGGGCTTTTCCGGCGGCGGTGACCTGGCGCTGGTCGAGCAGATGGCAACCGACGATGCCACGCGCCTGCGGGTGTGGAAGGAAGCGCGCGACCTGGTCTACAACATCGTCAATTGCGACAAGCCGATCGTCAGCGCGATGCATGGGCCGGCCGTCGGCGCCGGTCTGGTCGCCGGTCTGCTGGCCGACATCTCGATTGCGAGCAAGAGCGCCAAGATCGTCGATGGCCATACGCGCCTGGGCGTGGCGGCGGGCGACCACGCGGCGATCGTCTGGCCGCTCCTGTGCGGCATGGCCAAGGCCAAGTACCACCTGCTCCTGTGCGAGCCGGTGAGCGGCGAAGAGGCCGAGCGCATCGGCCTGGTGTCGCTGGCGGTGGAAGAGGCCGACCTGCTGCCGCGCGCCTACGGCATCGCCGACCGGCTGGCCGCCGGCAGCCAGAGCGCGATCCGCTTCACCAAGTACGCGCTCAACAACTGGCTGCGCCAGGCCGGCCCGACCTTCGACGCTTCGCTAGCGCTCGAGTTCATGGGCTTCGCAGGCCCCGACGTGCGCGAAGGCGTGGCCTCGCTGCGCGAGCGGCGCGCGCCGCGCTTCGCGCAGGACAAGCCTCAGGCGTAGCGCTTCATCATCAGCTCGGTGCTGATCTTGCGATCGGCATTGACGGTTGCCACATGCGGCCGCTCGCCCATGCGCTTCAGGTAGGCGCGCGCCCGCGGTGCCAGTTCGGCCAGCATGTCCCGCCCGAAGATCGCGCGGGTCGCACCCGAGAGCACCGGCAGGTGGCAGATGGCGGCACAGTCGGCCAGCGTGAAGGCATCGCCCGTGATGAACGGCGCATCGAAGCGCGCCAGTTGCGCGAATGCGGGAATGTTCTTCTCCAGCAGCTTGGCCGTTTTTTCCTTCGTGCCATCGCTGACCTTGCCGCCGAAGAAGGCTTCGGCATAGACGTTGCGCGCCACCAGTTCGAGATGCAGTTCGAGGTAGATCACCAGTTCACGCACCTTGGCCGCCGCGAACGGCTGCGCCGGCAGCAGCGGGTGCGCCGGGTAGGCCGCTTCGATGTACTCGGCGATCGCCGACGACTCGCACAGCGTGCCTTCGTCCGTGCGGAGGTAGGGCACCTTGCCGAGCGGCGAGGCACCGAGGTCGGTCTCGCCGATCCAGGCCACCTCCTCTTCGAAGCGCACGTCCTTCTCAAGCAGCGCGAGCTTGACCTTGTTGTAGTAGTTGCTGGCTGCAAAGCCGCTGAGGGTGAGCATCGTCGGGTCTCCTGTGTTTGAAGTTGATCGACGCGGATTGTGCTGCCGGGCACGCCCGGCGCTTGTCACGCAGTGGGCAGCGGCTGCAGCGCGGCCACCACCGCCTCGGCCTCGCCGGCGCGGCGGAGTTCGGCAGCGCACAGCGGCCTGCCGGGCGCCATCGCGACCACCGCGATCCGCTTCTTGGGGCACATGCCGAGACAACCGCTCTGCACGATGCGAACCCGCACCGGCCGCAGCGCGCCGAGGTTGCGCTTGAATTCCTTCTGCAGCTCCTTGGCCTTGAGCTTGGAAGGCCCGCTGCTGCGCTTTTCGCATTCGCGGCAAACCAGCACGACGCCGGCGAACCGCTGCTTCACGATGACTGATTCGGCAACTGCCGAAGGGAGGTCTGGATCGGCCAAAAGATTTCCTTGGGATTGATGTCCCATCGTGAGCCCCATCGGCCGCCGCGGGCGTCAGCCAAACCGCCGTCGTTCTGGGGTAACTTCGGCCCATGTCACTTCCTCCCATCGAAATCGAAACTGCCCCGCACCCCGTTGCCACGGTGCTGGTGATGCACGGCCTGGGCGCCGACGGCAACGACTTCGTGCCGATCGCGCGCGAACTCGACCTGTCCGCCGTGGGCCCGGTGCGCTTCATCTTCCCGAATGCGCCGGTGATGCCGGTCACCCTCAATGGCGGCATGCCGATGCCTGCCTGGTACGACATCCTCGGCACCGACCTTGCCAAGCGCGAGGACGAAGCCGGCCTGCGCCGCTCGCAGACCGCGATCGAGACGCTGATCGCCAAGGAAAAGACGCGCGGCATCCCTGCTGGGCGGATCGTCGTCGCCGGCTTCTCGCAAGGCTGCGCGATGGCGCTCATGACCGGCCTTCGCCATGGCGAGCGGCTGGCCGGCATTGTGGGGCTGTCGGGCTACCTGCCGCTGGCGGCGCTGACGGCGGCCGAGCGCCACGGCGCCAACCACGACACGCCGGTGTTCCTGGCTCACGGCACACGCGACGGCATGGTGCCGGTCGCGCGCGCCATCGCATCGCGCGACGCGCTGACCGCGCTCGGCCATCCGGTCGAATGGCACGACTACCCGATGGAGCATTCGGTCTGCATGGAGGAAATTGCCGACCTCAACAACTTCCTGCTGCGGGTGCTCGGCGCCTAGCAGAAAGGCGGTTTTCGCGGCAAAGGCTCCTGCCAGCGCGCCGCGCGCGGGCGTGCTACCTTCCGCCCGGTAACGATTCACGGGGCAAGAACGACATGAGCAAGCTGCACGAGCGCCTGGGAGCGCTCACACCCGCGCGCCTGAGGGGAGTCCGCAGAGGCATCGAGAAGGAAAGCCTTCGCGCGCAGCCGGACGGCAAGCTGGCACTGACCCCCATCCAGCGGCGCTGGGCTCGGCGCTCACGCACCCGCACATCACCACCGATTTCAGCGAGTCGCAGCTCGAACTCATCACCGGCGTGCACACCGACGTCGAAGCGTGCCTGGCCGAACTCACGCAGGTGCACCAGTTCACGTACCGCGCCCTGGCCCAGGCGGGCGACGAGCGGCTCTGGGTTTCCAGCATGCCCTGCGGCCTGCCGACCGACGAGACGATCCCGATCGGGCGCTACGGCTCGTCGAACGTCGGACGCGCGAAGAGCGTCTATCGCATGGGCCTCGGCCACCGCTACGGCCGGCGCATGCAGACCATCTCGGGCATCCACTACAACTGGTCGCTGCCGGACGTGTCGAGCGAGCAGTACTTCGCGCTGATCCGCAATTTCCGCCGCCATGCCTTCCTGCTGCTCTACCTCTTCGGCGCATCGCCGGCAGTGTGTTCGAGCTTCGTCGACAGCCGGCCGCACGAGCTGCAGCCGCTGGGAGAAGGCGGCATGCACATGCCGCACGGCACCTCGCTGCGCATGGGCCGGCTGGGCTACCAGAGCGAGGCGCAGGCCTCGCTCGCGGTGAGCTACAACAGTCTCGACGGCTATGGCGAGTCGCTGCAGGATGCGCTCACCCGGCCCTGGCCCGCCTACAAGACCATCGGCATCCGCAATCCGGGCGGAGACTACAACCAGCTTGCCACCAGCCTGCTGCAGATCGAGAACGAGTTCTACGGCACCATCCGGCCGAAGCGGGTCATCTATCCCGGCGAGCGGCCGCTGCATGCGCTGCGCGAGCGCGGCGTCGAGTACGTTGAAGTGCGCTTGATGGACCTCGACCCGTTCGAGCCGATCGGCATCGCCGCCCCGACCATGCGATTTCTCGATGTGTTCCTGCTGCATTGCCTGCTGGCCGACAGCCCGCCGGACACCCACGAGGAGATCGCAGAACTGGCGCACAACCAGCACCTGACCGCCGCCCGCGGCCGCGAGCCGGGTTTGGCGCTGCAGCGCGATGGACGCGATGCGAAGCTCACCGAGTGGGGCGCCGAACTGCTGGAGCAGTTCGCCCCCATTGCCGCCGCGCTCGATGCGGCGCATGGCGGTAGCCGCCATGCGGATGCGGTACGAACGGCCGAAACCGCGCTGCGCGATCCGGCCGTGTTGCCGTCCGCGCGCGTGCTCGAAGCCATGGCCCAGCGCCACGGCGATTCCTTCGTCGGCTTCGTGCGGGCGCGCTCCGAGGACACGCGCGCCGCGCTGCTCGCACTGCCTTTTTCTGCCGAGCGGCAGGCGCATTTCGAACGCATGACCCAGAGCTCCATCGATGCGCAACGTGCCATCGAGGCCAGCGACACCATGCCCTTCGAGGTGTATCGCGAGCAGTACGTCTCGCCACGGCGACTGGGCTTCCGGCACCACTGGATCGAGGCGGCGACGTCGGCGATCAGCCAGCCCGCCGCGCTGTAGAGGGCGCAGTTCAATCGAGTCAGGGTAGGCATTCACCTACCCACACTCGCCGGTATCGCCCACTGCAGTGGAGTTGTCGGGCGGCATTATCGGGCGCAAGAGATGGTCATCGTCTCGCCACTACCGTTCGAAGTTGTTCCGTTTATGACCTTCAAGACCTACCTGGTCGAAGACAACCCAGTCATCCGTGAAAACCTCGTCAGCTTCCTGGAAGACATCGCAGACGCCAGCATCGTCGCCCATGCGGCGGGTGAAGACGAAGCCATCGCCTGGCTCTGCAACCATCGCGACGGCTGGGACGTGACCATCGTCGATCTGTTTCTTCAGCAGGGCAATGGACTTGGCGTGGTGCAAGCCTGCCGCCAGCGCCGGTCCGATCAGAAGGTGGTGGTACTGAGCAACTACGCTACGCCCGATATGCGCGCCCGCTCCAAGGCGCTGGGCGCCGATGCCTTCTTCGACAAGTCGGCCGAGATCGATCTTCTGCTCGACTATTGCGAAAGTCTGAGTCGCATGCACGACTGAGGCCGGCCGGCGGGCTTTCCCCCGGTGCCGCTTTCTGGGTTAAAACGCCACGCGTCAACAGCCCGGAACAACAGCGCATGAGCAGCAACAGCATCGACTTCACCGGCCGCGTGGCCATCGTCACCGGCGCAGGCGGCGGCCTCGGCCGGCAGCACGCTCTGGCCTTGGCGGCAAGAGGCGCCAAGGTAGTCGTCAACGACATCGGCACTGCGCAGTCGGTGGTCGACGAGATTCGCGCACGCGGCGGCGAAGCCCTGGCCAGCGACGCGTCGGTGACCGACTTCGATGCGGTGCAGGCGATGGTGCAGCAGGCCATGGATGCCTGGGGACGCGTCGACGTTCTGGTGAACAACGCCGGCATCCTTCGCGACAAGAGCTTCGCCAAGATGGAGCTGGCCGACTTCTGGCTGGTGGTCGATGTCCACCTGATGGGCGCCGTGCACTGCACCAAGGCCGTGTGGCCCGTGATGAACGCGCAGAAGTACGGCCGCATCGTGATGACGACTTCGTCGTCGGGCCTGTACGGCAATTTCGGCCAGAGCAACTACGGCGCCGCCAAGATGGCGCTGGTGGGCCTGATGCAGACGCTCTCCATCGAGGGCGCCAAGAACGCCATCCGGGTGAACTGCCTGGCCCCGACCGCGGCCACCCGCATGACCGAAGGGCTGATGCCGCAGGAAGTGCTGGATGCACTCGCGCCGGAGGCCGTGGTGCCGGCGATGCTGGTGCTGGCGGGGCAGGATGCGCCGAGCCGCACCATCCTGTGCGCCGGCGCGGGCACCTTCGAGGCAGCCCACGTCACGCTGACCGGTGGCGCCTGGATAGGACTTGGCGCCGACGCGCCCGAACAGCTGGCCGCCCGCCTGGCCGAGGTCGCTGCCCGTGCCGGCGAAACGGTGCCGCAGAGCGGCGCAGCGCAGGGCACCAACGAGATTGGCAAGGCCATGGCAGCCAGGCGATGACGGCCGTGGCGCTGGTGCTCGGGGGCGCGACGCCTATTCGATTTCCGCGCCGCCTTCCTTTCGGATCGACTCGCGGTCCCGGCGGCTGTGGATGCGCCCGAGGGCGCTGTCGAGCGCCCGCTTGAGCTTGTCAGAGGCGCCGCGGAAGGCCTCGTCCATGTTCGACGCATGCTGCGTCACCGTCACCGGCTGGTGATGCGCGAGCCGCGCCTCCATGGCGCAGCGCTTGTCTCCGCTGCCGCCTGCTTCGTGGTTCTCGTCGCTCAGGTGCACTTCGACGCGGGTGATGTCCGCCGCAAAGCGGCTGAGCGACTGCTTGATTTCCGCATCGGCCCAGCGCTCCAACGTTTCCTTGTTTTCGATCCCGTTGCTGGTGTTCACTTGAATTTGCATGCGTGTGCCTTTCGGTCTCTTGGCTGGGAACAAGTCACCACTCTGCACCATCGCGCGCCGCCCGCGCGTAGGCGCAAGCGGATTTCGGGCCAAGCGTTCCAATCACGGCATCGCGACGCGGGCCAGCGGTGCCGGATCGCCTGAGATGGCCTTGACCACGCCGGCCGGATCGAACTGCACCTGGAACTCGGTCCAGGTGTCGAGCCAGTAGCGCCACACCGGCGCATCCAGGCTCGGGTTCTCGCTGCTGACCGGATAACCGAGTGCCATCAGCACCTGCGTGCGTGTCATCCCCGGCGCGACCTTCATCGCTGCGATGGCCGCGCGAGTTTTTTCGGGGTAGCCGGCCAGCTTGAGACGGGGGTCGTCGCCCACTACGTAGCGCTGCGCAAAGGCGATCGGTGGGATGTCGCGGCTGTAGTCGTTCTTCAGGCGCTGCGGGCGACCGTCGAGGTCGAGGTCGAACCACTGGCGCTCGTAGCCGGTGATGCGCGCCGGCGTTCCGACGGCCACCACGGTCGTGCCCTCGTCGGCATAGTTGATGTCGCTGATCTGCTTGCCGTAGCTGCGCATGTTGCAACACAGGTAGCCGCTGATCATGGGCCCATCGGGCGCCCCCGGGCGCTGGGCCTGGGCGGCAGTGAAGGGAAGGATGGCGGCCACGGCGGCGGCCAGTGCGAAGCGCTGGAACATGGAACTCCCTGACGAATGTTGTTGTGTACGCGCCGCGGCCGGTCGACCCGCGGCGCGCCGGATTCGGGCGCGCGCTAGCCCGAACAGCGGGCGCAGCCAGCCGACGCGCCGGATCAGCCCGTCGGTCAGCAGCCAGCAGCTCAGCAGCGTGGCGGCCAGCAGGATCGCCGGCTCGGCCACCGGCCCGAGCCGCAGCGGCGCCAGTGCCACGGCACCGGCAATGATCAGCGTCTGGTGCAGCACGTACCACGGGTAGACCGACGCGTTGGCCCAAGCGAGCCAAGGCCAGGGGCGATCGAGATGCCGGTGCGCAAATCCCAGGATCGCGGCGAGCGCGGTCCAGAGGTAAAGGGCGCGGGGCACGCGGACCAGCCAGACATCGGCGCCCGCCAGCCGCATCGCGAAGAAGATGCCGAGGCAGGCCAGGGCCGATCCGAGCGCCCAGCCGCGCACGCGCGCCAGTTCGCGCCAGAGGCCTTCGTCGGTTCCTATCCAGTAGCCGTACAGGAAAACCGTGAAGTACAGGGCATGCAGGTACCAGTCGTTGATGAGGTCGTGCGTCGGCGGATAGAGCGGACCGAGCGCCAGCATGAAGAGCATCGGCGCCAACGCGGGCAGCAACAGCAGCCGCCAGCCGCGCAGCCCCACGAAAACCGCATGCGCGCGTCGTCCCGCCGGCGAGCACAGCACCGGCTGCAGCAGCGCCACGAAGGCCGTGTATACGAAGAGGTAGGGATACCACAGGTGGTTCCATGTCATGCCGAAGTCGGAGCCGGCAAACGCGCCTTTGGGCCAGGGGCCCAGCGTCAGATAGCGCCGCATGAAGGCGCTGAAGCCGGGCGCCACCAGTCCGTTGGCCACGCCTTCGGCATACGCCTGGTAGCACACGATCACCGCCATGCCGAATGCCAGCGGCAGCAGCAGCCGCAGCGCCCGATGTCCGATCAGCCGCAGCGGCGCCTGCCGGCGCAACAGGAAGCCGAGCGCCACGCCGGACACCAGGAATACCAGGTCCATGCGCCAGATGTTCACCGCCAGCATCGGCCAGTGCAGCCATTCGGCGGCATGCGGGCTCTTGAGGTGCCATGGCCAACCGGCCACGTAGTACATCGCCAGGTGATAGACGATGAGCAGCAGGAAGGCGAACGCGCGCAGCGCGTCGATGTCGTGTCTTCGGTGACTTTGGTGCGGTGGGGTCATGGGCCATGCTGTCCTGCAGACGGGCCCACTGGCGCGTCAGTGGGACGGTTCGCCCGCGTCTTGTGACGAGCGGCCGCTGGCAGGGACGGAAAAAAGCGGCCTCGAGCTCGGATTCGGGAGAATCCCGGCATGGCCGCGCTCAGAGACACATCGAAAAACCTGTTCGAGCGCTATCAGCCGTATCGGCGGCGCGCCGAGATCGGCTTCTGGATCGTGGTGATGTCGCTGCAGGCGGTCTTCAACACCGTCGTCGCCTTGATCGACGCCCGTCATGCAACGCCCGGCCTGCCCACCTGGCAGCCGGTGACCTGGGAGCTGTCGAGTCATCTGGCGCTGCTGGCGCTGGTGCCCGCGGTGGTGGCGTTCGAGCGCCGCTTTCCGCTCGACCTGGCCGGCGTGCGCCGCAACTGGGCGTGGCACGTCGCCGCCAGTGTGGTCTTCAGCCTGGTGCATGTGGTGCTGATGGTGGCGCTGCGCCAACTTGCCTATGCGGCAGCCGGGAGCAGCTACGACTTCGGCGGCTGGCCTGCCAGCTGGTTCTACGAATACCTGAAGGACGTGCGCACCTATGCGCTGGTTCTCGTCGCGCTGCTGAGCTACCGGCTTTTCATGCTGCGGCTGCAGGGCGAGGCGCGCGTGCTGGACGCGCCCGAAGACGCCGCCGCGGCTGTCGCGGCGCCGCAGCAGGAGACCGCGCCGCGGCCCGACCGGTTTCTGGTGCGCAAGCTCCGGCGCGAGTTCCTGATCGCCGCGAGCGACATCGATTGGCTGCAGGCGCAGGGCAACTATGTCGGTCTGCGGGTCAACGGGCACGACTACCTGTTGCGGGCAACGCTCACAGACTTTCTGGCCCAGCTCGACCCGGCCCGCTTTGCCCGGGTGCACCGCAGCTACGCAGCCAACCTGGACCGGGTGGCCGAGATCGAGCCGCTCGATGGCGGCGATGCGCGCCTGCACATGCGCGACGGCACGCAGATCCCGTGCAGCCGGCGCTACCGCGACGCGCTTCGGCAATGACCGGTGCGGCCGGCGGCGACAATCGCAGGCCCTCCGCAAGAAAGAACGTCCCCAATGGCCATCCAGTGGTTCCCCGGTCACATGCACCTGACCCAGAAGGCCATTGCCGAGCGGGTGAAGGACATCGACGTGGTCATCGAACTGCTCGATGCGCGGCTGCCCGGCTCGAGCGCCAACCCGATGCTGGCGGAGCTCACCGGCCACAAGCCCGGCCTGAAGGTGCTGAACAAGCAGGACCTGGCCGACCCGGCCCGCACCGCGCTCTGGCTGGCCCACTACAACGCGCAGCCCGACACGCGCGCCATCGGCCTCGATGCGAGCCAGACCACGCCGGCGCGGCAGCTGGTGGAGGCCTGCCATGCGCTCGCCCCCAACCGCGGCGGCATGGCCAAACCGATGCGGGTGCTGATCTGTGGCATTCCGAACGTCGGCAAGTCGACCCTGATCAACACGCTCACCGGAAGCCGCAAGGCCAAGACCGGCGACGAGGCCGGCATCACCAAGCTGGAGCAGCGCATCACGCTGGCCGACGACTTCTATCTGTGGGACACGCCCGGCATGCTCTGGCCGCGCATCATCGTGGCCAAGAGCGGCTACAACCTGGCCGCCAGCGGCGCCATCGGCCGCAACGCGTTCGACGAGGAAGAGGTCGCGCTCGAACTGCTGCACTACCTCACCGAGCACTACGCCGGCCTGGTCGAGGCCCGCTTCAAGCTGGAGCCGGTCGAAGGCCTGGGCGACGAGCAGGTGCTCGAAGCCATCGGCCGCAAGCGCGGCGCGCTGCTGGCCAAGGGCCGGGTCAACCTGCAGAAGGCGGCCGAGGTGGCGCTGCACGAGTTTCGCAGCGGCAGCATGGGCCGCATCACGTTGGAGACGCCCGGGGAGTTTGCGCAGTGGCTGGAGGCGGGGTTGCTGGTGGATGCGCAGCGGCGGGCGAAGAAAGAGGCGCGTACGCAGGCCCGGAAGAAAAGCCCGGGCGGCAACGAAGAGGCGCCACCCGGGGACACTGGTTAAGACGGCGCGTCGCGTCCGTGCTGCCAGCCGGGGACGGCAAGGTAGTAGCGCAAAGCCTTGCCTTGCCCGGTGGTGTGCAGAAGACCGCGCTGCGCAAGATCGGACAAGTCCCTGGTCGCCGTGGCCTTCGAAACGGTAGCCATCTTCAGGTACTTCTCGACGTTCAGCCCGCCCAGGAATCCGCCGTCGCCGGCGTCGAGCAAGCGCGTCAGCAGCTTCCGCTGCCGCTCGTTGAGGGGCTGCTGCATGGCGGCGGTCCAGAAGTGCGACTTCTCGATGGTCGCCCCGATCACGTCCACTGAGCGCGCGCAGCCATGGGCAAAGGCTTCTGCAAACCACTGCACGAAGCGGGTGACGTCCATGCCGCCCGCCTGCGCATCGGCCAGCGCGTCGTAATAGCCGCGCCGGTCGGCCAGCATCTGCCTGGCGAGGCCGTAGAGCCGCGTCGAGGCGCCGAGGTCCTGGGCAAGCGCCAGGTCCGCGATCGCACGGCCCACGCGGCCATTGCCGTCTTCGAAGGGGTGGATGGTTTCGAACCAAAGATGAGCGACGGCGGCACGCGCAATGCCGTCCATGGCTGCAGCCGTACCGCGCGAGCCGCCGGGCCGGGTTGCTGCGAACCACGCCAGTAACGCATCGATCTCGCGCGGCACCGCGGACGAAGGCGGCGCCGTGTAGTGCACGACCTCCCTGCCGGGCTGCCCGCTGACGATCTGCGTGGCATCCGCATGGTCGCGAAAGCGTCCTACCGCGATGCGCCGAATGCCCGTGGTGCCGCCAGGAAACAAAGCGGATTGCCAGCGGCAGAGACGATCGGCCGTGAGTGGCTGATCGAAGCCGATCGTTGCGTCCTGCATGATTTCGACCAGGCCGTCGACATGCCGGCTCGACGGCCCCGGAGCGGCTTGCCCCAGATGCCGAAGCACCGAAGAACGAACGGCCGCCATGTCCAGGTTCTCGCCCTCGATCGCTGCGGTGGCCATGGCTTCGCGAGTCCACAGTTCCTCCTCGACGGCTTGCAGGTCCGGCATGCCGATGGCGCGCGCCATCCCGTGCACCTGGCCCTGCAACTCACGGGCGCGCAGCAGCGCCGGACTGGCGGCGGCGAGGTCGAAGTGCAGTTTGGGCCAATTGGCCCGCTGCCAGATGTGGCGCTGCTGTGGCATGCGGCGCATTCTAGCCAATGCGGCTCATAAAGTGAGCCGCAATAAAGATTCACGGCTCGTCGCAGCGCACGGCATGGTGCTGAAACGCGCTTGCAAGCAGCGTCGCAAAATTCGCCTGCGCCACCCGCAGCGCCGCTTGCTGCTTGGCGACGATGGATGCCGCTGCATTCGCATAGCGCACGAAGGCGAGCTGCGCCTCCAGCGGCGGCAGCATCACCGGGAGCGACCTCACATCCTGCTGGTTGATGCTGGCCTGGTTGATCGCGTGCTTGGCGTGGGACTGGAAGTGCTGCCGGGCCGCGGGCGTTTGAAGCAGCGCGATCAGATAGCGCGGGGCGATGCGCCGGCTGTCGAGCGTAAGCCGCATCAGGTTCGATTCGAAGACGGTGGTTTCGGCGAGCGGTGGAATCAGCGCGCTTTTGCCGACGTATTCGGGGCTATTGACGCGGTTGATCACGATGTCGTCGGGCGCGAGCGCAAAGCGCTCGGTCTCCGGCGCATCGAGGCGCAGCCGCTTCAGCGAGGCGATGTCGTGCACCTCGCCGTCGTGGAACGCGTCGAT
>JBBJMS010000241.1:0-3677 GCA_037720315.1 Variovorax sp. | reverse complement strand
CACGCATCGCCGGCACGCCGATGGGTTTTTCGCTGCGGGGAAACTGGGTCCTCGTGCAGGTGATGCACGAGGGTGCGAAGGTGCTGAGCTGGGCGATGGTGCTGGCGCTTTTCGCCGGCATCCGCTGGCCGTTCGGTGTTCTGCGCAGGATCGGATTTCGCGAAAGGGCACAGCTCGCGCTCACGGTGCTGGCGTCGGTGATCGCGGTGTCGCTCGTCAAGTACGCGAGCCACACCAGTTGCCCCTGGGACCTGAAGATCTTCGGCGGCGTTGCAGAGCACGTCTCGCACTGGTCGTGGGGCGTGCGCGATGGCGGCCCCGGTGGCTGCTTTCCGGCTGGCCATGCGTCGGCGGCGTTCGCCTATATCGGCGGCTGGTTCGCCTTTAGGCGCGCCTCGCCTTCCGTTGCGCGTGCCTGGCTGATCGGTGCGCTTGGCGCCGGCTTGCTGCTGGGGCTGGGCCAGCAACTGCGCGGCGCGCATTACATGAGCCACACGCTGTGGACGGCATGGGTCTGCTGGTCGACGGCATTCGCCATCGATGCCGCCTTCAACCTGAACGAATCCTGAGGCGTTCGTTCAGCGAGTCTTCAGTCCCGGTTTTCAGACTCGCCGGATGACTGCTGCATCGCTTGGCTCTTCGTTCCTCCCGTCACTCCGGTTCCGGCCGGCCGCACGATCGGCGCGCAGCATCGTGGTCTGGCTGAGTCTGTATCTGGCCTGCGCTGCCAATTGGCCGCTGTGGCACGAGCTGGCCCGCATCGGCGGCGCACCGAGCACGTACCTGCCGTCCATTGCGTTGATGGCGGTGCTCACCGTCTGCGGCAGCGTGGCACTGCTTTCGCTCACCGCGTGGTCGCGCGGCATGAAGCCGCTGTGGCTCGCGGTCGTCGTGCTGGCGGCGGTGGTTCAGCACTACATGCTCGAGTACCGGATCGTGCTGGACCCCAGCATGCTCGCCAACGCCATGCAGACCGATGCGCACGAGGCGCGCGACCTTCTCGGTTGGCGATTGCTGTTCGACGTGCTGCTGGTCACGGTGCCGGCCGCAGTGGCGTTGTGGTGGATTCCGATCGTTCCCATGCGGGTCGCGTCGCAGGTGTGGCGCAACGCACTGCTGCTGCTGGCAGCCGTGGCGCTGGCGGCGGGTGCGGCCACCGCGATGAACCGTCAGCTTGCCCCGCTGATGCGCAACAACGTGCACCTGCGCTACATGATGAATCCGCTCGCCGGCATTTATTCGCCGACCTCGGTGGTCGTGAAGCCGTGGTTCAGGCACAGCAGGAAACTGCTTGCGCTGCCCGGTGGCGTGGCGTTGGGCGCGAGCTACGCGGCGCAGACCCGACCACCGCTCTTCGTGCTGGTGGTCGGCGAGACGGCAAGGGCCGATCACTTCGCGCTCAACGGCTATGCGCGCGACACCACGCCCGAGCTGGCCGCGCGCGGCGTGCTGAGCTGGCGCGACGTGCATTCCTGCGGCACCAACACGCTGGCGTCGGTGCCGTGCATGTTCTCGCCGCTCGGCAAGACGGGTTTCGAGGCACGCAAGGACGATCACCGGAACCTGATGGACGTGCTGCAGGCCGCCGGGCTCGCCGTGTTCTGGCTCGACAACCAGCCGGGCGGCTGCAAGGGCGTGTGCGACCGCGTGCCGCACGCATCCGCTTTCGACAAGCTGGACGCAGGCGTGAAAAGCGCGCTCTGCGACGTCGACGAATGCCTCGACGACGTCATGCTCAAAGGGCTGGACGAGCGGTTGGCCGCGCTGCCTGCCGAGCGCCGCAGCAAGGGCGTGGTGCTGGTGATGCACCAGATGGGAAGCCATGGCCCGGCCTACTACAAGCGCTCGGCCACCGACGCGAAGCGGTTCTTGCCCGAATGCAAGACCAATGCGCTGGCCGACTGCAGCCATGCCGAGCTGGTGAACGCCTACGACAACTCGATCGCGCAGACCGATCGGTTCCTGGCGCACACGATCGACTGGCTGATGGCGCAATCGAAGAACTACGACCCGGCCATGCTCTACCTCAGCGACCACGGCGAATCGCTCGGCGAGTACGGGCTGTTCCTGCACGGCGTTCCCTATAGCTTTGCGCCGGAGGTGCAAAAGCATGTGCCGATGGTCTCGTGGCTCGGCGAGGGCATGAACGCGCGCGGCGGGTTGTCGCAGCCCTGCATGCAAGCCGGCCTGGACACGCCGCTCACGCACGACAACCTCTATCACACCGTGCTGGGGTTGATGGACGTGGCCGCATCGACCTACAAGCCGACGCTCGATGCCTTCGCGTCCTGCCGCGGGCACGCTGCGGGCGCCTGACGCACGCGCGCGGCTACTTCTTCTCGCGCGGCAGCCGGCCCATCAGAAAGAACTCCGGGTTCGGCTGCATGCCGGCGAAGCTGGCCATTCGATTCGACAGCCCGAAGAAGGCCGTGATCGCGGCGATGTCCCAGATGTCCTCGTCGCTGAAGCCGTGGGCATGCAACGGCGGGAAGTCGCTGTCGTCGATCTCCTGCGAACGGTCGCACACCTTCATCGCGAAGTCGCACATGGCGCGTTGGCGCGGCGCGATGTCGGCCTTGCGCCAGTTCACCGCCACCTGGTCGGCCACCAGCGGCTTCTTCTCGTAGATGCGCAGCAGCGCGCCGTGTGCGACCACGCAGTAGAGGCACTGGTTGGCCGCGCTGGTGACGGTGACGATCATCTCGCGGTCCCCTTTGGTGAGGGAGCCTTCCTCCTTCAGCATCAGCGCATCGTGGTAGGCGAAGAAGGCGCGCCATTCGGCCGGCCGGCGGGCGAGCGCGAGGAACACGTTGGGAACGAAGCCGGCCTTCTCCTGCACTTCGAGCACGGCGGCGCGGATGTCTTCGGGGACGTCCTTCAGTTCGGCAAGCGGGTAGCGTGGTGTGGTCATATGGTCTCCTTCAACTAGCTTCCGGCCGTCAGACGGAGGGCAGCACGGGCAGGTCGCTCTCGTCCTTGAGGTCGACGCCGGTCAGCCCGCGGCGAAACGCCTCACGCACCAGCCATGCGAGCCTGGATGCGGCAACGTCGCAGGGCAGGCCATCGGGCCGGACGTTCGAGATGCAGTTGCGCTCGGCATCGTGCCGGCCGCGGCGCGGTGAATGGGTGATGTAGATGCCAAGACTGTCCGGCGAGCTGAGGCCGGGCCGCTCGCCGATCAGCATGATCGACAGGCGCGCGCCGAACGGTTCGGCCACTTCGTCGGCGAGCGCGACCCGCGCCTGCGTGGCGATCACGATCGGCGAAAGACGCAAGCCGGTGTCGAGCTGCGGCCGCAACGCGATCAACAGCGGCATCGCATGGCGCGCGACCGCGAGCGACGACAGTCCGTCGCCGATGACGATGCAGATGTCGCACGGCGCGCCTGCCACGTCGCGCAGGCGCTGCGCATCGCCGTCGTCGAGCTGTCGGCCGAGGTCGGGCCGGCGCAGGTAGGCGGTGCGATCGGGCGCTCGGCTGCGCACCTGCGCCACGTCCCAGCCTGCTGCCTGCAGGTCGGCCTGCAGCGCCTGCGCGTCGAGCGGCGCATGGATCGCATCGCGCGCCATCGCATGCGCCCAGCCGAAGCGCAGCACCTCGTCGGTCGGCATGCCCGCACCCGCACGGCCAAGTGCCAGACGCGCCGGGGTTGCGCTGCGCCAGTCGAGCCAGGGGCT
>JBBJMS010000085.1:0-14306 GCA_037720315.1 Variovorax sp. | reverse complement strand
GGTTGCGCTTGCTGTCCGCCGGAATCACATGCCAGGGCGCGTGGCCGCTGGACGTGGCACGCAGCG
The DNA here is from genome assembly GCA_037720315.1 of Variovorax sp. Classification (GTDB taxonomy): domain Bacteria; phylum Pseudomonadota; class Gammaproteobacteria; order Burkholderiales; family Burkholderiaceae_C; genus Variovorax. The sequence goes on along the minus strand of JBBJMS010000085.1, from coordinate 14,240 downwards.
TGCGCTCGTAGGCGCGCTGGTAGTCGCCCCATTTCTCGCGCACCGCCAGGTCGCCCATGCTGAACTTCCAGCGCTTGTCGGGCTCGTCGATGCGCGCCTGCAGGCGTTCGCGCTGCTCGTCCTTGCCGATGTGCAGCATGCACTTGACGACGACCGTCCCGGTCTCGACGAGCAGGCGCTCGAAATCGTTGATCTGTGCGAAGCGGCGTTGCGTTTCGGCCTTGTCGATCCAGCCTTCGACCACCGGCACCAGCACGTCTTCGTAGTGGCTGCGGTTCCACACCATGATCTCGCCGGTGCGTGGCACGACGGCATGGCAGCGCCACAGGAAGTCACGCGCGCGTTCGTCCTCGCTCGGCGCCTTGAAGCCGGTCACCCGCACGCCGAGCGGCGACGTGCGCGAGAAGACCCAGCGGATGGTGCCGTCCTTGCCGCTGGTGTCCATGCCCTGCAGCACCAGCAGCAGCTTGCGCCGGCCTTCTGCATGCAACAGGTTCTGCAGTTCATCCAGCTCCATGGCAAATTCATCGAGCCGCTCGCGTTGCGCAGCATCGTCGGCGCCTTCGAGAAATGCCGAATCCGAAGGATCGATGGCCGCGAGCTTGAACTTGTCTCCGACGCGGTACTTCTTGAAGCTGGGCATGTGCAATCTCCGTACAGAAAAGCCGACAGCGTAAGCGACGCCACCTGTCGCGCGCTCAGTCGTCGTCGCTTCCGAGCGATGCGCTCCAGCGGCTGTCCCAGTCGGCGCGTCGTGCGCCTTCGAGGTCGCGCCGGTCGCGCTTGGTGGGCCGTCCCTGCTCGATGCTGAGCGCGGGCTCGCTGCCCATGCGCCGTTGTTCGCGCGCGGCCGCGTGGGCGGCAAGGCTCTCGAGTGTTTCCTGATAAAGCTGCTGCGCGATGGGCGCCGGCCCGCGCTGGGCGCTGATGCCCAGTACCGCAACGGTGCGGGTCACGGCGCCCAGCCGCATCGCCACCGTATCGCCCACCTTGACTTCGCGCGATGCCTTGGCGACGTCGCCGTTGACCTGCACGCGGTTCTTGCCGATCTCTTCGGCAGCGAGCGAACGCGTCTTGAAAAAACGCGCGGCCCAGAGCCATTTGTCGATGCGCAGGCGGTCCATGTTCATCGATTCTGATCGGCGAGCGGCAAGTGCACGACGGCGTCGAGGCCGACAAGCTGTCCGCCGGATTCGCGGTTGTCGAGCGCGATGCGGCCTCCCAAGGCAAGCACGATCTCGTGGCAGATGGCGAGGCCCAGTCCGGAGCCGCCAGCCAGGTCGCCTGCAGCGAATGGCGCAAACAGCCGCTGCCGCAGCGAGTCGGAAATGCCCGGTCCGTCATCGCGCACCGTGAACACTGCGGTGCCGTGCTCGGCATGCACGCGCACGAAGAGCACGCCGGCGCGCGGGCTGTGCCGGATGGCGTTGTGCAAGAGGTTGCGCGCGAGCTCCTGCAGCATCCAGCGGTGCGCGCGCACCAGGACCGGGGCGTGGCCACCGACAGCTCGAAGTCGAGCGCCCCGTCGGCCCCCAGCGGCGAAAGGTCGAGCGCGACCTGCCGCACCGCTTCGCCGCGGTCGCGCGTCACCGACGCGGGTTGCTGGCGCAGTTGTTCGACCTTGGCGAGCGACAGCATCTGGTTGGCGAGCACGGTGGCGCGCTCCACGGTTTGGCTGATCTCGCCGAGTGCCTGCGCGGTCGGCACGTCGCCGCGCCGCGCCGACTGCACCTGCGCCTTCAGCACCGCCAGCGGCGTGCGCAATTGGTGGGCGCTGTCGCGCACGAAGCGCTTCTGGTGGTCGAGCAGGCGCTGGAGCCGGCCCATGACCTGGGTGGTCGCGTCGACCAGCGGCTGCAGCTCGCGCGGCGCGTCGGGCGCATCGATGGGCGAGAGATCGTCCGCAGCGCGTCTGCGGATGGTCTCGCCGAGATCGCGCACCGGCTGCGTGGCGCGCTGCACCACGAGCACGGTGACCAGCGCTGTCACGCCCAGCAGCACCAGCTGGCGCCAGAGCGTGTCGACCAGAAGCTTGCGGGCGAGCGTTTCGCGCAGTGCCAGCGTTTCGGCGACCTGCACCACGGCCATGCCGCGGCCGCGCGCGCTGGCCACCGGTTGCAGCAGCACGGCTACACGAACCGGCTGCTCGCGAAAACGCGCATCGTAGAAGTCGACCAGCGCGGCATAAGGGGGGCGCACCGGCAGCGTGCCGCGCCAGAACGGCAACTCCGCATAGCCCGAAATCATCTCGCCGTCGAGCGCCGACACCCGGTAGAACATGCGGCTCTGGTTGTCGGCTTCGAATGCTTCCAGCGCCGAGTACGGCACCACCGCGCGCAGCGACGCGGCCTCGTCGTAGCCTTCCACGTCGAGTTGCTCGCCGATGGTCTTTGCCGACGCGAGCAGCGTGCGGTCGTAAGCGGTGGTGGCGGCCGCGAGACTCTGGCGATAGAGGCTGACGCTGTTGATCACGATGAACAGCGCCACCGGTGCCAGGATGCCGACCAGGAGCCTGGCGCGCAGCGAATGCGGACGCATCACTTTTCTTCGCGCAGGAGATAGCCGAGGCCGCGCAGCGTCATCAGGGCGCAGCCGGTGCCGGCCAGCTTCTTGCGCAGCCGGTACACCACCACCTCGATCGCCTCGTACTGCACATCCGTCTGGCCCGGAAACACCAGCTCGAACAAACGTTCTTTCGAAACCGCATGGCCGGGCTTGAGCATCAGCGCCTTCAGAAGCGCAGCCTCGCGCGGCGTGAGTTCGAGCACCTCGGCGCGGTGGTAGATCGCGCCGCTGTGCACGTCGCAGCGCAAGCCGCCGACCTGCAGCGCAGCGATCGGCGTGTCCTGGCCCCCGCCTTGATGGCGCCGGTGCAGGGCGCGGATGCGCGCCTCGAGCTCGTCCAGGTCGAAAGGCTTCGGCAGGTAGTCGTCCGCGCCGGCGTTGAGGCCGACGATGCGGTCGCCGACCGTGCCGCGCGCCGTCAACAGCAGCACCGGCGTGCGCAGGCCGTCCGCACGCGCCTGGCCGAGCACCTGCAAACCATCGAGGTGCGGCAGGTTGAGGTCGAGCGCCACCACGTCGGGTTCGACCGCGTGCCACAGCGCAAGCGCCTGGGCGCCGTCGCCGCACAGCCGCACGTCGATCATGCGGCGCCCGAGGGTGCGCTGCAGCGTGGTTTGCATCGACGGATCGTCTTCGATTAGCAGCAGCTTCATGGCCCGGTTTTCGGTGTTTACCCCAGTGCGCCGGACAGCCAACTGACAGCAGGGCGGCGCATCATAGCGGCGTTCAGTTTCTTAGATCGAAGGAGACATGCATGCGTCGAGACACCTTTTTGAAGTCGCTGGCCGCACTGGCCGCCACCGGCGCACTGCCGCTTTCCGCTTGGGCCGCGCCCAACGTCAAGATGATGATTCCGGCCAACCCCGGCGGCGGCTGGGACACCACCGGCCGCGCGCTCGGCAAGGCGCTGACCGACGGCAAGCTGGCCGACACGGTCACCTACGACAACAAGGGCGGCGCCGCCGGTGCGCTCGGCCTGGCCCAGTTCATCAACGGTTCCAAGGGCGATCCGAACGCGATGATGGTGATGGGTGCGGTGATGCTGGGCGGCATCATCACCGGCAAGCCGCCGGTGAACCTGTCGCAGGCAACGCCGATCGCGCGCCTCACGAGCGAATACAACGTCTTCGTGCTGCCGGCCAATTCGCCCATGAAGACCATGAAGGACGTGGTCGACCAGCTCAAGAAGGACCCGGGCAGCGTGAAGTGGGGCGGCGGTTCGCGTGGCTCCACCGAGCACATCGCGGCGGCCATGATCGCGCAGAAGGTCGGCGCCGATCCGTCCAAGATCAACTACGTGGCGTTCCGCGGCGGCGGCGAGGCGACGGCTGCCATCCTGGGTGGCAACGTGACCGTCGGCGGCAGCGGCTACAGCGAGTTCGCCGAGTACATCAAGGCCGGCAAGATGAAGGCGATTGCCGTCACCTCCGCCAAGCGCCTGCCGGGCATCGACGTGCCGACGCTGAAGGAGCAGGGCATCGACGTCGAGATCGGCAACTGGCGCGGCGTCTACGGCGCCCCCGGCATCACGGCCGAGCAGCGCAAGGCGTTGACCGACATGGTGCTGGCCGCGATCAAGACGCCGGCCTGGAACGAAGCAATGGAAAAGAACGCCTGGACCTCGGCGGTCATGTCGGGCGAACCGTTCGCCAAGTTCGTCGACGATGAATTCGCGAGCCTGCGCGCCACGATGGTCAAGTCCGGCATGGTCTGACCGGACCATGGCGGACACCGACCCCCGCGCTAGCGGTTACGAACCGATCGAGCCCGGCTACACGCCGACGGCGCAATGGCCGCAAACCGCGGTCGGCGCTGCGGTGCTGCTGATCGGTCTCGCGCTTGGTTTCGGCGCGCTCGGCATTTCGTCCGAAGCCGGCTATGGCGGCGTCGGGCCCAACTTTTTGCCGTGGGTGGTCGCGGTCGCGCTCACCCTCTGCGGCGCCTGGATCCTGTGGGAAGCGCGCAGCGGTGGCTTTCGTGAAATGGACGCGCCCAGCGGCGCGGCGCACGGCTACTGGAGCGGGTTCGTGTGGGTGTCGGCCGGGCTGCTACTGAACGCGGCGCTGATCACCACCATCGGCTTCATCCTGAGCTGCACGCTGTGCTATCTGCTGGCGGTGCAGGGCCTGCGACGTGCGCATGGACAACAGGCGGTGAACGCTCCGCGTACCTGGCTTGTCGACGTCGCGACGGGCATCCTGATCTCGGCGCCGGTGTTCTGGCTTTTCACCAAGTTCCTTGCGATCAACCTGCCGGGACTCACTTCGACCGGCTGGCTCTGACATGGATACCGTCAACGCATTGATGCAGGGCTTCGCGCTGGCGATCACGCCGGCCAACCTGCTGTGGTGCCTCGTCGGCTGCGCGCTCGGCACGGCGGTCGGCGTGCTGCCCGGCATCGGCCCGGCGGTGGCGGTGGCAATGCTGCTGCCGATCACCGGCAAGGTCGACGTCACGGCTTCGATGATCTTTTTCTCGGGCATCTATTACGGCGCCATGTACGGCGGCTCGACCACCTCCATCCTGCTCAACACGCCTGGCGAAACCGCCAGCATGGTGACGGCGATGGAAGGCAACAAGATGGCCAAGAGCGGCCGCGCCGGCGCCGCGCTGGCGACGTCAGCCATCGGCTCCTTCGTTGCCGGCACCATCGCCACCGTGGTGGTCACGCTGTTCGCGCCCGTCGTGGCCGAGTTCGCGGTCAAGCTCGGCCCGCCCGAATACTTCCTGCTGATGCTGCTGGCGTTCACCACCGTGAGCGCGGTGTTGGGCAAGAGCACGGTGCGCGGCCTCACGGCGCTCTTCATCGGGCTGGCGGTGGGCTGCATCGGGCTCGACCAGATTTCCGGCCAGGGCCGCTATGTCGGCGGCATACCCGAGTTGCTCGACGGCATCGAGATCGTGCTGGTCGCGGTCGGCCTGTTCGCAGTGGCCGAGGTGCTCTATGCGGTGCTCTACGAAGGCCGCGTGGTCGACAGCCAGAACAAGCTGAGCCGCGTGCACATGACGGCGCGCGACTGGAAGCGGTCGGTTCCGGCATGGCTGCGCGGCACCGCCATCGGTGCGCCCTTCGGCTGCATACCCGCCGGCGGCACCGAGATTCCGACCTTCCTGAGCTACGCGGCCGAGAAGAAGCTGGCCAAGGGCGACGTCAAGGCCGAGTTCGGCAACCAGGGCGCGATCGAAGGCGTGGCCGGCCCCGAAGCGGCCAACAACGCAACGGTGACGGCCGCGCTGATTCCGTTGCTCACGCTCGGCATCCCGACCTCGAACACCACCGCCATCCTGCTCGGCGCTTTCCAGAACTACGGCATCCAGCCCGGGCCACAGCTCTTCACCACATCGGCCGCGCTGGTGTGGGCGCTGATTGCCTCGCTCTACATCGGCAACGTGATGCTGCTGGTACTCAACCTGCCGATGGTCGGCCTGTGGGTCAAGCTGCTCAAGATCCCCAAGCCGCAGCTGTACGCAGGCATCCTGATCTTCGCGACGGTGGGCGCCTACGGCATGCGCCAGAGCGCCTTCGACCTGGTGCTGCTCTTTGTGATCGGCGTGATCGGCGTCGTCATGCGGCGCTTCGACTTCCCGACGGCACCGGTGGTGGTAGGCATGATCCTCGGGCCACTCGCCGAAGCGCAGCTGCGCAATGCGATGTCGATCGGCGAGGGCAGTGCGGTGGTGTTCGTGCAGCGGCCGATGTCGATCGTTCTGATCGTGATCGTGCTGTCGGTGCTGATCCTGCCGCGCATGGCCAAGCGCATGAGCGACCGCCGGCACGCGCTGCAGCGCTGAGCTTGGGCGGTGCGCCGCTTCCTACGGTCGTTGCGGCACGGTGCGGCCGGCCGGCAGGACGATGGTGGCGCGGCCGTCGCGCGAGGTCACCGCATCGGAGGCGCCCGGGGGCGGCGCCGAGCCTTCGGGTGCGACCACGGTCGCGCGGCCGTCCGCCGACGGCATCGGGGTGCTGCTGGGCGGGCCGCCGCGGGCACGGTCGAGCGCGGCCCGGCGGCGCGGACGCAGGCCTCGCGCGCCGGTGCCGCCAGCGCGCCGCTGTTGCAGCTGGCGAGTTCTCGCTCATAGCGCTGCTGCGCCAGCGCCGGCGCTTCGGGCGCCATTTGAGCGGCCGCCGAGCGCAGCGTAAGCGGCGGCAAGGACGAGGATGTGACGCAGCGGCGGTCGGGTCATGAATGCCTCCGGGGTCGTTGGAACTGTCGAGCATGGGGCGTGTGGCGCTGGCGCGTTGTCCGAGCGCGCAGCGAACCTCGGTAGGTGAACAACGCAGGGGCTACGCACGGGCGGCGGCAGCCGGCCGCTGCACGCGATGCCCACGGCCAGCGCCGCGGCGCCGGTCCCGAGCAGCACGCGCGCCGCCAGGTCAGCTGGAGGCTGGTTGCCCGTCGCGCTTCGCGCGTGATCGGCGGCGGCCCGTCCCTGGCGTCGGCCGGATCGGCCGGCCTGCCGCGCAGACGCGCCACCGTGCGCCGAATCCAGTGCTCGATGTCGTCGATGTAGGTGAACACCGCCGGCACCACCAGCAGGCTCAGCACGGTGGATGTAATGAGCCCGCCGATCACCGCCATCGCCATCGGCGCGCGAAAGCTCGAATCCGCCGCGCTCCAGCCGAACGCGATCGGCAGCATGCCCGCGCCCATCGCGAGCGTGGTCATGATGATCGGCCGCGCCCGCTTGTGGCAGGCATCGCGCAGCGCGTCCCAGCGACTCATGCCGTGATCGCGGCGCGCGACGATCGCGTACTCGACCAACAGGATCGAGTTCTTGGTGGCGATGCCCATCAGCATGATCAAGCCGATCAGCGAAGGCATCGACAGCGCCTTCTGTCCGATCAGCAGGCCGACGAATGCACCGCCCAGTGCCAGCGGCAGCGCGCACAGGATGGTGACCGGATGCAGGAAGTCCTTGAACAGCAGCACCAGCACGATGTAGATGCACAGCACGCCGGTCAGCATGGCGAGGCCGAAGCTGGCGAACAGCTCGGTCATGACCTCGGCATCGCCGACCTCGGCCACGCGCACGCCCGGCGGCAGGTTGCGAATCGACGGCAGCGCCATCGCCGCGGTCTTGGCGTCGCCGAGGCCCAGGCCCGACAGCTCGATCTCGAAGTTGACGTTGCGCGAGCGGTCGTACCGGTCGATCACCGCCGGGCCGCCTTCCACGGTGAGCGTGGCGACCTGGCCCAGCATCACCGGTCCGCGCGCGCCGGGCACCGACAGCCGCTCCAGCAGCGCCAGGTCTGCGCGCGCCGAGTCCGCCAGCTTCACCACGATCGGCACCTGTCGCTGCGCGAGGTTGAGCTTGGGCAAGGCCTGGTCGTAGTCGCCCAGCGTCGCGACGCGCAGCGTCTCGGCGATGGCCGAGCTGGTGACGCCCAGGTCGGCGGCGCGCGCGAAGTCCGGCCGCACCGCGACCTCGGGTCGGATCAGGCTCGCGGTGGACGTGATGTTGCCCAGTCCGGCAACCGTGCGCAGGTCGCGTTCGACGGCGCGGGCGGCAGTCGTCAGGGCCGTCGGGTCCTCGCCCGAGAGCGCCAGGACGTACTTCTCGCCGGAGCCGCCCAGGCCGACGGTGGTGCGGGCGCCGGGCAGCGTTTCGAGCGCGGCGCGGATGTTGTTCTCTATCACCTGCTTGCGCGGCCGGTCGCCACGCTCGTCGAGCTTGATGGTGAGCGTGGCCTTGCGGGTCTCGGGCGTGCCAAAGCTCGCGAACGGGTCGCCGCCCGCGCTGCCGCCGGCGACGGTGGTGTAGACACTGCGCACATGTTCCACCGCCATCACCCGGCGCCGGATGTCCTCGGCCGCAGCCGTGGTTTGCGCGAGCGTCGAGCCGGGTGCGAGCGACAGATACACCTGCGTCTGCGAGTTGTCGTCGGGCGGGATGAAGCCTGTCTTCAGGAGCGGGATCATCGCGATCGAGCCGAAGAAGAAGAGCGTCGCCAGCACCATCGTCGCCAGGCGGTGGCGCATGCACCATTCGGCCATCCGCATGTAGATGGAGAGCCATCGCGGTTCCTTCTCGGCACCGACGAGCGGCTTCAGGATGTAGGCGGCCATCATCGGCGTGAGCACCCGCGCGACCACCAGCGATGCGAACACCGCGAGCGAAGCCGTCCAGCCGAACTGCTTGAAGAACTTGCCGGCAATTCCGCTCATGAAGGCGGTCGGCAGGAACACCGCGATCAGGGTGAAGGTGGTTGCGATCACCGCCAGGCCGATCTCGTCGGCCGCTTCCATGGCCGCCTGGTAGGGCGACTTGCCCATGCGCAGGTGGCGCACGATGTTCTCGACCTCGACGATCGCGTCGTCCACCAGAATGCCGACCACCAGCGACAGCGCCAGCAGCGAGATCACGTTGACCGAAAAGCCGAGCAGGTACATGCCCGCGAAGGCCGGGATCACCGACATCGGCAGCGCGACCGCCGAGACGAAGGTCGCGCGCCAGTCGCGCAGGAAGAGCCACACCACGATCACCGCGAGGATGGCGCCCTCGTACAGCAGGTGCAGCGAGCCGTTGTACTCTTCCTCCACCGGATCGACGAAGTTGAAGGCTTCGGTGAGCACGATGTCCGAATGCTGTGCGCGCAGTTCCACCAGCGCCTTCTGAACGGCCGCGCCGACCTCGACCTCGCTCGCGCCGCGACTGCGCGCCACCTCGAAGCCGACCACCGTCTTGCCGTCGAGCAGCGCGGCGGCGCGGGGCTCGGCGATGGTGTCGCTGATGCGCGCGACCTGGTCGAGCCGGATGCGCCGGCCGTCGGTCAGCGCGATCTGCAGGTCCGCCAGCTCTGCCGCCGACTTGACCGTTGCCAGCGTGCGAACCGGCTGCTCGCTGCCGCTCAGGTCGGTGCGACCGCCGGCGCTCTCGGTCTGCACCTGGCGCAGCTGGCGCGAGATGTCGGCAGCGGTTGCGCCGAGCGCCTGCAGGCGAGCCGGGTCGAGGTCCACATGCACCTGCCGCGTGACGCCGCCGACCCGGTTGATCGCACCCACGCCGGGCAGCGCCAGCAGCTTGCGGGTGACGTCGTTGTCGACGAACCACGACAGGCCTTCGGCATCCAGGCGTGTCGACGAAATGGTGAACGCCAGCACCGGCTGCGCGCCCAGGTCGAGCTTGGTGATGACCGGATCGCGCACGTCGGCGGGCAGGTCGGCGCGCACGCGCTGCACGGCGGAGCGCACGTCGTCGACCGCCTCCTGCACCGGTTTCTCGAGCCGGAACTCGACGATCAGCGTGGCCGCGCCGTCCTGCACCTTGGTCGTGATGTGCTTGAGCCCCTGGATGGTGGCGATGGCATCCTCGAGCTTGCGCGCCACGTCGGTTTCGAGCTGCGACGGCGCCGCGCCCGGCAGCGAAGCCGTGACAGTCACCGTCGGCAGGTCGATGTCGGGAAAGTTCTGCACCTTCATCGCGTTGAAGGACAGCAGGCCCGCGAAGGTGAGCAGCACGAACAGCATCACCGCGGGTATCGGGTTGCGAATGGACCAGGCAGAGACGTTCATCAGGCTGCTCCTACTTGACCGCCACCGCGGCCGGCGCGTCGACCACCCGCACCAGGTCGCCGTCGTTGAGGAAGCCGGCGCCTTGCACCACCACCCGCGCATCGGCCGGCAGCGGCATCGTGATCTCGACCCGGTCGCCGACGCGGCGGCCGGTTTCGATCTTGATCTGCGAGACGCGGTTGTCCGGCTGCAGCAGCAGCAGGTGGTTGAAGCCGTCGCGCGGCACGATCGACGCCTGCGGCACCGTCAGCGCGCTGCTGCGGCCGAGCTGGAAATCGCCCCGGGCGAACATGCCGGCCTTGATGCCGGTATTGGCCAGTACGTTCGGAATGTCCACATACACCAGGGCATTGCGCGTCTGCGGGTCGACCGTCGGCGCGATGCTGCGCACCTTGCCTTCGACCTTCGTGTCGCTGGCGCTGGCAATCACCACCGGCGTGCCGACCTTGATGCGGCCGAGCTCGGCTGCGGTGACTTCGGCCCGCCATTCGAGGCGGCCCTGGCGGATCAGCCGGAACAGTTCGGTGCCGGTGGCCAGCACGCTGCCGACCGTTGCCGTGCGGGCCGATATCACGCCGTCGTCTGGCGCCAGCACCTGGGTATTGCGGCCGCGCACCTGCTGCGCCGCCAGCACGGCCTGCGCCGCCTCGACACGCGCCTTCGCGGTCTGCTCGGCCGTCTGGTACTGGTTGATCTGCTGCTGGCTCAGTGCGCCGGTCTGTTCCAGCGTGCGGGCGCGTGCCGCATTGCCGGCGGCATCGGCGGCGGTGGCCCGCGCTTCGGCCACGGAAGCGCGCGCCTGCGCGACGTCCGCCTGCACCGTTTCGGTCGAGAAGGTGGCGAGCACCTGGCCCTTTTTCACCACGTCGCCGACGTTCACCCGCACCTCGGCCAGCCGCAGGCCGCGCGATTCGGAGCCGACGCTGGCCTCCTGCCAAGCCGCGACATTGCCGTTGGCGGCGAGCGTGATGCTGAGTTCGCTGGTTTCCGGGCGGGCCACGGTGACCGTCAGCGAGGGCTTCGCTTGCGGCGCGGCTGCATCCGTCGGCGCGGCGCCGTTGCCGGCCGGCTTGCCGCGCGTGATCCAGAACGCCACTGCCGCTGCGAGCAACAGCGCAGAAATGAAGACGACGACGAGGGTGGAGCGCTTCATGGTTTTCATTGGGATGCGACAGGCGATGAGGTTGTTGTCGTGAGCGCGTCCGGGCGCGACCAGCCGCCGCCCATCGAGCGGTAGAGCGACACCCAGGCCTCCGCGCGCTCGCGCTGCAATGCGACGCGTGCAGTTTGCGCGGAGAAGAGCGTGCGCCGGGCGTCTTCCAGGTCGAACAGGCTGGCCAGGCCGCTTTCGTAGCGCGCACGGGTGGCATCGAAAGAGCTTTGGTAGTTCAGCACCGCGGCATCGGCGTCGCCGGCGCGCGCATCGGTGCTCTGCAGGTTGATCAACGCTTCTTCGACTTCGCGCACCGCCTGGCGCACGCTGGCCCGGTACAGCGATGCGGCCTCGTCGTAGGCGCACGCGCGGCCACGGCATTGGCCGCCAGCGTGCCGCCATCGAAGATCGGCACGGTGAGCGAGACGGGGCCAACGGTCCAGGTGTCGAGCGTCTGGCTGAAGCCGCTTGTGCGCAGCTGCAGCCGGCCGATCGAGCCTTGCAGCGACAACCGTGGATAGCGCTGCGCCTGCGCCGCGCCGGCATCGGCACTGGCCGCGGCGACGTTGAGTTCCGCCGCATACACGTCGGGCCGCTGCGCCAGCGCTTCGGCCGGCACGCTGCCGATGGCCTGCACCGCCGGCAGCATGCGGTCGGGCGGTGCGGCGTCCAGCTTCGACTGCAGCGTTCTTGCGTCGATTCCGCTCAGCGCCACCAGCGCCTGCTGCAAAAGCGCGCACTGTCCGCGCTGCTGCGTCAGGCGGGCCGATGCATCGGACGCGCCGGCGCGTGCGAGCGCGGCGTCGGCCGGCGCGGTAAAGCCGGCGCGCGCGGACAGGTCGGTCAGCCTGGCCGTTTCGGCGCGCGACTGTGCGTCGGACATTGCCACCGCCAGCTGCCGCCGGCAGGCGCGCTCACCAAGGTAGGCGTTGGCCGTTTCGGCCGCGACCGACACCCGCGCCTGATGCCAGTTGGCATCGGCGCCGGCAAGGCGCGCCTGGCTCGCATCGCGGCTTGCGCGCAGGCCGCCGAACAGATCGACTTCCCAACTCGACTGCAGGCCGGCCTGCAGCGTGGTGATCGGGGGACTGGACGCGACTGCGGCCGACGATGTCGCGCCCCCCACCGGTGCAGCGGTGCCGCTGGCGCCGAAGCCGCCTGTCGGCGAGTTGCTGCGGCTCGCGGACAGCGTGCCGTTGAGATTGGGCGCGAGCGCTGCACCTGCCGCGACCCGCGATGCGCGCGCCTCTGCAATCCGCGCCGCAGCGCCGGCCACGTTGGAGCTCGCCGCCTGCGCCGCATCGATCAGCTCCACCAGCAGCGGATCGTCGAGCTGCCGCCACCATTGCGCCATCGCCGCCGCAGAGCCGCCGTGGGGCAGCGCGGCCGAAGCGCCGGGCAGCGGTGTGTGCCAATGCGCAGGCGTCGGTGCTGGCACTTGCGCGGGGGGGCGCGGCAGCGCGCAGGCCGAAAGCAGCAGGGCGATTGCCAGCGAGCAAGCGGGAAACCGGGGGGTCCTCATGAGATCTTGGCGTCCACTGGAAAAAACCTCGCATCCTAATCAGTTTCGATGACCGGATTGATGCGGTTTGTTTCGGGTTTTGATGCGTGGAGTGCCGTTCCTCGATGGGTTCCGCCTGAATCCTGTCGGCCGGCGCGCATCGGGAACGCATCGGCGGGTGCTAGATTCGTGCCTCGCCAACTGCAACCACACCTTGCGAACCACGCTCCCACTCGACGCCGACGGCATCCTCGCGCTCGCCGCGCGCTCGATGTTCCATCTGTTCTCCAGCATCAGCCAAGGCATGTTCCTGGTTGACCGCCGCGGGCGCATCGTCTGGGTGAACGAGGGCTACAAGCGCTTCCTGCCGCGACTCGGCTTTGCATCGGCCGACCAGTTCGTCGGCCGGCTCGTGGAAGAGGTGATTCCCAACACCCAGATGCGCCAGGTGCTCGACACCGGCAAGCCGATCCTCATCGACCTGCTCACCAACAAGGCCGGCACTTTCGTCGTCAGCCGCATCCCGCTGCACGAAGAGCGCGAAGGCGACGCGGGCTATGTGCTCGGCGACGTGATCGGCGCGATCGGCATCGTGCTGTTCGATCATCCCGAGACGACGCTGCAGCCGCTGATCAGCAAGTTCGCGATGCTGCAGCGCGACCTCGACGATGCGCGGCGCGAACTCGCCACGCAGCGCGCCAATCCGCTGCTTGCGCAGTCGCCCGACGGCCAGCGCCGCGCCAAATACACCTTTGCCAGCTTCATCGGCAGCAGTCCGGCGGCGGTGGACATCAAGCGGCACGCCCGGCGCGCTGCGCAGTCGTCCAGCCCGGTGCTGCTCCTGGGCGAGACCGGCACAGGAAGGAACTGCTCGCGCATGCCATCCACACCGCGTCGGCGCGGGCCAACGGCCTTTCGTCAGCCTCAACATTGCGGCCGTGCCGGACACGCTGCTGGAAGCGGAGTTCTTCGGCTTCGCACCCGGCGCATTCACGGGCGCCGACCGCCGCGGCCGCGAAGGCAAGTTCAAGCTGGCCGACGGCGGCACCCTGTTTCTCGACGAGATCGGCGACATGCCGCTGGCCATGCAGGCCAAGCTGCTGCGGGCATTGCAGGAAGGCGAGATCGAGCCGCTCGGTTCCAACAAGCTGGTGGCCTTCGATGCACGCGTGATCGCCGCCACTTCGCGCGACCTGCCGGCGCTGGTGCGCGAAGGGCGCTTTCGCGAAGACCTGTATTACCGGCTCAACGTGCTGCCGCTGCGGGTGCCGCCCTTGCGCGAGCGGCGCGGCGACATCCCGGCGCTGGTCGAGGCGCTCGGCGAGGACATGGCGCAGCGCAGCGGCGAGGCACCGCCCGAGCTGATGGCCGATGCGCTCGCGCTGCTGGCCGCGCAGCACTGGCGCGGCAACACGCGCGAGCTGCGCAACGTGCTGGAACAGGTGGCCATGCGCAGCGACTCGACGCGCATCGACGCGGCCGAGGTCAAGCGCGTGCTGGCCGAAAC